>CALRVA020000077.1:0-12967 GCA_943371495.1 Archangium gephyra | reverse complement strand
TCACCTTCGGTGATAACGAACTGTTTGTTGCCGATCTTGGCAACAGCAAGGTGAAGCGCGTGAGCAACCTCAGCGGCACGCCCACTGTGAGCCTGGTGGCGAGCGGGATCCCGAACGCCTATGGCATCAGCTACGGCGAGATTCAGGGCAATCCCATCCTTGGTGTGACCTCGAATTCGACCGGCCAAGTCTTTGCCGTCGACCCGATCACGAACAAGAGTTCGCTTATTCGCACGCTCGCGGGTGGCGCGACGGGCATTGCCGTGAGTGAAGGCCGCTTCGCGGTGGCGAACAACGTCACCGACACCATCACGGTGCTGCGCGTGCCCAACGGCAGTAACCCCTACGTCCTCGCAAGTTGGGCTCAGGAGTATGTCTCTCCAGGTCCGGCCGGCTTTAAAGATGGCCTCAATCCCACCGCCAATGACCCGCTGCTCGCAGCCCCGGGCAACGGCAACGGCTTCCTTTTCGCCGATACCAACAACCACCGCGTGCGTCGGCTGATCCTGCCGAACTTCGTCAGTGGCTCCAGCACCCAACCGGTGACCTTCAGCAATGAAGAATGGACCACCAGCACGGGCCGTGCGGTCTACACCGTGGGCTCTATGCTCCCGAACTCCACCAAGACCCTCGACATTGGGTTTACCGTGCAGTTTGAGGCTTCGATGACGTTCTACGTCACCGTCGCGGGTTCCGGCGTGGCCCCTATCGCGGTTGATGCAGGCACGAACGCACCGCCCAGCAATGTCTACGGACGTGTTTTGGCTGGCGGAGTCGTCAATTTCAGGAAGGATGGCGTAGGCGCTGGCGCCGGGATCCAAGCTCCCGACTTCACCGGGATTGCTGCATTTTCGAATGGGTCACTAGTCATTGGAGACGGCAATGTACTGCGGCGATTCAGTCCTGCCGATGGAGCCTTGAGGACGATCGGTAACACCAGCGGAGGATTTACTCCTACAGAAGGTAGTGGCACCGTAGCTCAGTTTCCAGGCAGCATTGATAGCATTGTCGCGGCGGACGATAGCACGATCTTCTTCACTTCGGGCAATCAAGTGTGGGTTGGGTTTGGACCACTTTCTAGTCCCTATGTGCTGCCGCCAACGAACTTCAGCTTCGTACGAATTGCTGGAGACGTCAACAACGGCTCCGGTACTGCGACGGGGGACGGAAACGCCGTGCGCTTTGCCGACGCATCCGCGCTCGCTTATGATCCAATCTCAACCACTCTTTATGTCTGCGATGCGCAAAACCACCGGATCGTTCGAGGCACCCTGGTAGGGAATAGCACTGCATCCCCAGCCAGTTGGAGCTTTGTCAGTTACGCGGGTACCGGCGTAAGTGGTTTCACTGAAGGCGTGGTGAGTAGTGCGCAGTTTGACCTTCCCGATGGAGTGGCTTTAGGGGACGATAATGCCCTCTACGTGGCGGACTCCAACAACGCTAGGCTTCGCCGGATAAACCTCCTTAACAATACGGTTTCGACGGTAGCTGGAGACGGCAACGCCGCATTTGCAGACGGCACACCGGGACAAGTGTGGATCCCCCGAGGGTTAGCCAGCGATGGGGCGGGCTCCATTTACTTCTATGACTTCTTCAGCCTCAGGGTATACCGAAATGGACGACTCTATACGATTGCCACCAATGCGCCGGGATCGCTCAGCGACGGTTACTTGGACGGTGCCGGCCAGCATCCGCCGAGCCGGTTGGCCGTCAATCCCAAGAGCGGAACCATTTACACGGTGACGATAGGATCTCAAACTATCCCCCGATTAGTGGCGTACGAAGCGGTGGTGCCATAGGCCACGGACTCGCCTAAACGAAGTGACAAGCCCCTCAACCCCAATCCAGGGTTGGGGGGCTTTCTCGCTTTGGCCCCCTCTTGTTGACGGCAACCGGGGCCGGTCGCTAAACTAAAACCATGCGCAATGTGGCGTGGATGAGTTGTCTTGGCTTGGGTCTCGCGTTGGTCGGCTGCGGAGGGGGGAGCGGTTCCCTCATCGGCGGCACGACGCCCCTGGCCCCCGATTTTTCTCGCGACGCCGGGGTAACGGCCCGGATCGAAGTGGACCCCGCCACCAACACCGCCAAGGTCACCAATCTCGGCCCCGAGGGCCGCGCCATCTGGCAAGGCAACTCGGTGAAGGTGGAGAGCGCCGAGGTCTTCCAACTGCCCGGTTCTAGCGTCTCCAGCCGCGTGCTGCGTCTCAAGTTCAAGAACACCACGCGCATCCCGCTCGGGTTGAATGAGCCGCTTACGGCCTCGCTTTCTACCGCCGCCAGCGACTTCTCTGCGATGACAGAAGCCGGGATCGGCACCAACGGCCTCACCGACGGGGCTGTGGCCAGCGCCTCCATCGGTACCCCCCGCGCAGTGTGGGAAGACGTCGATGGCACGATGTACGTGGCCCAGGGGGCCAGCAACGGCATACGCCGCATCCGCAACGGCACCGTCAGCACCATTGGCAGTGGCTACCAGAACGTTTTCGGCATCACCGGCGACCCGCAGGGCGACTGGATCTACTTCATCGAGCGTGACCGGCACCGCATCATCAAGTTGCGCAAGGATGGCTCCGAGGGGGCCGTGCTAGCGGGTGGCCCGGGGGCGGGCGATGGCATCGGCACCGGGGCGAGCATCCTTTTCAACACCCCGACCGGCCTGAGCTACGGCGATGGCAACCTCTACGTCGCGGATCTCGGCAACGGCAAGGTGAAGAAGCTCACCAACCTCAATGCAACCCCGGTGGCCACTCTCGCGGCCACCGTGCCAAATGCCACCGGCGTGGACTACGGCATCATTCAGGGCCGCCCCATCCTGGGGGTGACTTCGGGCAACACCGGACAGGTCTACGTGGTGGACCCGATGACGGCCCGCACGGCCTCGATCCGCACATTGCCCACGGGAATCTTTGGGATCGCGGTGAACGAAGGCCGGCTCGTCGTCACAAATCCGAGTACCGACCAGATCACGGTGCTACGGGTGCCGAATGGCAGCAACCCCTACGTACTGGCCAGTTGGGCGCAGGAATATGTCAGCCCCAATGTCGCCGGATTTATTGATGGCTTGAATCCGCGATTCTCGGATCCGCTCCTGGCCAGCAAGGGCAATGGCAACAGTTTCTTGGTGGCCGATAGCCTGAATCACCGGGTGCGCCGCCTCATCTTGCCGAACTTTGTGAGCGGCTCCAGCACGCAACCGGTGTCCTTCACCAACGAGGAGTGGACGACCCCCTCGGGCCGAGCCATGTACACCATTGGTCAGCTCAATCCGAATCAAGAAATGACGGTGGACGTGGGCTTCACGGTTCAGTTTGAAGCGGGCATGACGTTCTACGTCACAGTGGCGGGCGGCGGGGTGGCTCCCATCGCTATTGATGCCGGCACCAACGATCTGGCGGAGAACGTCTACACGCGCCTGCTGGCCGGGGGCGAGCGGGACTACTTTGAAGACGGCATTGGTCGCGGCGCGGGCTTTTCCGTAGCCGGTCCGATCCACGCTTTTGATAACGGCAATATCGTCATCGGCAGCGGCCGCAAGATTCGTCGCTACCGCCCGAATGGTCAGGTGGATACCGTCGGGAATGTGCTCAACAATGCGGCAGTTACGGAAGGTAGTGGGGAGACCGCAGCTTTCCCCAACAACGTGGCGGGATTGACCGCGTCGGACGATGGTACGAAGCTCTTCTTTACTTCTGGCAACACACTCTGGTTCGCTACGGGGGCCTTTAATAGCCCCGGCGATGCCGCGCCCAATTCCTTCATTTACTATCGGATTGGCGGGGCGGCCGATAATTCGCCTGGATCGGCGAACGGCAACGGGGACACAGTTCGGTTTGCCCTTGCATTTGGCATCTACTTTGATGAGCCCGCCAAGAAGCTCTACATTGCGGATACCAACAACAGCCGCATCGTGGTGGGCTACTGTGGAACAGGTAACTACGGCAATCGAGCAGATTGGAGCTTCACCACCTACGCGGGTTCGGGGACTCAGGGGTTTGCAGATTCAACCTTCGATCTTGCCCAGTTTAACAACCCGTACGATATCGAGAAGGGGGGCGACGATAAGTTCTATGTTGCCGATGCCACGAATAAACGATTGCGGCGCCTCGACCCGGTGACGGCGCAAGTGACGACGGTGGCTGGAGACGGCACCAACGGCCCTTCCGACGGGCAGCCGGGGCAAATCTCCCTTCCGCTTTCTCTAGCGAGTGATGATGCGGGGACGATCTACTTTGCGGACAATGGCGCTCTCAGAGCCTTCCGCAACGGGCGCATTTACACCGTAAACATTAATGTCGGAGGCGGACTGACCGACGGTTACACCGACGGGAATGGTCAGCAAGCGGCTAACTACATCTCGGTAAACAAGAGAACCGGAACGGTGTATTCATTGACCGGCACGCCCGTGACTCGATTGCTCTCTTTCGAAGCGGTCGTGCCGTAGGCGAGCAACCTCTCTCCCCGGGCTTCGTGCCCCGGGGAGAGTCGAGCCTCACACCACGCTGCGCAGGCGGCGCAGGCTATCCGGGTCCAGCGCACTCACGGGCTTGACCTGGTAGTGGTTGCCTTCCACATCAATGAGCAGCAAGAACTCCTCATCAATCCACTGCGCGTTTTCCTGCAGGCTTTGCGTCACAAAGTCGCGGTGACCCCGGTCCGTTTCCACCGACCAGTACGTGGCCCCGAACTCCATCCGCACCGCATTCACGCGCCGCACCTGGCTGTAGAGGTAGCGGCGTCGTAGCTCTTGCCGCAGCACCTCTACGTTGTCCGCGCCGGCGTCCTCCAGCCGGTCCAGCATCAAGATCTCCTTGCCCTTGCTATCCAGCAGGGAGAGGAACTGATCCGGGTGGGTGCGGGGCGCGGCCCAGGCCGGCACCACATCCAGGTGACTGCGGTCTTCCAGCGTCAGTCGCAGGCGACCCTCGGGAGCGTAGAACAGCTTCATTAGTTGCCCACCCCGATGATCTCCGTGACGGCGCGTTGGGTTTCCACTAGGTTGCAGAACACGCCTCGTCGTTGCATAAGCTCTTCGTGCGTACCCATTTCCACGATCTCGCCGCGTTCCAGCACAATCAGCCGATTGGCGTTGCGCAGGGTGCTCAGGCGGTGGGCAATGGCGAAGGTGGTGCGGCCTTCTACCAGGCGGCCGATGGCCTCCTGGATCTGGCGCTCCGTCTCCACGTCCACGCTGCTGGTCGCTTCGTCCAGGATCAGGATGCGCGGGTTGTGCAGGATGGCGCGGGCGATGCTGATGCGCTGCTTTTCGCCGCCGCTCAGTTGCACGCCGCGTTCACCCACAATGCTGTCGTAGCCGTCCGGCTTGCTCACGATGAAGTCGTGAGCGTTGGCCGCGCGGGCCGCCACCATGATCTCCTCCAGCGAGGCATCCGGCTTGCCGTAGGCGATGTTCTCCGCAATGGTGCCATTGAAGAGGAACGGCTCTTGCAGCACGATCCCAATCTGCGAGCGGTAGTTGGCGATGTTGATCTCGTTGAGCGGCACGCCGTCCACCAGGATACGTCCACCGTCGGGTTCATAGAACCGGCAGATGAGGTTGATGGTGCTGGATTTGCCTGCCCCACTGCGACCCACAAAGCCGATCATCTCGCCCGCCTTCACATCGAAGTTCAGGTTCTTCAGCACCGGGTTGCTCTTGTCGTAGCCAAATCGCACGGCATCGAAGGTCACATCGCCCCGGATATCCAGGGTGCGTTCCAGTTCGCGGTTGCTCTCCGGGGTCATGTCCATGACCTCAAAGATGCGCTCCGCCCCCGCCATGGCCCGGCTAAACCAGTTGTTCACCTGCGCAAACCACTGCATGGGGCCGTACACCATGATGAGGAGCGAGTTGACCATGATGAACTCGCCCAGCGTCAGCCGGCCCTGCAGCACAAACATGCCACCCACGGTCCAGTTGATGAGCGCGCCCAGGCTGGCCGCGAAGGTCATCATGCCGAAGGCCGTGTACCACTTCTGGTCGGCCTGCATGGCGGCTTGCTGCCACGCCTTGTTGCGCTCGTCAAAGCGCTTGAACTCGCGGTCTTCGCTGACAAACGCCTTCACCACGCGGATCCCGCTCAGCGATTCGTTCAGTTGCATGTGCAGGCGGGCCATGCGCTGGCTCACCTTAAAGAACATGTTGCTGATCGGCTTCCAATAGCGGACGCTGATGAGCAATATGAACGGAATCGGTACCAGGATCGCGGCGGCCAGCACCGCGTCGATGCTGAACAAGAACCCGATGACGCCCAGCGCCATCAGCGAGTTGGTGATGAAGAACGGGAAGCCGTCCACCAAGAAGTGCCACACCCGGTCGGTGTCTTGCGTCACGCGGCTGGCGATGGCCCCCACCGGCTTGCGGTCGAAGTACTTCATGCTGAGGTACTCGATGGCGCGGTAGGTGCTGGCGCGCAGGTCCTTGCTGATGTGCGTAGCCAGGTAGGTCATCAACCGGCCGTTAAAGATTTGCAGGCCACTGCCGGCGAGGGCCAAGCCCAACCAGAGCGCCATCCACTGCAGGAGGGTCGTGGTTTCAAGCGTCTTGGCCGTAAAGCCGTCCACCAGTTGCTTTTGGATGTACGGCGGAATGAGGTTAAGCGCGGTGGTACAAACCGAGCCCGCCACCAGCATGGTGGTCGCCCGGCTATACGGCTTCAGGAAGCCAAAAATGCGCCACAGCGTCTTGCTGCGGTTGACACACACGGGGCACGGGCCGTCTTTTTCGGGCAGCAGCCGGTCGCACTTGGGGCAGCGCTTCAGCTCGTCGTGCATGTCAATCGCGAGCTCTTCGCCTTGGCTGAGCTGCTCGATGCCGCGCGCGACCTCGCTGAACTTTTCGCTGACCGCCAAGGAGTAGTTGACGACCGGGATGATCACCCCATTCTTGAGGGTGACAATCATGCGTCCCCCACTCACGAGGGGGTCATGACGAGCTTTGGCAATGTCGCTGAGCGCGATGCGGCAGGTGGGGACGCCCGTCGGGGTGAAGACTGTCACTTCGGTGGCAGTAACCACGAGCCGACGGACGCCGTACAAGCCATCTTCGTCGAGATCGCTTGTGACGTCAATCAGTGGTATTTCCGGCGCGGAGGCTCCGCCCGGAGTTAAGGAAGCCGTTTGCATAAATTCCAGAGGTCGGGATTCCCGATGTCAGGGGCCGGGGGATTGTCACGAACCCAGCGCGGCCAAAAAGAAGGATGAGCGGCGGCGAAAGTCAAGTTACCCAACAGGCGTATACGCCTGTCTGGGTCCAGTGGGCAGGATTAGTCCAGGGCTACGGGCGGCAGGGCGCGGCCCCAGGCCAGTTCCATCAGGAAGGAACGCACGGCGTCCTGGTTGCCCTCATCGCATAGTTCTCGAAGCTGGTCCAGCGCCGCGCGCAGGGATTGGTGGTCAATGCGGCCCGTGTTTTGCACCCGGCTGATGCGCGGGTCTTCCAGCGGCTCCAGGGGTTCGTCGGCGTAGGTTAATTCTTCGTGAATCTTTTCACCCGGGCGGATGCCGGTGATCTTGATTTCGATGTCTTGGCCTGGCACCAGCCCGTGCATGCGGATCAAGTCTTCGGCAAGCTCCATGATGCGCACGGCCTGCCCCATATCCAGGATGAAAATCTCTCCCTGGTTGCCAAACGCGCCGGATTGAACAATGAGCTGGGCGGCTTCCGGGATGGTCATGAAGTACCGCGTCATGTCCGGGTGGGTCACGGTCAGCGGCCCGCCGTTGGCAATCTGCCGGGTTAGGATGGGCACGAGGCTCCCCCGACTACCCAGCACGTTGCCGAACCGCACGATAGCCATGCCGGTTTCGCTGCGCCCGGCCAGTGATTGCACGATCATTTCGGCCACGCGCTTGGTGGCGCCCATCACGTTGCCGGGGTTCACCGCCTTGTCGGTGCTGACCAGGATGAACTTGTGCGCGCCGTGCCGCACGCTGGCCTCGGCCGCATTGAGGGTGCCAAAAACGTTGTTGCGCACCGCCTCAATGGGGTTGGCTTCCATCAGCGGGACGTGCTTATGGGCCGCGGCGTGGAAAACCACCCGGGGCAAATGCTGTTTGAAAACGAGGTCGAGCGACTGCGCATCCCGCACATCGCACACCACCGGCGTGGGTTGGTAAATCCCGTTGTCGCGAAGTTCGCGGTCAATCTCGAAGACGCTGTTTTCGCCCTTTCCCAGCACGATGAGGCTGGCCGGTCCGAGCGGCGCGAGTTGGCGCACGAGCTCGGAGCCGATGCTGCCGCCCCCGCCCGTGACCAGCACGCGTTCGCCGCCCACATACTCTTTGGCGCGGGAGCTATCGGTCCGCACAGGAGCGCGGCGGAGCAGGTCTTCCACCTGGAACGCCCGCATCAGGGGCATCATGGGCCGCTCGCTGTAGACCAGCATGGCGATGCTGGGCAGGTTGCGCACCCGAGCACCGGTGCCGCTACTGGCCTTAAAGATGCGCCGATTGACCTCCCCACTGGCGCTGGGGATGGCAATGAGAATTTCCTTGATGTCGTGCTGCTTCACCAAGGCCGGGATATCGTCAATGCCGCCCAGAACCGGCGTCCCGTGGATGCGAAGGTTGTGCTTGTTGGCGTCGTCGTCAATAAAGCCGACGACCCGGTAGCTGCCTTCCGCCCCGCGATTGAGTTCACGGAAAACGATTTCGCCTGCATCCCCGGCCCCCACGATAAGGGTGTTGGCTGCGCCCGCATCCGTGCCGCCGAACCCCGGAATCTCGCGGAAATTGGCCGCCACCCGCGCCGCGATGAGCGCGGAAAACGCAAAGGTCCAGGTGATGATGGGGACCCGGTAGAGGTCAGGAATTTGGTTGCCGACGCCCGTGACGGCCTGGATGACGGCTTGTAAAGCCGCGACGATGAGCGTCGCCAGGGCGACATTGAGGATGTCGAAGACCCCCAGGTGCCGCGAGGAACTGCGGTGAGTGCCCCGCCAGGCATAGATGCCCAAGGCGACCACGCTGAGCGGCCCGGCGAGGGGCCACCAGGTGGTCTCGGAAGGACCGGCCCCGAGCGCAATGGCCACAAACAGGGCGACCACCGTCAGCACGGTGTCAAGGATCAGGGATCGCCAGCCAGTCGCCAAAGTCTTCTCCGATTAGTTGCCAAAGATCGTGCGGAGGATCGAGGCCGCCGAAATGACCTGGATCGCCGCTCCCGCCGTCAACCCCTTCGGATCGCCGACCACCACCACGTCGCCTTCTTGCACGATGGGGTTCTGTTCGAGATTGCCGTCCTTGAGGAACTCGTCGAGGCGGTACTCCACCACTTCCACGCGCCCCGATTCGGTGCGGCGGGCCAGATACACCCGGCGTGTGCTTCCGTTGGGGGCCACGCCCCCGGCGGCGGCCACGGCATCAGCAAGGCGGTATTCGCGGTTGTCTTCCAGGCGCACATCGCCGGCCTTGTTCACCTTGCCCAGCACCACCACGATGCGCTCATTGCGACGCACAAAAACGGCGTCGCCATCCTGCAAGACGAACTCGGAGACGGGGCCGCCGGCGGTGACGGTGCCGCTGACATCCAAGCGGAACGCCTCGCTCCCTCGGATCACCAACACGTCCTTGAGCGTGGCCGTGGGGGTGGGGCCACCCGCCTGGGCCAGCGCACGCGAGAGGGTCGTCTCGGGGCGGAGTTTGAGTTCGGCGGGCTGAAGCACTTCGCCGCCAATCGCAACCCGGATGGGGGTGGGGACGGTGACAGAAACCGTATCGCCAGGCTGGAGCACCAACGGGGCTTGCCCTTCGGTCAGGCGGGTGGGCACGGGGATGGTCTCCGGACCGCGCCGGACGGTGACGGCCAAGTCAGGGTCGTTGATGATGTCGGTCAATGGACCCCCGGCGGCGGCGACGGCTTGGTACACGTCCGAACCCGGACGGAGGAGGAGCTCCCCGCCCTTCACCACGCTCCCGGTCACCCACACCCGCACTCGCTCGGCGAGGGCCACGGTCACCACATCGTTTGGCTCCAGCATAGTGGCTCCCAGGTTCTCGGCGCCGCTCAGCACGCCGGCCAGGTCCAGCCGGATCACGCGCTCGCCACGCCGGAACAAGGCGACATCATATTCGTCGGTTTCAGCGGGAAGGGCCACCCGCGAGACCAGGGCTCGCAGGTCCATGCCTTCGGTGAGCTCCACGGGTCCGGCGCTCTGCTGGTTCACGCCGCTCACATAAACGTAGTCGAGGCGCTGCTTGGACAGCACCACTTCCACCACCGGCTCGCGCAAGATACGGCGCATGCGGGTAGTGATCTCCGCGCGGACTTCGGCAACCGTCTTGCCTTCGACCTCAATCCGTCCAAAGCCGAGGCCGACCACCGAGCCGTCGCTCAGGACGGTGTAGTTGCCGTCGTAACCCTGGATGGCCACCACGCGCACGGCAATCTCATCGCCAACCCGCAGGCGCGCGACCGGACGATCTCCGGCCTGAGCCAGAGGTTGTCCTGCACCGGAAATCAGGAGCATCCCCAACATCGCGGAGGCCAAGACGGTCATGCGGATAAGAATACCGGGGCGAGGGGGGCTAAACTGGACTTCCGTGAGCGAAATCGGCACCGTTCTGGCCCTGATTCCGGCCCGGGCAGGCTCAAAAGGTCTGCCGGGCAAGAATGTGCGGCCTTTTCTCGGGCGGCCCTTGATCGCCTGGAGCGTTGAGGCGGCGCGGGATTCCGGGCTGGCCACCGCGGTGTGGGTCAGTACGGATGGGGACGAGATTGCGGCGGCGGCGCGGGCGGCGGGGGCCAAGGTGCCTTGGTTGCGGCCGGCCGAATTGGCCACCGACACGGCCACATCGCTGGACGTGGCCCTGCATGCCCTGGACGCCTACGGCCCCGTGGAGTGGCTACTTTTGCTGCAGCCCACGTCCCCCTTGCGCACGGCGGAAGATATCCGGGCGGCCGCCCGCCTGGTGGACGAGGAGACCGACGCCGTGGTGAGCGTGTGCCCGGCCCATCCTCTCACCTACTTCCGTCGGGAAACCAACGAGGGCTACCTGGCCCCCCTCACGGAAGACGCCGCCGCCCGGCGGCAAGACACCCAGGCCCCCTGGCTGCTGAACGGAGCCATGTATCTTGTGAGGACGGAGACGCTCCGCGCCACCCGACAGTTTCTGCCACCCCGAACCCGCCCCTACGTGATGCCCGCCCTGCGAAGTGTGGATATCGACAACCAGGAGGATTGGGAGATGGCGACCCTGCTGGCGGCCGGAGCCGCGCGAGAAACGTTATGAACTCACCATTTGGTCAAAATAAGCCTTGCTTCATCATTGCCGAAGCCGGTGTGAACCACAACGGCAGCCTGGCGCGCGCCCGGGAAATGGTGGAAGTGGCAGCGGCCAGCGGGGCCGACGCGGTGAAGTTCCAGACGTTCCGCGCGGAAGCCCTTGCCAGCGCCGACGCGCCCTTGGCCGACTACATGAAGAAGCCAGGCGAGACGGCCCCGGATCAGCTCACTTTGCTCAAGTCGCTGGAGTTCACCGACGCCCAGTTTGCTGAACTCAAAACCTACTGTGAGACGTGCGGCATCCGGTTCATGTCTACGGCCTTCGATGAGGCCAGCGCGGACATGCTGGACGACCTCGGGATGGACGTGGTGAAGGTGCCGAGCGGAGAACTCACCAACATTCCGTTCTTGCGGCACTTGGCGCGCAAGGGGCGGGCGACCATTCTCAGCACCGGAATGGGCACGCTCGGCGAAGTGGAAGCCGCGGTGGAGACCCTCGCCGAAAACGGCGCCGGGCCGATGGCCATCTTGCATTGCGTGAGCGCGTACCCCACGCCCCCCAGTGAGGTGAATCTGCGGGCCATGGACACCTTAGGGGCGGCGTTCCATCTTCCGGTTGGATTTAGTGACCACACGCTGGGTTTCCCTGTGGCGTGGGCGGCGGTGGCGCGGGGGGCGTGCATCCTAGAGAAGCACTTCACCTTGGACCGCAGCCTGCCCGGGCCGGACCACGCGGCGAGCCTGGAGCCCGATGAACTCAAGACCCTGGTGCAGGGCGTGCGCGACATCGAATCGTGCTTGGGGGACGGGCGTAAGCGCCCCACCGCCGCGGAGCTGAATACCAAGCAAGTGGCCCGGCGCAGCGTGGTGCTCACGCAGGCTTGCCCCGCGGGCACCGTTCTCACGGAGGCCCACGTGGGCTTACGGCGACCGGCCGGGGGCATCGAGCCCGCCGATTGGGATCGCGTGATCGGGCGCACCCTTCGACAGGATGTGCCGGCGGGTCACCGCCTGGCGTGGAGCGACCTGCAGTGATCCGCATCGGGGTCGTCACGGTCGCGCGGTCGGACTTCAACTACTTGGAGCCCGTGCTGCGCGCCCTGCAGGCCCACCCCATGTTCGAACCCCTGCTGATCGTGGCGGCCGCACACCTCAGCGAAGCCCATGGGCACACGCTCGACATGATCGAAGCCCGGGGGTTTGCGGCGGCGGCGCGGGTGCCGATGACCATGCCCACCGACGACCCGCAGGCCATTGCGCAGAGCATGGCGCGGGGTACGGAAGGCTTTGCCCAGGCCTATGAAAGCCTGAAGCCCGACGCCGTGATGCTCCTCGGCGACCGCTACGAAACCCATGCCGCCGCCGTGGCCGCCACTCCGTTCCGCATCCCCCTCATCCACTTGCACGGAGGCGAAGAGACCGAGGGGGCGATTGACAATGTGCTGCGGCATAGCCTGACGAAGCTCAGCCACCTGCACTTCACGGCCACCGAGGCGTACCGGCAGCGCGTGATCCAGATGGGCGAACAACCCGACCGCGTCTGGGTGAGCGGAGCTCCGGCCCTGGATTTGATTCTCTCGCTGCCCCGGGCGGAGCGGGCGGAACTCGAGCAAGCCGTCGGGCGGGTGCTCCCCGATCCTTTCTTTGTTACCACCTATCACCCCGTCACGGTGGCCCCGGAGACGGCGGCGCAAGAGACTCACACCCTGATGGATGCCATCGAGGCGGTGGGCGTCCCGACGATC
>CALRVA020000076.1:0-13152 GCA_943371495.1 Archangium gephyra | reverse complement strand
GAACAGCACCCGGTCGGCAAACCGAGCCACCGACCCGACATCATGCGTCACCACCAGGCTCGTGGCGCCTGTGCGGTCGCGAGTGTCGGTTATCAGGCGATCAATGGTGTAGGCCGACACGGGGTCCAGTCCGCTGGTCGGCTCGTCGTAGAGAAGCACTTTCGGTTCAATCGCCAAGGCCCGCGCCAGCCCCACGAGCTTGCGCATCCCGCCGCTCAGTTCGGAAGGCAGTTGGTGCAAGATATCACGCAAACCCACATCGGCCAACAATTGGGTCGCGAGCTCCTTCCCTTCGCGATCCCGGAGCTTGCGCTGCCGGCGGATCCCAAACAGCACGTTCTCCTCCACCGTCATGCTGTCAAACAGGGCCGAATATTGGAACACAAAGCCCGTGTGACTCCGCAACCGATCGGGGTCTCGGCGCACTGAATCTCCCATGATCGTGATGTCGCCTTCGCTCGGGATGAGCAGCCCGCCCACGCACCGCAAAAAGGTCGTCTTGCCGCCGCCGCTGCCGCCCAAGACGGTCACGATCTCGCCGGGGGCAATGTCGAGCGTGATTCCTCGCAGCACCCACTTCTGGTCAAAGCGGTGCCCTAAATCCGTGATCCGGATCGCCGGTTCAGCGGCCGGGGACAGGTTGGGGGGCTCGGGCCGCTCGGACACGCTCAATGGTCTCTTGATTCACTTCTCGTTCAAAGCTGCGGTAACCCGCCAGCTTGAATCCATGACGATCCGCCAGGCGCCGGGTTTCTTCGGCTTGTTCCACCGAAACATCCTTGCCCAGGGTGAAATTCTCGTAGCGGCCTTCCAGCGCCAGCATGATGGTTTCGCTCATGCAGGCGTACGCCGTTTTGGGCGGGAATCCAAAGTTAAACCCAAAGTCGGCATTTGCGCCCGGCACCGCCACCACGCCACCTTCAATCACCAGTACATCGGTGCGTTCCTTGGCCACGCGCACCGAGACATCGCGGGGCCGCGCCACATCGCACACCACCGAGCCCGGCTTGAGGTGCCTGGGTTCAATTACAGCGGCCTCACTGCTCGTCACGGTCACAATCACGTCGGCTTGGTTCAGCACCGTGTAATCGGTGCCGCCTTCGGCGCGCGGGAGTTCGCTGGCCAGGGCTTCGGTTCGCGCTTGGTCGCGCCCAATCACGAGGGTCTTGGCAAAGAGCGGGGCCATGACGCGGGCGCACGTCTGGCCGATCGATCCGGTGGCGCCCACCACCGCCAGGGTGGCGGAATGCGTGTCTATGCCCACTCGTCGGGCCGCGTCCAGGGCCCCTTCAATCGCAGTGGCCACGGTGTAGCTGTTGCCCGTCGTCACGGCAATGGGGCTGCGCTGAGCCACGGTGATGCCGCCATCCCCCACCACGCTGGTGAAGGCCCCCAGGCCGATGATCTTCGCGCCTTCCTGGTGGGCGATTTCTGCACATTGCACGATGCGGCCGTAGACCTCCTCCAGCGGCAAGTCCTTGGTCATCTGCTTCGGCGTCAGCGGCAGGGCGATGAAAAGGCCGCTCGCCTCCGACCCGGTGGGCGAGACGATGCCGGTGATCTCACTCACCTTCTGCGGCGATTTGCGCCGGATGATCTCCTCCACCACCCGCTCGGGCAGGTAATTGGTGAACGGAAACTTCCGCCCGATATCCCGAATGTGGATCGGGTGGATGACAAAGGCGAAGCGTTCCAAGCGACCTCAGTGTACCGAAGCCGTACCGACCGGCCCGGAGGTCAGGTCCACCACGGCGGGTGACCAATTGAGTTCTTGCAAAACGCGCATGTAATCCTCGGGAGTGATGGCTTCAGGAGACTTTTCCAAATACGCCACGATCACGCCTTCCATCACGTTGGTGGCAAAGGTCTCGCCCTCAATCACCGGGGTGGTGGTGATGGCGCGGCGCACCCCCGCCCCGCGCAGAAAGTCGTAATCCGCCTGCCGCAAGGTCTGGGTGAGAATCGTCTTCCCCGGCATCTGGTCGGGCATGTACCGGCGAATGTAGTGCCAGTCCCCGGCCACCACGTCGGCCTCGGCGAAGATCTTGGGGAACTTGGGATCGCGCGTCTCCTGCTTGCTGCCCGTAGGATAGAACCATTGAATCGGCATGAGGGTGATGAGCGGCAAAATCGCGCTGGCAATGCGCTGCACCGCCCGGTAACTGCGCACCGGTAGCGGCAAACCGAGGCCAAAAAGCAAGTCGCCGTAGATCACGCGCCCACCCTGGGCGTCGAGCGCCTGCGCCATGCCGTAGCGGTCCACCGCGCTCACCAGGAGCGTACAAAGCGAGCGGAAGTCCACTGTGCCGTCTTGCGCCAGCCGCTCAATGGTCTGGCGTTCCAGCGTGTGCTTCAGGCCACTGCCATCCACCACCGGGGTCTGCTTCACGCCCTCGATCAGGCTCTCCACATCCCGGAAGGCGTACCGCTTGGTGCCACTCACCACCCACCGGTCCGCCCCGCCAATGCCGAGGGCCGCCACCTGGCCGTCCAGCTCTTCCATCTTCTGCCGGAAAGCCGACCGGTCCCCGTCGGTGCCGATTCTCTCGATGCGGAAGGGCTGGCCGAGCAAGGTGACCTCGGCCACCTTGTTCCGCTTGCTACTGCCCAGACTGACGCTGACGACCCGCTTCACGATTTACCGAATCACGGGCGAACGGCGATGCATTCGATTTCGACGTCGACACCCTTCGGCAGACCGGCCACGGCCACGGTGCTGCGGGCCGGCGGCGGGCTGGCCATGTGCCGCCCGTAGACTTCGTTGACGGTGCCGAAGTGGTCCATGCTGCTGAGAAAAATCGTGGTCTTCACGATGTTCTCCATGCCCAAGCCCATGGCGCCCAGCAGGGCCTTGATGTTTTGGCAAACCTGCTCGGTTTGGGCTTCGATGCTGTCCATCACCAGTTCCCCTTCCGGCGTGAGCGGGATCGAGCCGCTCAGGAAAACCAGGGTGCCTGAGGCGACGATGGCCTGGCTGTAGGGGCCGATGGCGGCCGGGGCGGCAGTGGTCGCAAAAGCTTCGCGATGCATGCCCCGCAGGTTACCGAAGACCGAGGCCGTGCGAGAGGCTTCTTGGTGCCACATGCAGCGGGCCGATGCTGGCGACTCCGTGGTTGGCCGTCACAATCTGGCCAATCACGCGTTCCATACCGCCGCCCAGGCTCACGCTCACTTGGCCGTTTGGGGTGATGTTGTAACCCTGTACGCCCTTGCCCGCCCGGCCATCCGCAAAGCGTAAACGCACCTCGGAATGCTCCTGGTCTTGTTCCCGCAGGCTCGTGAAGTCCACGGTCATGCCCAGGGCCGGGCGATCCACATCCGCCCACAGCAAGCCCACCTTGCCCGAGTGCCCCCCGATCAGCTCGCCGGTGTGTCCGTCAAACACCCACTGCCCCTTGCCCCCCAGCACCTTGGGCGGCACGGGATTCCGGTCGGCGGCAAAGAAGTATGACCACGTGCGCAACTGCGAGTGCTCGACAATCATCAAAGCGAGCGTACTCACGGTTCCCTCATGATCAAAGACCCGAAAGACATGCTCGAACATATGGAAACGTGTCGTCGCCAAAGTGCGGGTCGGCAGACTGCCAAAGAACTCGATGTGGGAGGTGGCTTCCGCGCCAAACCGGCCCGTGGGAATGCGCAAAGGAGCCAATCGCTCGGGCGTCACGTCCGTGTCGGCCTCACCGTAGCAACCCAAAATCTGCGCCCCGCTGAGGAGGTCCATCAGAATCCCGTCGCCGCCGACCCCTACCAAGGCCTTCCGCAGCGGCAGGGCCTGGTCGTCCTTCATCCCCAAAAGCACACCATGGGCCGGGGTGATTTCAAAGCGCAGCAAACCTAACGCGCCTTGCGTGGTGAGAGCAAACTCGGGAACGGACACACGCTCTTTCCGAGCAATTGATGTGCCAAAGCCCAGCGGAGTGCCCCAAGGACACCCCGCCGGGAAGAACTAGCTCTCAGCCGACCCGATCAGAAGCGCGATTAGCGCTTCATGTTGATCAGGTCTTGCAGCATTTCGTCCACCGTGGTGACGACCCGCGTATTGGCCTGGAAGCCACGCTGCGTCACGATCAGGTCGGTGAATTCCGTCCCGATGTCCACGTTCGATTGCTCCAAGAAGCCCGCATTCACTTGACCACGGCCGCCACTGCGCGGCGCGCCAATCACCGGCACCCCGGAGTTGTCGGTGTTGCGGTACAGGTTGCTGCCCTGTCGCTCGAGGCCACCCGGGTTGGAGAAGATCGCCATCGCAATCTGCCCCAGGGAGCGGGTGAGGCCGTTGGTGTAGATGCCGGTGATAACCCCGTCGGCACCCACGCTGTAGTTCTGCAGCGAACCCGGACCGTAACCGTTCTGGTTGGCGGCTTGGATCTGCATATCGGTGGCCAACTGGCTGAAGGCCGAGAAGTCCATATCGACATCAAAGGGCGGGACCCCCGACGCCGGCGGCGGCGTGAACGTCGCCGAACCAGTAGACCCGGAGAGAATCGTGCCGTCGGTCGGATCAAAGGTCAACGTGCCCGAACCCGTCGCGGTCAAGGTCGTACCCGCCACACTCCAGTTCCAAGAGTTCGGCGTGGCACCTTCCGTCAGCGTCACCGTCACATCGTGCGCCCCGCCCAGCGGGTCATAGACACGCACCAGCGAAGACGTGGTGGCAGTACCGGCCGAGTTGAACTCACGGGAGTCCAGGTTCCCCGCCCAGGTCACTTCCGTGGTTTGCTGCACGGCGGTGCGCTGGCCAATCGGGATCTGGAGCGCACTGGCTTCGCCCACCGGAGCGTTCGTGTCAATGGTGCCATCCACCGGGTTCGCGGACCAACCCAACAGGCGCTCGCCCGTGGAGCGGTGCACCAAGAAGCCGCTGGCATCGAGGTCAAACGTTCCGTCGCGAGTGTAGGCAATGCGGTCGCCATTGCTGACGGCAAAGAAGCCGTTGCCCTGGATCGCAAAGTCGGTTTGGCGGTTGGTGGCGTTCAGGCTTCCCTGTTCCATGTTGGCGTCGGTGCCGCTGGTGAGCACCCCGAGGCCGTACTGAATCGGGTTGAGACCGCCGCGGGTGTCGGTCGGGCGCGTGGCGCCCCGCACCGTCTGGGCCATCATGTCGGTGAACGACACGCGGGTGCCCTTATAGGCCGTCGTATTCACGTTGGCCAGGTTGTTCCCGATCACGTTCATGCGCGTTTGTTGCGCTTTGATACTGGCAACGCCAGAGAGCATGGCTTGTAGCATAAGTTCCTTTGTTTCTTGATGGTTTGGGCTCTCTTCTCATCAAGAGAGCCCAAGGTCAGGGGTGGAGCGCTTCGAGCATTCAGCTCGTATGCCATGCGTCCCGGAGGGTCAATCCGAGTCCCGCGTGTGTTCCACCGAGAGTGACGAGTCAGGGAAGGTCAAACAATGACAGCACTGTCAATGTTTGTAAAAACGTTCTCCTTGAGGCTTTGTTGATCCACGGCCGTGATCACCGTTCGGTTCCGAACGCTCACCACCAGGGCCACATCATCAATCATCACCAGGCTTTCTTTGGCGCCCTTTTCGGCCGCCCGGTCCACTCCGTTCAAAACTCGTTCCCACTGCGCGCCATCCAGCTGAATGTCGCGACTTTGCATGCGGGTGGCGGCGTGGCCGCTCACCTTCAGGCGATCCGTAAGTTGCGTGGCAAAATCCGGTCCCGTCGTAGCGCCCGGGGCGCCCGCCGGAGCGGTGGGCCGCAGCGCCGTCGGCTGCGTTTGCACCAACTGCTGGATCTTTGAGTTTTGAATGGGATTCGACATAGCGGTTAGTTCTTCACTTGCTGGACGTGGCCCAACTGGATTTCGACGCTACCGCCGTTGGCTTCTTGCACCACCAGGTAGGGATCGCCATCTCGCACAAGGACCTTCGTGACCTTGCCTTCCAGCAAGTCAACCTTGTAGCTGTCCTTGGTATCGGGGCGCACCGCCACCACGGTCTTGCCGAGATAGGAGCTGGCCTGTTGCATATCCACACTGGTTTGCAGCTTGCCGAGGCCGTCGACCTGACCGAGTTGCGCGATCTGCGCAAACATCTCCGCATCCTTCATCGGGTCCAGCGGGTTTTGGGTCGAGAGCTGAACGGTCAAGAGCCGGATGAAGGTTTCGGTGTTGAATTCACTTCGTCCCTTCTGGTTCGGATTCTTGAAGCCAGTCATTTGAGTGACGGAATCGATCATGTTCTTAAAGGCGGGTATCCAACCCGTGGGTCGAGGCAGAGGCGGGGCTCGGCGCAGATTCGTAGGTGTCGGAGAGACGACCGGCATCACCCAGGTAAGAACTGGGGCCGGAATCAGAGAATCTTTGGCCACCAAACGAAGGGTTTTGCTGGTTGCTGCCATCGCTGCCTACGTTGAAGTCCATCAGGGAGAAGCCCTTGCTCTCGATGCGTTGGGTGAGTTCCGGGCGCTGTTGCATCAGGGCGGCGGCCAGGCGCTGGTCGTTCGTTTGGATATCCGTTTTGACTTGGTTACCCTCAACGTTCAGCAGAATATTGACGTCGCCAAAAGCTTCGGTCGCCAATCGAATCGTGATTGTGCCCGCGTGGCGAGCCGTGAGCGCGTTCTCTAGTCGTTCGGCCACCTGACGGATAACTTGCTGGCGGTCACTCGACTTGTCAAGATCAATGGATGCCGTTTGTTCGGCCTCCGATGCATTCGCGGTGGCCTTCACCATCGAGGCATCTCCCAGCACGTTGGTCGTAATCTCCGGGTCATCACCAGATTCTCCCGGGTTGCCCGCTCCAAACTCCATTCCGCCGCTGGCATCCGCATTGGCGGCGAAGGCCCCCGCGACGGCTTGGTTCGCAATGGGGGTTCCGGTGGTGTTTGAGTTCTGCACCGCGGGCTTGGCCGCCTCGGGCATCACTTCAGTGACCGGCTTGTCAGCGTAGGTGACCTGCAAAACCGAAACGCCTTGAGGTGCCTTCAGATTGACGGCAGCCACCTCCGTATCCGCGTTCGGAATCGGTTGGGTCTGAGCACCCGGAATGGCTCCGCCAGCTTCGGTCTCAATCGAGGTTTCCGCGCTGGTATCGGTTGTCAGGTTGGTCTGCGCCGCAACTTCGGGCGCCACCAGTTGAGCAACAACAGCGGAAGGAATGGGAAGTGCCGCCGTGTTCAACGGTGCGACCGTGGACGTGGTCGAACTCGTCCACACGGCGAGATCAGCCGTCGAAGGCATGCGCGGGTCTTGGCCGCCCCAGGGCAACGGGACCAAACCAAGTGGGTACAAAAACGGATGCGCGATGACCCCCTCTCCGGGTTCTTCACTAGCCAGGGTCTCCGCCGATAGCGTCTCACCTTCCGGACTCTGGGCCAGCTTGCTATCGAGGTCAACTTCAGGACCCTGATTCGCTTCCAGAGCGGGTCGGACCGATTTCTCATCCAGGACTTGTTCAAAGTCCGGCTTCGAGCTCGTATCTCGACTTTCCGGGAGGGGACTTACCTCGGCCTTGACCCCCAAAATCGGGTTCAAAGCAACGCTCGTCATATGACGATGAGAGTTTCCTCCACGTTGTGTATCGGACAAAGGGGCCGCGCTCGTTAGGCCAGCCTCAAAAATAAGCTAAACTCAGCGAGTCTGAAGGGCTTGGTTTGTCGGGGCCTAACTTCCCTTCCTAAGCGAGCTTCGGACATGCGCAAGGCGACACAAATGGCCCGGAAAACAAAGCAGGACGCGACCGAAACAATTTTATCGACCCCCACTGACCCCACTCCCACGAGCGTAGAGTCTCCCGAAACGAAACCCGCCCGGCGAACCCGCCGCCCACCCAGCGATGAAATCATCATCGAGCCGGTGGCCAAGTCCCGCCGGGGGCGAACTGCGAAGGCGAAGGCCGAGCCCGAAGCGACTCCCGAAGCCGCCACTGTAGCCGCCACGCCGGCCAAAACTCGCCGGACGAGCACCAAGACCGCCGCAAAGGCCGCCCCGGAAGTCACCGAAAGTGCCCCGGTCGCCAAGCCGACCCGCGGACGGGGCAAGGCCGCACCTGCGCCGGAAAAGACTGAAGAAGTAACGGCCCCCAAGGCAGCGGCCGCCAAGTCACGCCGTCCGGCACCCGCCCGTGCGGCCAAGAAGGAATCCACAGCCGACCCCTCGGCCCTCCTCGAGTCGCTCGGCTTTGCCGGCCTCTCCTGGCGACCCAAGACCGCCGGCCCGGTTCCGTCCGATTCCGACGAGAACACCTCCGAAGCTCAGGTCGAAACCGACAACGATGCGGAAGCCAGACCGAACGCGAGAAACGACCGCTCGAGAGGTCGCAACCGACGTGGTGGTCGATCGGAATCCCCGGTTGAAGAAGCTGCGGTAGCTGAAGCACGAACCGAATCTCGAACTGAATCCCGAAGCGAAGCTCGATCCGATGCCAAGCCCGAGCGAGAGCGCCGATCCCGCCGACGAGGCCGATCGGATGACGAGCCCCCGGCCGCGACTGAAAGCACCCCGGATACCGACGAGACGAACGAAGAGGCCCCGGCTCGACCGAAGGCCCGCTTCCGCGAACGTCCGGCCCCCAAGGCCGCCGTGGTCGCCGCGCCCGAACCGATCGTTCCGCAGCGCGAACCCATCGCCATCCCCCTGGATGCCCCGCAGGTCGTCGTCCGCGACGGCGTGCCCATCCTCACCAAGAATCAAAAGGCATTGGCGCCGCACTTCTTCTTCGCGGCTGCCCTCGAGCCCAAGCGCCTCGAAACCGTGAAGGAAGAGATCAAGCTGGCCGCCGAGCACGGCACGCACCTCATCTCACTCCTGGTCGAGTTGGAAGTGAACGACCGCATGGTGGACGATGCCGTCTCGATGGCCGCCTACTTGCTCAAGCAGGTCACCGAAGTCAATCCGCAGGCCCTGGTTCAGTTCCGCGTGGCCTTTGTCGCGCCCAAGGATTGGGAGAAATCTTACAAGAACGCCCGCTTCATTGGCGAAGACGGCATGTTGGCCGACCCGAGCGTGAGCGATGACACCTTCTGGAACGACGCCGAAGATTGTCTCGCCCGCTTCATCCGCAAGCTCCGCAAGATGCCGTTCGCCGATCACGTGCTGGGCATCCACCTGGAGCGCGGCGAGTGGTTCTTCCCCACCGACGGCGGCTACGACAACTCCATCTCCTCCACTGAGAAGTTCCGCCAATGGCTCCGTGCCCGCTACCGCAACGATGTGGTGACGCTGCGTGCCTCGTGGTTTGATGGCAGTGCCGATTTCGACACTGTGCAGATCCCGCCGATGACCGAGCGGCGCAGCATGGAAGAAACGTTCGTCCGCACCGATCGCAAGTCGCGGCGCTGGGTGGACTATCACCTCTTCCTGAGTGACGCCACCCACGAGCGGATTGCCAACCTGGCCTATTGCGTGAAGAAGGAAAGCGAGGGCACCTACTTGGTGGGCGTCAGCTACGGTTACACCTTCGAGTGGTCGCACCCGTATAGTGGCCACCTCTCCCTCGGCAAGCTCCTTCGCTGCGCCGATGTGGATTACATCGCCGGCCCGCCGAGCCACGAAAGTCGGCTTCCCGGAGCCTTGGCGGCCTTCCCCGGCCCGATGGACAGCTTCGCCCTCAACGGCAAGTTGGCCCTTTCCGAAGAGGATTACAAGACGCCCATCAGCGGCCGCGAAGAGCCGGATTCCTACAACCCGGTCATCAAGACGCCGCAAGCCTTGGAGAATGTCCACTGGCGCGGCGCGGGCCTCACGCTGGCCCATGGCGGCGGCAACGTTTGGATGGACACCTGGGGCAACGGGTGGCTCAACAGCCCGGGCATCTGGGCGCGCGCCGAAAAGATCCAAGCCGCTCAGCGCATGCGCATGCAAGCGCCGATGACCGGCCCGGACGTGGCGCTCCTGATTGACGAGCGCTCGCTGGCCTACCTTGCCGACCGCGAAGCCTTTGATGACCTCGTGAAGCAAGTGCGCGAGTCCCTGCTCCGCTCGGGCCTCAGCGTGGGTTGTTACCTCCTTAGCGACCTCGCCCACCGCGAGAACTTCCCGGAAAGTCGACTCTACGTCTTCGTCAATGCGTGGGATGTGCGGCCGGAAGTGCGCAGCGCCATCAAGTCCCGCCTGCAGCGCGACAATAAGGTGCTGTTCTGGCTCTACGCCGCTGGACTCTTCGAAGCCGGCCGCGAAAGCCTGGAACGAGCGCGCGAAATCACGGGCATCGCCATTCGGCCGCAGCCGTTCGCCAGCCGCAGCGGCACCACGCTCCTCAACACGCGCGAACCGCTCTGCCAAGCCTTAGACGAGCGCAAGCTCGCCGAAGGCGGCACGCTGTCGCCCAGCTACTTCGCCATCCCCGAGGTCGGCGTGCTACTGGGCGAATACAGCTCGACGGGGCTGCCCAGCTTTGTGGTCAGCCCGTTTGATGAAGATCCGGACCGCAGCAAGCACTGGTTGTCCGTATTCCTTGGCGAACCGATTGTGAGCCCGGCGTTGTTCCGCGAACTCGGCACCATTGCCGGCGCCCACGTGTGGTCGTTCGACGATGATGTGATCTGGGCGCGGCCTCCGTTCCTCACCATCCACGCCAAGGGCACCGGCCCGCGTACCATTGCGCTGCCGGATCAATGGTCGGCCTATAACCTCGTCACCAGCGAGTGGGTGACGGTGGAGAATCACGCCGTCCGCTTCCACGCTCTGGATGGACACACCTATTCGTTCTTGGTCGGACTGCGGGGCGATGTCGAAGCTCTGCTCAAGGGTGCGGGAGAAGGCGGCGATGCCGTTGACGTGCAAACCCTGCGCGCCAACCAACCGGATCACGCCAACGCCATGGACCTCGACGTGCCCATCATGCAGCTGGGCGAGTGGGTGGAGGAAACCTGGAGCGAAGACCTGGCCGATGACTTCTTGCTGAAACCGTCGTTCCTAGAAATTGACCGCCGACAAGAAGAGGCCATCGCCATCCAAGACGAAATGGACCCCGACCGACGACGGCGCAACAACCGACGAAACCGACGCAACCGCGGCGGACAGGAAGAGGGGACGCGGCGCGGACGCGAAGGCGCGGATCGCCAAGAGGCCGAACCGGACTCGATCAACGTGTTCTTCCGCAAGCGAGACTAAGGCATGGCAGCGTATCGAAGTGGTTTTGTTGCCGTAGTCGGCCGCCCCAACGTGGGCAAGAGCACGATGGTGAACGCCCTGGTGGGCGAGAAAATCAGCATCGTCTCGGACAAGGTCCAGACCACCCGGCGGCGCGCCCTCGGCGTACTGACGACCGGCGAATACCAAATCGCGTTCATCGATACGCCGGGCATCCACGCCCCGCACCACCGGCTTGGCCGGGCTCTCAACGAGACGGCCAAGACCTCGCTGGTGGATGCGGATGTGGTGCTGATCGTCGTCAATGGCGGCCAAGACCCCACCGCCGAGGATCGACAGATTGCCGAGCTCATGCGGCAGTCCAACCTGATTGGCGAAAAGCGGGTCCATCCGGTAATCCTGTGTATCAACAAGATGGACTTGCTTAAGCCGCAGTTCGTGGAGCCGCGCTGGACTGCCTTCCATGAGCTGTTCGAGCCGGACGACGCGATCATGACGTGCATGACCAAGGAGCACAACCTCAAGGAACTGGTGGCGCTCTTGGTCAGCAAGCTGCCCGAAGCGGCGCCCATGTACGACGAGGACACCTACACGGACCAGTCCATGCGCACCCTCTCCGCCGAGATTGTGCGGGAGAAGGCCATCCGTCAGCTCCGCCAGGAGGTTCCGCACGCCCTTGCCACCTACGTGGAAGAGTGGGAAGAGGAAGAGCGCCGCACTGTTATAAGTTGCGTTCTGCTCTGCGAGACCGAAGGGCAAAAAGCCATCCTGATTGGCAAACGCGGCGCGATGCTTCGAACCGTTGGCACCGAGGCCCGCTTGGAGATTGAAAAGTTGATCGAACGCCCAGTGTTTCTGGAATTGTTCGTTAAGGTTCGCACGGATTGGCGGCAAAGCGAGCGGCACCTGCGTGAACTCGACTACTTGAATGGGGGATAATCGCGGCGTGCGGGTCGTGATGCTCTCCTGGGAATACCCACCCCGCATCGTGGGCGGCATCAGTCCGCACGTTTACGAACTCTCCCCCGAACTGGTGAAGCGTGGCATCGAAGTCCACGTGGTCACCAAGTCCACCCCCAAGGCTCCCAACGAGGAGATTGAGCCGAGCGGCGTGCACGTCCACCGCGTGGACCTGGCCCGTGAACCCGTCAACTTTGTCGACGAGATCCAACTGCTCAACAAAGCCACCGACCTCCGCTGCCGTCAACTGCTGGAAGATTGGCGGGAAGAAGGCCGGCCGACCCTTTTCCATGCGCACGACTGGCTGAGCCTCGACAGCGCCCGCGAACTCAAGTACGAGTATCAGCTACCCATGGTGGCCACGGTGCACGCCACCGAACAAGGGCGCCACGGCGGCATCCACAACGATCTCAGCCGCTACATCCACGAACAAGAGTACTGGCTGACCTACGAAGCCTGGCGTGTCATTGTCTGCTCGCAGTTCATGCGGCAAGAAGCGCACCGGCTGTTCTCCTGCCCTTACGACAAGATTGATGTCGTCTTCAATGGCGTCAACGCGGAGAAGTTCCAGTTCGAGGCCACCGACGCCGAAATCGCCGAGTGGCGCGGCCGCCTGGCCCGCCCGGACGAAAAGATCGTCATGTACGTCGGTCGGTTTGTGCGCGAGAAAGGCATCCACGTTTTGCTGAACGCGGCTTCGGTGGTGCTCGCCGAGGAACCGAACACCAAGTTCGTCATCGTGGGCGGCGGCGACCGCACCAACTTGGAGCGGTTTGTGCGATGGTACGGGCTGCAAGACAAGGTCTTGTTCACCGGCTTTATGGCCAATCGGTCGCTGCATCAGCTTTATCGCGTGGCCGATGTGGCCGTCTTCCCTTCGCTTTACGAGCCGTTCGGTATTGTCGCGCTGGAAGGCATGGCGGCCGGGTGCGCCGTCGTGGCTAGCGACGCCGGCGGACTCAAAGAAGTGGTGCTCCACGACGTGAACGGCACCAGCACCTATGCCGGGGATGCGGGCAGCCTGGCCTGGGGGATTTTGCGCGTCATTCGCGATCCGGCTCGCTCTTTACGCCTCAAAGAGAACGCGGACAAGCGCCTGCAAACCGATTTCCACTGGCGCAACCTGGCCGAGCAAACCCACAAGGTC
>CALRVA020000075.1:0-13298 GCA_943371495.1 Archangium gephyra | reverse complement strand
CGACCCGGAAATGCGGGAAATGGCGGAAGCCGAAATCGAGCCTCTGCGCGCCCAAATCGAAGCCGGTGAGCAAGAACTGAAGGTACTCCTGCTCCCTCGCGACCCGAACGACGAAAAGAACGTCATCGTGGAAGTGCGGAGTGCGGCCGGGGGCGACGAGGCCGGCCTCTTTGCCAACGAACTCTTCCGGATGTACGTGCGGTACGCCGAGCGTCGCCGCTGGAAAACCGAGATCATCGAGCACGAAGAATCGGGCATCGGCGGGGTCAGCCGGGTGGTGTTCAGTATCGACGGGCGCGGGGCGTATAGCCAGCTGAAGCACGAGAGCGGGGTCCACCGGGTGCAGCGCGTGCCCGCCACCGAAAGCCAAGGCCGCATCCACACCAGCACCGCCACGGTGGCCGTACTGCCCGAAGCCGAGGAACGTGACCTCGAGATCAACGAAAAGGACCTCGAAGTCAGCACGTTCCGCTCTTCCAGCGCCGGTGGTCAGCACATGCAAAAGAACGAAACGGCCATCCGGATTGTCCACCGGCCCAGTGGGATTGTGGTGACGTGCCAAGACGAGCGCAGCCAGCAGCAAAACAAGCTGAAGGCGATGGCGGTGCTGCGCAGCAAGCTCTATGAAGCTGAGCAGGAACGGCTGGCCAAGGAGCGCGGCGAACTGCGCAAAGGGCAGATTGGGAGCGGCGACCGCAGCGAGAAGATTCGCACCTACAACTTCCCTCAGGACCGCATCACCGACCACCGCATCGGGTTCACCACCCACAGCCTGCCGCTCTTTATGGATGGCGATATCCAAAAGATGATTGACGCGCTGGTGCAGGCCGAACAGGCCGAAAAACTCGCCCAAGCGGGAATGTAAACCTTTCCCGCTCGCCATAACGTAGAACGCGATATGACCCCCTCACCCGACGCGGAGAGCCGACTTTATCGGCTGGCGCAGCGCATTCGCGACATGGTTCCGGACGCCGACCCGCGCCTGCAGGCCTACCTCACTGAGCTCGTCACCGAGATCGAAGCGCAAGACCGCGCCCTCGCCGACCAAAGCGAGGCCCTGCAGAAGTACGAAGAGGTCGTGCAGACCCTGACCCAGCCGGCCAACCGCATCGGCACCTATGTGCGAGCCATGGACGACGGCCTGGCGATGGTGGTGCAGGGCGACACCGAGTTTGTGGTGACGGTGAACCCAGAAGTGGCCGCCGAGAGCCTGATCCCCGGGGCGCGGGTGCGTCTGAACGAGGCCTACGCCATCGTGGCGGTGGTCCCCGCCCTGCCCACGGGGGCAGCCGTGCGCGTGGCCGAAGTGCGCGAGGACACCCTGCGCGTGGGGGCCGACACCCAGGGCGAAGGCGGCAAATTTGTGATGATGGGGCCGCAACTGGCGGAGTTCCGTATCAACAAGGGCGATGAAGTGCGCCTGGATGCCAGCGGCCGCATTGCGGTGGAGCATATGCCGCGCACCGGCACGCGCGATTACTTCTTGGAAGAGGTGCCCCGCACTCCCTGGGAAGCCATTGGGGGGCAAGAAGTGGCGGTGGACCTGATTCGGGAGACGCTCGAGTTTCCGCTCCTCCACCCCGAGCTTTACGCGCAGTTTGATAAGAAGCCGGTGAAGGGCATCTTGCTCTACGGGCCTCCGGGCTGCGGCAAAACGCTGATCGGCCGGGCCATTGCCTATAACCTCGCCCGCGAATACAGCGAGCGCTTGGGGCGACCGGTGCAAGAGGTGTTCCTCAACATCAGCGGGCCGAAGATTTTGAACATGTGGCTGGGCGAGACGGAGCGCATGGTGCGCGAGATCTTCGCCACCGCCCGCGAACGCGCCGCCGAGGGCCACCTGGTGGTGGTCTTCATTGACGAAGCCGAGAGCCTGCTCCGCACTCGAAGCAGTGGTCGATATCTCAACATCGCCAATACGGTGGTGCCGCAGTTCTGCGCCGAAATGGACGGCTTAGTGAGCCTAGAGAACGTGGTCATCGTGCTGACCAGCAACCGGCCGGACTACATCGACCCGGCCATCCTGCGCCCCGAGCGGATCAATCGCAAGGTCAAGATCGAGCGGCCGACCCGGGAGGGAGCACGCGATATCCTAGCCTTGTATCTGCACGATCGATTGCCGCTGGACCCGGCCGAGATTGAAGTCCACGACGGCGAGGCTTGCGCCCGCGAAGCCCTACTGGAATGGACGATTAGCCGCCTGTGGCGGACTGAAACCGCGACGGAGTTTTTGCGCGTTTACCGCCGGGATGGCCGCACCGACACCTTGCACTGGAAGGACTTTGTGAGCGGGGCGCTGCTGAAATCGGTGGTGGACCGGGCCAAGGATTCGGCCATTCGCCGGGCGGTGGCCGACGGGGCGAACAAGGCCGGCATCACCAAGCAAGACCTGGACGATGCCCTGCGGGATGAGTACCGCGAAGGCGAGATCTTCCCCAAGAACGACGGGGTGGACGACTGGCTCCGGTTGCTGGACATCGATCCCACGGAAGTGGCGACCGTGCACAGCATAAGGGAACGGCTGCCGAGTGACGCGTACCGCCGTTCGGTGCTCTAACGACGAAACCTCGTAGGAATACGGGGTCTCTTGCGAACTCGTACAGGCTTAGCCTGGTAGGCTAGTTTTACTTGCGCCAGAGTGCGCGGGGTGAAACTATGAGAGGTTTATTTGCAGCGATGGCGCTGGCCGCAGTCGGAGTCTCGCAGGCCGCGGTGCTCTTCAGCGACGATTTTGAATCCGGCTCCTTCAGCAGCGGTTGGTATTCGCCGACGGGCTTCGGCAGCGCAGCGGTGGTCGCAGGCAATGGCACCACGGACTACTCTATCGACTCGTTCGCGGCCAAGGTGACGACGGCCTCGGGTCAAGCTCGCC
This sequence comes from Archangium gephyra, assembly GCA_943371495.1. Taxonomy (GTDB): domain Bacteria; phylum Armatimonadota; class Fimbriimonadia; order Fimbriimonadales; family Fimbriimonadaceae; genus JAHBTC01. The sequence goes on along the minus strand of CALRVA020000075.1, from coordinate 10,426 downwards.
ACGACTTCACGCCGTCCACGACCGGCCTGACGGTTGCCGAAACGTGGATCTACGTGGACACTTATCCGCCGCAGGGCCGACGTTACATGTCCCTGATGTCGTACTCGGGTACCCAAAGCACGGGCACGCTGCAGAACATCTGGGCCATCGGCACCTTCAACACCCCGACTAGCAACAAGTGGTTTGCCCGCGTGGCCTTTGGTAGCGTGAACTGGGTTCCCCTCACGGCGGGCCCGGACGTGGCGACCGACCAGTGGGTCAAGCTGGGCATCCATGTAGACGCCACCAACGCCACGTTCTTCATCAACGACGTGCAAGCGGGTCAGTTCAGCCGAGGTTCGGCGGGTGCCCCCAACGTGTTCCGCGTCGGCGACTCGCTGAGCAGCAACCACACCGCGTGGTTTGACAACGCCATGGTGACGGACGCGGTGCCGGAACCGGGCACGATGCTGGTCCTGGGTGCGGGCCTCGCGGCTCTCGCTCGCCGCCGCCGCGCCAAGAAGTCCTAAGGCTAGGATTTCCGCTTCATTTGGGGGTTCGTCCAGGCTTGGACGAGCCCCCAAACTGTTGCCGCCACCGAGAGCAGCGCCCAGAACCCCGCCCAAAAGATGGCCGGGATCCCCGTGCTCATCTGCATGTTCATGGCGTCGCTGTGGCTGCCGGTTTGACTCACGGCCCAGAGGGTGCGGAAGGCATCCCAACTCGCCAGGATCAACAGCAACCCCACAAACTGGCCCGTCCAGCGCACCGCGCCGGCATCGGCCCGCTTGAGAATCACGGTCAGCCCCGCCAGCCACGCCAGCGCGGTCAGCAAACCCACCAGGTCCCCGCGCAGCCACAGCAGGCTCCCCACGGCGAGAATCGCTACCAGTGCCCCGATCGCCTTGCGGGCGGATTCGGGCGTGCGGCTGGCCATCAGCAGGCCGGTCCCCACCAGCATCGAGCCCATGTAGCCCGCGCTGGCGATGATGGGCATGAACCCACCCGCGCTGTACATCACCCCGCTGCCGTCCGCGTAGACCTCGATTCTTGCGGCCATGCCTCCGGTCAGCACGGTGGCCACGGCGTGCATCAGCTCGTGGATGTGGGTGTTGAGATAGATGAACGGCAGACTGAGCGGCCGGAGCATCGGCACCCACTGCAGAGCAAGGGCGAAAGCAGAAGCCCCGAGCAGGGAGGATTGGTCGGCGCGGAGCTTCATGTGCAAATTTCTTACGGTTGATGAGGGCAATTCGAGGCAGAGTCCCGAAAACCTGAAGTCGATTGTCAAGTTTGCCCCCTCTAGGGGCCTCGTAGATCTACCGAAAGACGATGTGGGATGCAAAGAGGTGTTTATTCTGCCGGTGCGGCGATGCTGAATGCGCAAGCACAGCTCGACGTCATTGCTCAGAACCTAGCGAACGCGTCAACCACCGGCTTTAAGCGGGATGGAATCGCCTTCAATGAGGCGCTCATGCGCACCATGGCCGACTTCGGTGGCAATGGGCGCAGCCTGGGCGAAATGGGCGCGGTGCAAGCCATGAACGTGAAGTACACGGACATGGAACAGGGCACTCTGCAAGTGACCGGCAACCCGCTGGATGTCGCCATTCAGGAGGAAGGCATGTTTGCGGTGCAGACCGACCAAGGCGTGCGCTACACCCGCGCCGGATCCTTTACGCTGGATAGCACCGGCCGTTTGGTGACCCAGACCGGACAGCCCGTGCTGGACAACCGACTGCGCCCCATTGGCCCGCTGACCGGCGAACTTTTGATCACCGAAGCCGGTGAAGTGCAGTCCGAAGGCCAAGCCATCGCCCAACTCGGCGTGTTCCGAGGCAGCTTTAGCAAAGTAGGCGACAACAACTACCAATCCGCCGATGCCGCACCCGTGGCCACCCCGCGCCTCGCCAGTGGTGCCGTGGAAGGCAGCAACGTGCAGGCGGTGGAAGAGATGATCGCCATGATCCGCACCCAGCGCGTGTTTGAAATGGCGCAACGATCCGTAACCGGCCAGGAAGACATGACCGGACGACTTCTACAGATTTTGAACTCCCGCTAACGTTCAGGCCCGGGGGATGAGCCCCGGACGAACCCTTGAGCCTTGACCAGGCAAGAGAAGCGGGGTCGGACCCAACAAACAAACCACCAAGAGAGACAACGACCCTTATGATGAGAGCCCTGAATACCGCCGGAACCGGGATGATTGCCCAGCAGACCAATTTGGACGTGCTGGCCAACAACCTGGCGAACGTGAACACCACCGGATTCAAAGGCCAACGCGCCGAATTCCAAGACCTGATTTATCAAACCTATCGGGCGAGCGGCAGCACGCTCGGGGGCACGTTCCAAACGCCGCAGGCCACTCAGGTGGGTCTCGGGGTGCGGTTCGCCGCCAGCGCTACCAGCTTCGACCAAGGGGGCATGCTCAACACGGGCAACGCCACCGATATGGCGATCAACGGCGAAGGCTTCTTTAAGGTTTCTCTGCCGGACGGCACGTTTGCCTACACTCGCGACGGAGCGTTCAATGCGGACTCCAATGGTCTGCTGGTGAACAAAGACGGCTATCCGCTGGAACCGGCGGTCACGATTCCGCCCGGGTCCACCGCCGTGACGATTGCCCTGGACGGCACGATTACGGCCACGGTGCCAGGCAACGAAGAGCCGCAAACCCTGGGCAACCTCACCCTCACCACTTTTACGAACCCGCCGGGTCTGACCCGTATGGGCCAGAACCTCTACCGCCCCGGCGGTGCCAGCGGTGAAGCCACCGACGTGACGCCGGGGACCCAGGGTTCGGGCATCATTGCGCAGCGCTTCCTCGAAGGCTCGAACGTGCAGATCGTGGAAGAAATGGTCCGCATGATCACGGCCCAGCGTGCTTACGAAATCAACTCGAAGGCGATCACGACCGCCGACGAAATGCTCGGCATTCTCAACAACCTCAAGCGGTAATTCTTATGCTGAACCTCGTTCTCTTGACCGTCCTGGCCCCCGCCCAAGCCGCCCCCGTATGGGTGCGCGTGGAAGGCGATGGTTACTTGCGGTTCATCCGCGATGGCCGCGTGCTCTACGCCCGCGAAGCCCCGCTGGTGGTCCGCGATGGCGAGCTGAAGCACGCCGATGGCCCGGGCTTCTTGCCGCGTCTCTCCTTGTCTTCCGGCGACTTCACCATCGCGACGGATGGCACGGTGCGGGTGCAGGGGCAAGTGGCGGGGCGCATCCTGCTGGCGCGCTTGCAAGAGAGCGACACCCAAGTCCAAGGTGGATTTTTCACCAGTTCGATCCGGCCCTCGATGAGCCCGCCCGCTACGGACGGGATGGGTCGGATTCTGACTGGCGATCCCCTTTCCGTCCAGTCCTCCACCGTCTCCGCCGGCGCGGCCGGCGCCGTGCCCCAGTGGTCGCTGAAGAGCGACGCCCTGGTGGCCGGAGATCGCATTACCCTCGGCGATCTGGTGGACGGGGCGGGCGACTTCGCCGACATCGATCTGGGGGCCGCACCACCGTTTGGCGTCAAGCGCACCTTCGATCGAGCCTTCCTCCTCGCTCGCTTGCGCACGGCCGCCCCCGGGGCGCAGGTGCAGTGGTCGGGAGCCGAGCGCGTCAATGTGGTGCGTGCCGGACAGGAAGTGGACCCAACCCTGCTCGTCAATGCCGCCCGGCTTGCCGCCCGCAACGCCCGTGGACACGAGCACTTTGAACTCGATGGGACGCTGGATCCGCTGACCATTGCCCCCGGGGCGGCCGAAATCCGCTCCGAACGAGTAAATGCCAACGGCGCGAAGGTCTCCGTTACGCTCGGCATCTTTGTTGAAGGCGTCCGGGTGGCGGGCATCACGGTGCCGCTACGCGATTCTTCTCCTGCCGTCACCATGCGTACCGGCCAAACCGTCACGGTCATCGTGATTCGGGGCGCCCTGCGGGTGGAAACCACCGGCACGGTCCGCCGTGTGGACTCCGCGACCGGCATGGTCGTGGTCAAGACTGATTCCGGCGCTGAGCTTTCGGGCCGCGCCACCTCCTCCGACACCGTTGAGGTGACTTCATGAAACGAACTCTGATCCTTCTGCTCGCCGCGCTTCCTCTGTGGGCCACCGCCCAGGATGGGGGCAAAGAGAATCCCGGCAGCCTCACGGCCCCGGATGCGCGCAACCCGTTTGTGGACCGCAAGGCCAGCCGCGTGGGGGACATCGTGACAATTCTCATTGAAGAGTCCACCCTCGCGAAGTTTTCCGCCGACACTTCGGCCACCAAGAGTGATAGCAGCGATGCCGGCACTGCGGCCCTGGGCGGTTTAATTTCCCGGTTATTCGGTCCGCTGACCTCCAATGCGTCGTCCAGCGTGGGCGGTACGGGCACCACGCAGCAGAACAGCAGCATGCGAGCCCGGATGAGCGTCATCGTCCGCGAGGTCACGCCCTCCGGTCAGTTGGTGGTGGAAGGCACGCGCTCGCTGGTCACCAACCGCGAAACCCAAACCCTGGTCTTGAGCGGCATTGTGCGCCGCGACGACATCCGCGCGGATAACACCGTGCTGAGCACGAATTTAGCCGACGCCGAGATCCGCATGGAAGGCAAAGGCTTGATCGCCGACCGCCAGCGACGCGGCATCCTGACTCAGATTATGGACTGGTTGTTCTAATGAAACTTTCTTCAATCCTGACTCTCTTTTGTCTCGCACTGCCCCTGCTGGGCTGGTCGCAAGACGAAAAGCCGCCCACGCTTTCGGCCGAACAGCTCAAGCAGATGCAGGCGGCGCAAGAGAATCGCCGACGCCTGATTGCCGAAGCGACGAATGAAGGAATTCCCGTGCGTCTTGCCGATATTGGCGGGTTTCGGGGCGCTCGTGGCAACAAACTAATCGGCTACGGCCTGATCGTCGGTTTGCAGGGCACAGGGGACTCGCGTTCCACGCCGTTCACCACCACGCTGATGGCGAACGCGCTGGCCCGCTGGGGCACGCAGGTGAATGAGCAGGCGTATCGCGCCAAGAACATCGCCGTGGTCTCCATCAATGCCGAGATGCCCGCGTTTGCCGCGCCGGGTCGCAAGCTCGATGTGACGGTCAGCAGCCTGGGCGATGCCAGCAGCTTGCAAGGCGGGGTGCTCTTACCCTCGTTCCTCACCAGCCCGACGAACCCGGATGTGACCTACGCCGTGGCCAGTGGCCCAGTCAGCATTGGCGGTTTCAACGCCGGCAGTGGTGGAAGTTCCGTGCGCAGCAACCACAGCACGGTGGCGATGATCCCCAACGGGGCCGACATCGAGCGCAGCGTGAACACGCAGATCGTGTTTGAGGGCAACGTGATGTACTTTGACCTCGACGAGCCCGACTTCACCACCGTGGAGCGTGCCGCGACGGCGATCAACAGCGAATTCGCCGACATTCACGCCGAAGCAACGGACGGCGTCACCCTCAAACTCACGATTCCGGATGGCGTGGCGCCGACCTTTGTGGCCAAGGAAATCGAAGGCCTGATGGTGCGGGCCAACCTGCCGACCTCGGTCGTCATCAACGAACGCACCGGTACCATCGTGATCGGCGGCGACGTCAAGCTCGGCCCGGCGGTGATTGCCCACGGTAGCCTCAAGGTCCGCATTGACACCGGCTATTTGGTCAGCCAACCCAACGCGTTTGGTCGCGGTGACACCGTGGTGGTGCCCATCACCAACACCAGTGTGGAAGAAGACAAAACCCAGATTGCGGTGGTGGCCCCCAATGCCACGGTCGAAGATTTGGCCCAGATTCTCCAGACCCTCAAGCTAACGGCCCGCGATGTCATCGCGATCCTGCAAGCCCTGGCCGAACAAGGTGCCCTGAAGGCGCGGGTGATCATCCGATGATGCCCGCCCCGCTCGCCACCGCCGCCAACCGCACCGTGCGGGCAGACTGGCTGCGCGACCTCAAGCGCCAGGTCTCGCACGTGGACCCGAGCCCCGAGCAACTGCAAGGGCTGCGCAAGCTGCAAGATGCGGCGGAGCAGTTCGAGGCGATGTTCGTCAAGCAGATGCTGCAAACCATGCGGCAAAGCACGATGGGCGAAGCCCCGCAAGGCATGGGCGCGCTGGCCTACGACTTTCTCGACGACTCGATTGCCAAGAACGCGACCCAAACGGGTCCGGGCTTTGGCCTCGCCCGGTCGGTATTTGCCGCTACCGGGTCCGCGTATCTCCGCACGCAAACCGTGCCCCGACAAGAAACTCAAGGAATAGAAACCCATGGCTAAGACGACCAAAGACCTTCAGGCAACGTGGTGGGAGTGGCTCAGCATGTCTGAGCGCCTGCTGACGGCCTTGCACCGACAGACGGTTGCACTCACCCTGCGCAAAGTGGAAAAGATCGAAGAGATCCAAACGGATTTGGACGATTTAATGGACAAGATGCAGGAACTGGATGACAAAGCGGCGGCATTGGCGCGCGGGCTGGCCGAAGAACTGGGCGTGGAGCCGAGTCTTCGAAGTCTCGTCAATGTGCTTGAAAAAGCCGAAGCGCAGCAAGTCCAAGCCCTCGCCAACCGTGTGGTCGTGGTCGGCCGCAACTTGCAGGCCGTCATTGACAAGAACCAGGCACTGATTGCCAGCGAGCTGGACTTCATCAACGGCACTGCCGCCATCCTGGTCCGCGAAGCCCAGGCCCAAACGCCTGGTTACGGACCGGCAAAGTCCAACTCTCGTAGCCTTGCTATGGACCAAGCCGCTTAAACAGCCGACAATCACCGATAGGAGTAATGTATGAGCGGTAGTTTCAGTGGCCTCTTCATCTCAAGCAGCGCGTTGCGGAGTTTCCAGCGCGGCATTGAGACGGCGGGACACAACCTGGCGAACGTCAACACCCCGGGCTATTCACGCCAGCGGGTGGACTTTGCCACGCTTCCGCCTCAGACCTTTTACGAACGCGGCATGATGTCGGTGGGACGGGGCGTCACGCTCGGTTCCATCTCTCGGGCGCGGGACATGTTCCTCGATGGCAGTCGCCGCAATGTGGAGTCGGACCTCAATCGGGCGACCACGCTTTCGCAGCAGATGACGCGGATCGAAGGGGTTTATAACGAACCCGGCGATCTGGGCATCAGCAGTGCCCTCGGCGCGTTCTTTGACTCGTGGGGAGCCCTGGGTTCCCGGCCGGACGACCCGGCCGCGCGGGTGCAAGTGCGCCAAACCGGTCAGGCCCTTTCCGATCGCATTCGCACCGCGTATGGCGACCTGAGCACGATCAACAACGAGACCGCGACCGAGATTGATCGCGTCTTCAACCGGATTGATCAGCTGGCCGCGCAGATCAACACGCTCAACAAGGAGATCAAGTCCGCGCAGGCGGGCTCGGGTACGCCCAACGACCTGATGGACCAGCGCGACCTGGCCGTGCAAGAGCTCTCCGGGCTCATTGATGTGCGGGTGAGCCAATTCCAAGACGGCACCTATTCGGTGTACTCCTCCGGGCACCTCCTGGTGGACGGGGCGGGCACGCGCCCGATTCCGCGCACCTACGATGCCGCCTCGGGCAGCCTCACGGCGGGCACAACCAGCTACCCCGTGCGCGGGGGGCAACTCGGTGGACTGCTGCAGAGCCTGGGCTCCGTGCAGACTCGGCAATCCGAGCTCGATGCCATCGCCAATACGCTTCGGCAGGGCATCAATGATCTGCACTTCGGCGGGATCGGCAAGGACGGCAGCACGGGGCAAAACTTCTTTGATGCCACCAACGGTAACTCGGGGGCCATTGATTTTCGTTTGAGCGATGCCGTCATCGCCTCGGCCGACGCCATTGCGGCGGGCACCACGGGCAAGGAATCCGACGGCGGCCTGGCGCACCAAATGGCCGCCCTGCGCGACACCAGCCAGGGCAACCTGGGCAACCGGTCTTTCACGTCGTACTACGAGAACGCCCTGAACACCATGGCGTCGGAGAGTGCGTACTACCGCCAGCAGGCGGACGTGGCCGGGGACATCAAGACGCAGGTGGAGAACCAGCAGCTGGCCGTCTCGGGCGTCTCGATTGACGAAGAGATGGCGGAAATGGTCAAGTTCCAGCGGAGCTACCAGGCTGCAGCCAAGGCCCTGACCATCTTCGACCAGATGACCGAAGACATTATTAACATGGTGAGACGATAATGCGGATTAGTACTTCGCAGATGTATCAGTCCCACCTGGGACGGATCCAGGAATCGCAGACGCAGATGTTCGCGCTGCAGCGCCAGGTGATGACCGGCAAACGGTTTGAGCGGATGAGCGAGGACCCGGTGGCGGGCCAGCGTGTGCTGAGCGCCCAGGGGCTGCAACGCCGACTGGAACAGACCGACCGCAACCTGCGCCACGCCGACGAATATCTGGGCCTGACCGAAACGGCTCTGGGGCAGATTTCTGACCTCACCCAAGAGGCGAAGACGCTGGCAATCCAGGGGGCCTCGGCCGCCGCGCAACCGGAATCCTTGCAGGCTTTGGCCACGCAAATCGGCGAAATTCAAAAGCGCCTGGTGGACCTCGGCAACACCCGTACCACCACCGGCGGCTACCTCATGTCGGGCCAAGACACAGGCACCCAGGCCTTTACGGTCTCGGGCGCAGGCATCACCTACAACGGCGATGACCTGCCGGTGAATGTGGAAGTCCGCCCGGGCGAAACCATGCGCGTGAACCTGCCGCAGGCGGGGCCGATGGTGACCGACCTATACAATCGCCTGGAGAACCTGAAGAGCAACTTGCTGGCGGGCCGCACGCAGGACATCAGTGGCACCGACCTGGTGGAACTGGAAGACAGCCGCAGCCAAGTGAACGCCGCTCGGGGCAGCATCGGCACGCTGATGCAGACCGTGGCGAACCAGAAGGAGCAAACTCAGCGCCGCATTGACGATTTGACGACCCGGATTTCTGAGGTCCAAGACGTGGACTTGGCAGAAGCCATGACCAATCTTCAACTTGCCCAGACGGCTTACCAAGCCGCCCTGACTGTCACGGCGCGGGCTTCGCAGCTCAGCCTCATGGACTACCTATGACCACCACGATGATCTCCCTCGAAACTCGACGCTTTGGCCTTTTGCAAGTGGAGGAAGCGGACATCATCACTCTGGTTGAGCCCATGATTGGGTTTGAAAACCAGATGCGGTTCGTGATGATCGAGCACAAGCCGGGAAGTATGTTCCGCTGGTTCCAGAGTTTGGACAACGGCGATTTAGCGTTCCTGATGGTGGATCCGGTGCAATATGTGGCGGATTACGCCCCAGAAATGCCCGGCCAAGTGGTGAAACGCCTCGGACTAGCGCAAGAAACCCCCCGCCTCGTCTATACTATTGCCAACATTCCTTCGGGACACCCGGAAAAGATGACGCTGAACCTTGCAGGTCCGATTGTCATCAATGCGGAGAACCGACGGGCGGTCCAGGTGATCCTCGAAGACTTGGCGTACCCCACGCGGCACCAAGTTTTTGCAGACGCTCAGGCTGCTTAGTCGCCGCACCCCGAATCTCGATTGGAAAGCCACGGAGGGCATCCATGCTGGTCCTGACCCGAAAAGTCAACCAAAGCATTGTCATTGGGGAAGGTATCGAAGTTGTCGTTCTCGAAGTTCGAGGAGAACAAGTTCGGTTGGGTATCAAAGCCCCCGACAATGTGAAGGTCTATCGTAAAGAAATTTTTGACCTGATTCAGTCTGAAAACCAGGCGGCCGCTGACGTTTCGCCGTCGGACGTTCCTGACGACCTCTAAGGATGGCTGCCGGGATGGAGCCTGCGCCGCCGATCCAAGCGAACGAGACTTGGGGCCAACGTTTTCGCGACACCATTTCGAGTGGTGACCTGCCCGTTTTGTGCTCGGCCTTTGCCCACTTGGTGGTGGGGGTCGTCCTCACGCAGCCCGATTCCTTGCGCCTTGGCCCCGGGCTAATGCTCCTCGCTCTGCCCCTCGCGGTGGCGGTGCTGGTGCAGATCCTGCTGATGGTGGGGGTGCCGGCGCTCTATGGTCAGGACGGCTACCGAATGCCGCAGCCCTTCACGATTCCGCTCGTGTTTGGCGCGACCCTGTGGGCCGTGATTTCGCTCTCCGATGCCGGGGGCATGGGCGCGCTGGAAGCCAAAGATGTGGTCCGGCTGGACCGGGTGTGGGCCGATCCGAAGACCCTGCTCATCGGTTACATGGCCTCGGCGGTGCTGATCTACCTGGTCGTGCGCAAACAAGCGCGCCAAGAGGCGGCCTGATGCTCACGCACTTTGGTCGGATCCACTTGCGCCCAGAATGGAGCGAGTCGGTGGTGTGCATCGGCACGTTTGACGGCGTGCACCGGGGCCATCAGGAGGTCATCCAGACGGCGGTGGCGGAAGCCGCTCGCCTCGAAATCCCCTGCGCCTTGGTGACTTTTGACCGGCACCCGGCGTCCACCCTGGCCCCCGACCGCAAACCCGCGGCCATCGCGACGCTGGAGCAAAACTTACGCGCCTTCCGGCAGATG
>CALRVA020000074.1:0-13359 GCA_943371495.1 Archangium gephyra | reverse complement strand
GGTGGACCGCGACGACGAGGGCTATCTGCTGCAGATCTTCACTAAGCCGGTGACGGACCGCCCGACGTTGTTCTATGAGATCATCCACCGCAAGGGCGCGCAGTCGTTCGGTAAGGGCAACTTTAAGGCGCTGTTCGAATCCATCGAGCGCGAGCAAGCCCTGCGCGGCACGCTCTAAGCTCCGGCCCGTCCTTGGGGGACAAGAAACCCTCGCTCCACTTAGTGGGAGCGAGGGTCTTGCTTTGCTGGGCTTCGGCTAGTTCTTTTCCCGGACAGACACAACCGACCAGACACACCCGGCCAAACACACTCGCCAAAACCAAGAGCGCCCCTGGTCGATTGACCAAGGGCGCGATCTTGTTGGGAGTCCGGAACGTCAGAACCGGATCGTCTGCAGCGCGGTTTCCGTGATCTTCTCGACGGAAGGCAGCACATGCAGTTCCAGCGGCTTCACCCACGGCACCGGAGTGTCGAGGCGAGTCACGCGGGCCGGCGGCGCATCCAGGTAGCGGAAGGCCTTGGTCGTCATGCGGGCCAGGATTTCCCCGGCGAAGCCGCACGTCATCGGCGCTTCGTTCACCACCACCAGGCGGTTCGTCTTTTGCAGCGAGGCGATGATCGTCTCCTCGTCCAGCGGCACCAGGGTGCGGATGTCAATGACTTCCGCCGAATACCCTTCCTTGGCCAGGTTCTCGGCCGCTTCCAAGCAGTGCCACACGTTTTGGCCGTAGGTCACCAGCGTCACATCGGCGCCTTCGCGCGCAATGCGAGCCTTGCCCAGCGGCACAATCGCGTCGTCGCCGGCGTTCAGTTCTTCTTCAATCTCGCGCTTTCGATAAAGCTCCTTGATCTCGTAGAACAGCACCGGGTTCGGGTCGCGCAGGGCGCTGATCATCAGGCCCTTGGCGTCGCTCGGCGTGCTCGGGCACACAATCTTGAGGCCCGGGCTGTTGGCAAACCACGCTTCGTTCATCTGGCTGTGATACAGAGCCCCACCGCCGTAGCCACCAGCGGGGCCGCGAATGACCATCGGGATGTTGACTTCCCCGGCCGTGCGGTAGTGGTAGGTGGCCGTCATATTGACGATCTGGTCGAAACCGCACGAGATGAAGTCGATGAACTGCATCTCCACCATCACGGTCTTGCCATTCAGGGCCATGCCGCAGGCGGCGCCCACAATGGTGCCCTCCGAAATCGGCATGTCAATCACGCGCTCAGGGCCGAACCGGGCTTGGAGCCCATCGGTCACGCCAAAGGCGCCGCCGAGAATCCCGATATCCTCGCCCATGGCAATCATGTGCGGGTTGCGGGCCATCTCTTCAGCGATGGCTTCCTTAATCGCGGTCAGATAGTTCTTCTTGGTGCTGCTCACACCATCAATCAGGCTTGCCATGGTTTATTCGACCTCCTTGAAGACCCACATGCCGCCCTCTTCCGCTTCCGGAAGCGGTGACTTGATTGCAAACTGGACGCCCTCGTTGAGGTAAGCCACAACTTCCTCGGGGAAGTCAATGTCGGTCACCTCACTGGCGCCCTTGCCTTCGGCCATGTGTTGCTCGGCTTCGGCTTGGGTCATGTGACCAAGCGCCACCAGCTGCTTCTTCATCACAGCGATGGGGTCGCGGCTGCGGCCTTCTTCCACTTCTTCCTTCGGTCGGTACTTGGCCGCGCGGTCGTCGTCGTGGTCACCGTGGCCGTAGGCGCGGAACGTCTTGCATTCCACGATGCTCGGGCCATGGCCAGCGCGGGCATGTTCCACGGCCGTCATCACCTTGTCGTAAACGTCCAGGACGTCTTGGCCATCGGCAATGAGGCCCGGGATTCCGTAGCCATCGGCGCGGCGAGCAAAGTCCTCCAGCGAGTACTCCAGGTTCGTCGGGGTGCCGTACGCCCACTGGTTGTTCTCGATGATCGTGATCACCGGCAGCTTGTGCACGGCGGCAAAGTTAATCGCCTCATGGAAGATGCCCTGCGCGGTGCTGCCTTCCCCGTTATAGGTCAGGACGACGGCATCGCCTCCATCCAGGCGGTCGGCGTACACCACACCCGCTGCGGCCGGGATGGTCCCCGCCAACATGGAGGTGCTGTGAATGATGCGCTTGGATTTGCTGCCGATGTGGCTCCAGTTGTCGCGGGCACGGCCCGGCGAACCGGCCTTCCCCCACACCTGGGCGCAGACTTCATCAATGCTCATCCCAATGCGGTCCGGATTGCGCCAACCCGCATTGATGTCCTTGAGGAAGAACGCCGGCATGTCCCGGTGAATCGGGCTAATCCAGTCGGTGCCCTTCAGACCGAAGAGCGAACCCACCAAAATGGCCTCTTGGTTGTGCGAGCTGTAGAGCGTGCCACGCAGGCGGCCGCGCTTCTTCTCCTTGATGAGCCGCACGTCAAAATAGCGAGCGAGGTACAGCTGTACCAGCATCTCGCGCATTTGTTGCGGCGAAAGCAAGTCACGCGGGCGTGACTGGTCGTTTGAATTCTTATTCGTCTTGGTGGCCACTTTTGGCTCCCGATTGCCCAAAGTCTACGAGTTTTACCTTCGAGATATTGTTCAACCCGCCCCGTTACCTAGTCGCATTGGACATTTGGGCGGACTTTTTTAGTGAATGTTCCCAATTGGCGTAAAGTGGAGGGGTTCGCGCCGTGTCCGACTCGCCCCTTTCTCGCCGTCTCAGTCGCCGCGATTGCCTGCGGTGGGGACTGGGCGGCCTGGTCGGTGGCGGACTTTTATACACCGGATTCATTGAGCCCAAGTGGCTGGAACTTGTCCGGATCACCATTCCGATCCAGGACCTGCCCACCGCCTTCCATGGCTACCGGATCGGGCAGATCAGCGACATCCACTTCCCACGCAACATTACGGTGGAATGGGTGCAGCAAGCCATCGGGATGCTCCAGCCCGAGCAACCGGATTTGATCGTTGTCACCGGGGATTTTTTTGACGGCCATGGCCAAACCGGGGTCGTGCCGGATAGCACCGACCTCTTTGCAGGATTGACGGCCCCCGACGGCGTCTTTGGGTGCCTGGGCAATCACGACATCGCTCTCAACGCTCAGGGCGTGCTGAAAGAGCTCACCCGCTCGCCCATCGATCTTTTGTTGAACGACCACACGATCCTGGAGCGCCGGGGAGACCGGCTGGCCCTCGCGAGCATTGATGACCTGATGTACGGCACGCCCCGCCCGGATGAAGCCTTGGGTGGTATCCCGGCGGGCACCCCCACGGTGTTGCTGGCCCACAACCCCGATACAGCGGAGCTTGGCATCGGCGACTACCGGGTGGACATCCAATTGAGCGGCCACACCCACGGCGGCGAGCTCTATATGCCCTTCATCGGTGAAGCCTATGTGCCGAGCCGCTTTGGTTCCAAGTTCAGCCGGGGGCTAGTGCCTGGAGCCGCACACCGGGTGTACGTCAATCGCGGCCTGTGCTCGCCGCGTCACGCCCGGTTCTTGGTCCGCCCCGAAGTGACCCTGATTACGCTGACGCCAGCGACGTCATCCACTGGCTGAAGGCCGCCCGCGCCTGCTCCAGTTGCCACACCCGGCGGCCGTCTTTTTTGAGCTTGATGCCCTCGTCCGGCGTTAAGAGCAAGCCCCAGTTGATGTTCATGGGCGCGAAGTGACGGGGCGTTTCGTCCTGCAGGTGCATCAATAGCGAACCGTAGGCGCAGGGCCGGGCCGGCAGCACGGGCTCCTGCCCCTGCACGCGCTGGGCGACGCAAAGCCCGGCGTAGATCCCCATCGCCGCGCTCTCGACGTAACCTTCCACGCCCGTGAGCTGGCCCGCCACGTAGACGCCGGGCCGGGCACGAAGTTGGAGGGTCGCATCCAGGGCCTTGGGGGCTTCGAGGTAGGTGTTGCGGTGAATGACGCCCAGGCGTACGAAGTCGGCGTTTTGCAGACCGGGCACCATCTTGAGGACCTCCTTCTGCGGACCCCACTTCAGGCGGTTCTGGCACGCCACCAGGCTATAGAGCGACTTCTCTCGGTTTTCGGGGCGGAGTTGCAAGGCGGCATAAGGTCGCCGCCCGGTGCGCGGGTCATCGAGGCCCACCGGCTTAAAATTGCCGAACCGCAGTGAATCCTTGCCCCGCCGGGCAATCTCCTCGATGGGCATGCAGCCTTCAAAGTACTTGGCCTTCTCGAAGTCTTTCAGAGGCACTTGCTCGGCGGCCACCAACGCCTCGATGAAGGCGTGATACTCCTCCTTGGAGAAGGGGCAATTGAGGTAGTCGTCCCCTTCGCCCTTGCCGTAGCGGCTCTGCGCAAAAACGATGCTGCGGTCCAGCGATTCGGCATCCACCGTGGGCGAAACCGCATCGTAAAAGTAGAGGTGCTCCTGCCCCGTTTGGGTGGCCAGCCACTGCGCCAGCGGCTCGTGGGTGAGGGGGCCGGTGGCAAGAATGAGCGAGTGACGAGGGTCCTCGGCGGCCTGTTGGGCTAGGGTTTCAGCTTCGCCGGGGGTGAACGGGCGACGTTCGATGACGACCTGCGGGTGACTCTCCAAGGCTTCTGTTACCGCCGCCGCGTAGCGATCGCGGTCCACGCAGAGGGCCGCGCCCCCGGGCACGCTGTGGGCTTCGCCGGTGGGGATCACGAGCGACCCGAGTGCCTTCATTTCGCTCTTCAGCAGCCCCGCCGGCGAATCAGGATCTTGCGACTTGAAGGAGTTGCTACAAACCAGCTCGGAGAAGTGGCCGGTCTGGTGGGCGGGCGTTTGCACCACCGGTCGCATTTCGATCAGGCGCACCGGCACCCCGCGCTGGGCCAGCGCCCAGGCGGCCTCGCTTCCGGCAAATCCTGCCCCTACCACCGTGACCCTGGCGCTCATGAGCTTCTATTGTGCGGCTTCGGGCATCCAGCGGGCGGGTCCAAAACAAGAAATCGGGGTCACCCCATGGCAACCCCGATTCTCTTAAGCGCTGAGCCCGGCTCAGATGAGCTGGATCGCTTCTTCTTTGCCCGTTTCGGCGGACTTGTAGAGCGCGTCGAAAATGCTGTTCAGCATCATGGCCTGGCGAGCCGTGACCAGTGAAGGCGCACCTTCCTTGATCGTCTTGACGAACGCTTGCACTTCGGCCACGTGGCTGTTCTTCACTTCCGGCACCGAGCGCGGCGTGAGATCAAACAACTGCTTGTTGTCGTCGCGATAAATCCGCACGCGCTGGTCGTTGTAGAAGAAGACCTCGGCGCCCGCTTCGGTGCCCAGGATCGTGGTGCCGAACGGATCGTCCTTGATGTTGGCCATGAATGAGGACTCCAGCACACACACGGCGCCATTGGCAAACCGGATGAAGCCGACGGCCATGTCTTCCACCGTGAACTTGGTGCGGTCGTAATCGCCCCAGCCGTTGTAGAGGTCCGGGTTCTTGCCCAGCATGTTCCAGGTCACGCCGCTCGCGCTCACCGGCTCGGGGTGACCCATCAAGAACAGGGTGAGGTCCAGCACGTGCACGCCGATGTCAATCAGCGGGCCGCCGCCTTGCTTCTCCTTGTCAATGAAGACGCCCCAGCCCGGCACGCCTCGGCGTCGCAGAGCTTGGGTGCGGGCGTAGTAGATGTCGCCCATCGCGCCCGAATCAATGTACTTGCGCAGGAACTGAGCCTCGCCCGTAAAGCGGGTTTGGAAGCCCACCTGGAAAACCTTGTCCGACTTCTGTTCGGCCGCCACGATCTGGCGCGCCTCGTGGCCGTTCATGGCCAGCGGCTTCTCGCACAGCACGTGCTTGCCGGCGGCCAGGGCATCCAGGGCCGGTTGCAGGTGCATCAGGTTGGGGGTGCAGATGGAGACCGCATCCACTTCCGGGTCGTTCAACAGGTCGTGGTAATCCGCCGTGGTCTTGGCATCCGGGGCCATCTTCAGCGACTCTTCCAGCGCTTCCGGCTTGATGTCACACAACCACTTGATCTCGACCTCGTCCGGCATCGAGTTGTAGCCCGGGATGTGCGCCCCCCGCGCAATGAATCCCGTGCCGATAATCCCTACCTTAAGCTTTTTCGCCATCTTTGTCCTCCTGTGGCATCAGGCCCTCGTCCATGACTTCCGCCACGGTGTCCTCGGGGGACGCCGCGTCGGTTTCGGACTCCAGTGGGTCTGGTGCTCGATGCCGCAGAGCATACAAGGTGCCGCCCACAATCAACACCAACATCACGCCCCAAAAGACCGCAGTAGGCATTTCGGGAATCGCGAACGGGATGTGCGGCCAGCTCTGGTTGGTCTCCCACCACTTCTCGTAGCTGTGCCCGGCGAACAAGAAGAGCTTGACGGCCACCCAACCCACCAACAGGAACGCGAGATGTTCGATATCGGGGAAGCGGCGAAGCACACCAATGAACACCCCCGCCGCAAAGCGCAGGAGGATTATCCCCAGGATGGCACCAAGATAGACGACCCAAACTTTATCTTTGGCGCTCACCGTGCCCACAGCGGCCAACACGGAGTCCACCGCAAAGGCGATGTCGGTCAGTTCCACCGCGATGACGGTCTGCCAGAACCCGCGCTGCTTGACTGGGTTCACGGAGTGGCCGGAGGAAGAAGCTTTGCTGATGAAGTGCTTGATGGGCAGCCAAAGCAAGTACGCCGCGCCGATGAGCTGCAGCCACCAGAGATTCAGGATGAAGGTGGCAAAGATGATGGCCAGGAACCGGAACACAAAGGCCCCGCCGAGCCCGTAGAGCAGGGCTTTCTTTTGCAACTTATCGGGCAAGTGCTTGACCATAATGGCCAACACGAGCGCGTTATCCGCCGAAAGCAGACCCTCCAGCAAGATCAGAAAGCCAATCGCGCCAAGGTCACCCACGCTGAACGTCTGGGGGACAAACATAAGACCGTAGCCCCGCAGGGCCGTACGATTCTGGCACAATGCGAGGGTGCCTCCCGGAGGAGGCGATGCCCAAATGCCAACTTACGTTTACGAATGCAGGACCTGTGAAAAGGTGTTTGAAGTCGAACAGCGCATGGTGGAAGATGCGCTGACGGACTGCGATTGCGGAGCCAAGGGAGCGTTGCGCCGCATCATCCAGCCGGTGGCCATCGCCTTCAAGGGCTCGGGGTTCTATGTGAACGACTCGTCGGGAGCATCCAGTGCCAGCACGGCCAGCAAGCCGGCCGAAACCGAGGCCCCCAAAACCGAGGCCCCCAAAGAAGCATGCGGGCCGTCGTGTGCTTGCGCACCCAACGACCCGCCGGCCAACTAGTCACGCTCGCGCGTTACTTTTCCGGAACGACGATATCGCCGCTCTTGATGCGCTCTGCGACCTTATCCAGGTCGGTCTTGATGGCGTCCGTCACGAGGTCCTTCGCGTTGCGGAAGTCCGTGGTCCCCACGCCACCGCTGGCCAGGTCATAGATCTTGGTGCCGCCGCTGAACTTGCCTTCCACCACGTCCTTGATGGTCTGGTAAACGGCTTCATCAACGCGCTTGACCATGCTGGTGATGACGCGGCCCGGGGCGATGTCGTCCTGGTCGCTATCCACGCCGATGGCGTACTTGTTCTGTTCCTTGGCGGCTTCGAACACGCCAAGGCCCGCGCGGCCCGCCGCGTGGTAGATGATGTCGGCGCCCTGGCCGTACAGCACGTTCGCGGCCGCCTTGGCGACGTCCACGTTGTCCCAGTCTTGGGTGTACTTCGGCGGCAGCACTTCGGTGCCGGTGCCCGCTTCCTTCACGCCCGCCACAAAGCCCGTGTAGAACTTGGTGATGAGGTCGCCCGGCTTACCACCCACAAAACCAACCTTCTTGGTCTTGCTCGTGCGGCCCGCGATGTAGCCCACCAGGAACGAACCCTCGTGCTCCTTGAACAGGATCGAGCGGACGTTGCTGGGCTCGGCCACGGCGTCAATCAGCGCAAACTTGGTGTCCGGGAACTGAGGAGCCACCTGGTTGGCGGCGGTCAGCATGCCAAAGCCCACCGCAATCACGATATCCGCACCGCGCTCGGCTTGGCTGGTGATGTTGGTTTCGTAGTCGGCGTCGGTGCGGCTGTCCACGGCGTTGACCTTGATGCCGAACTCTTTCTCGGCGCGCTCAATGCCTCGGTAAGCGGAGTCGTTGAACGACTTGTCGCCCCGACCCCCCTTGTCAAAAACGATGCCGACGGTGATCTCTTTCTTCGGCGTGGTGGCCGAGGTGTCCCCGGTGGTCGAGGTTCCTTCGGACGGAGCAGGAGCCGACGGCGAACAAGCAATGGCCAGGCCAAAGGCCAGGGTCGCGACCGTGCCGAATCCCCAAAGGCCAGGTTTCAAGAAGTGCTTCATGGGTAGTATCTCGCGGATTATGATCCGGAATGAACCGGATTATGAGGTGTTTTTCCTTTGACCAGTTGCAACCTGACCAAACCGGAATCCACGTTTGACTCAATTCGCAAGACTTACAAGGACTTGAAGCCGACCGATGTAGCCCTGGTGGCCACCGCGCTCGTCCAGGCCGGCAAGTTTGCGGACTGTGTCTACGATGGACAAGTTTACGCATGGAATCCCAATCAACACGAGGCCCTGACCCGTGCGTATCAAAAAGAAGTGGAGCAGGTACAGCAAGCCGAGACCGGTTTGACCAAGGCGAAGGCCAAGGTAATGGCCGAAGAAACGGTGACCCTGACCTGTCAGCTCCGCCCCAGCATGGCGGCCGCTGAGCGCATCTTGGGCCGACGCAAGGACCTCATCGCCCTGGTGAGCGACATGCTGAGCGAAGGCGTGGAGTACCTGTACAGCCCGACCGACCTGGGCTGGCCGTGGACGCTGGAGCGCGTGAACTGGTCCACCGTGAGCGGGGGCGAACTGATGCGCCGCATCCGGTTCCAAGCCGAGTTTGAAGAGCCCTGCGCCGCCGTTGAGCTGGCCCAGAGCGGCAAGCGCAAGAAGCGCTAAGCCTGGATTCATTCCGGCAAAAGGAAAGTCCATCACCCGCAAGGGAGATGGACTTTTTTCTTGATCTTAGGGCCCTTATCGAATCAGAGCGCGAGCCGTCTTCACCACGTTCTCGGGTGTGATGCCGAACTCTTCGTAGAGCCGCTCCGCCGGCGCCGAGGCCCCGAAGTGATCCAGCCCCACGTGCGCCTGGGCGTAGCGCGCCCACCCCAGCGTCGTGCCGGCTTCCACCGAAACGCTGGGCACCCCGAGCGGGAACACTTCTGCGCGATAGCTGGCATCCTGCGCCTCAAAGATATCCCAGCAGGGCAGGCTCACCACGCGGGTCGGGACCCCTTCGGCTTCCAGGTGAATCTGAGCTTCACAGGCAATCGAAACTTCGCTTCCTGTGGCCACCAGGATGACCTGCGGCGCGGCCGAGGCCTCGCGGAGCACGTAGCCACCGCGCATGGCCGGGTGCGAGGCCGAGCCCGCCGGCGACACCATCGGCAAGGTCTGCCGGGTGGTGATGATGCAGCTCGGGGTGGTGGGCTGGGTCATCGCCTGGTGCACCGCTACCTGCAGTTCGTAGCCATCCGCCGGGCGGAAGACGTTGAGGTTCGGGATCAGGCGGAGGGACATGGTTTGCTCCTCCGGCTGGTGCGTCGGGCCGTCTTCGCCCAGACCAATCGAGTCGTGGCTGAAGAAGAATAGGCTCGGGCAGTGCATCAATCCCGCCAGGCGCAGGCTGGGTCGGCAGTAGTCGCTAAAGATCAGGAACGTCGCCCCTACCGGTCGCAGGCCGTGCAGGGTCATACCGTTGACGATGGCCCCCATCGCGTGCTCCCGCACCCCGTAGTTGATGTTGCGGCCCCCGGGCTCGGTGGCTTGCAGGCTGGATTGGCCCTTCAGGGCGGTCTTGGTGCTGCCCGCCAAGTCGGCACTCCCGCCAATCAGTTCGACGACCGAACCGGCGATCGCATCCAGGGCGCGGCCGCACTGATTGCGGGTGGCGTCGGCCTTTTCTTCGGCAAAGAGCACGGCGTCCCAACCGGCCGGAAGCTCGCCCCGGATGATGCGCTGCAAGGTCGCGGCCTCCTCCGGGAAAGCACTCGCGTAGGCCGCCATCCGGGCCTCCCAGTCGGCGCAGCGCGCCGTGCCCTTGGCCATCGCGGTGGCAAAGTGTGCTCGCACGTCGTCTTCCACCAAGAACTTCGGCTCGCGGGGGATGCCCAACTGGTCCTTGGCCAGGTCCAGCTCCGTCGCCCCCAGCGGCGAACCGTGTACGCCGGCACTGTCCGCCTTGTTGGGGCTTCCAAATCCGATGATCGTGCGGCAGATAATCACCGTCGGGCCGCTGGCAGGCGTTTGGGCCTCGGTGAGGGCCGCATCCACGGCCGCCGCATCCATCCCGTCGCAGTGCAGCACACGCCACCCCACGCTCTTGAACTTCAGCTCCGTATCTTCGGTAAAGGCCAGCTCGGTGCGCCCGTCAATGGTGATCTTGTTGTCGTCGTACAGCACCACCAGCTTGTTCAGCTTTTGGTGCCCGGCCAGGCTGATCGCTTCTTGGGCAACGCCTTCCATCAGGTCGCCATCGCTGGCAATCACCCAGGTGCGGTGGTCCACCACGTCATGGCCCGGACGATTAAAGCGTGCGGCCAGCCAGCGCTCCGCCATTGCCATTCCCACGGCGGTGCTGATACCTTGGCCAAGGGGCCCTGTGGCCATTTCCACGCCCGGCGTCAGGCCGTTTTCCGGGTGGCCGGGAGTCTTGCTTCCCCACTGACGGAAGTTCTTCAGCTCCTCCATCGGCAAGTCAAAACCGGCGAGGTGCAACAGGCCGTAGAGCAACGCCGAGCCGTGCCCCGCCGAGAGGATAAACCGGTCGCGGTCAAACCACTCCGGGTGGGTCGGGTCCACGCTCAGCGGCCCGGTCCACAGTTGGTGGGCCATCACCGCCGCGCCCATCGGCAAGCCCGGGTGGCCACTGTTCGCTGCTTCCACCATGTCCATGGCTAGGCCGCGCAAGGTGTTGATGGCGCGCTGAGAAACGGAGAGCGTGGAAGTAGTCACCAGAGTGAAGCCTACCAGCGCGCCACCCGTTTGACGGGTAGAGTGTGCCTATGATTGCCGTCCTTTTCCTGGCGATCGCCGGAACCACACCGGCTACCCCCCAAACCCCTTCCGCCGGCCTTTGGAAAGTCACCCCGGGCCATGCCCTGGAATGGGAAGGTCGTCCCTACCGCCCGGTAGGGGTGCGCGTGCCCGGAACCGCCGAGGCCATCCGAGGCACCCACGAAGCGGGCATCACCGACCTGATCATCGAGCTCCCCGCCGACGGTCGCGGTTGGACCGAAGCCCTGGACGCCGTCAAGAACACTGGGCAGCGCTATTGGATTGCGATTGACAGCCTGGCCCCGACGCCGGAGTCCGTGACCATCGAACCCGACTCCTACCGCATCGAGAACGCACGCACCGGCACCGTGATTTCCACCCCCATGCCCGGGGTGACGCGGGTGCTCATCATCTTGGCGGGGGCCGATGGTCGCCGCACTCACTCCGAAATTGTGCCCACCTCCGGCGGACGGCTGGAATACAAGGTCACCCACCCGCTGGGCGGCACGCATGTGCTGCTCGCCTTCCCGGTCACCCGCACCGGGGGGCAGCCTGACTTCTACGAAGGACTGGATACGCACCGCGACCAGATGCTGCTGAACATCAAGCAGAACGAGTTCGGGCCGGGTCTGCGCGGCTGGGTGAACCCCCTCGGTCGCATCCCGGGCAATAGTGCCCCCAAGAATGGCGTGCCGCTGTCACCGCTCTTCCGCACCGAGTTTGCGGCGTACTTGCGGGCCAAGTACGGAGCTGTTTCCACCCTGGTTCGCTCGTGGGGCATTGGCGCGGCCAACTTCCGCGATATCAACGATGCGGCCCGCCTGGTGCCCCTTTGGTCCAACGGCAAGGGCTTGGACGCCGCGTGGGACCCCGAGACCAACACCATCTTCAACGTCAATGTGCGGGCCACCACCCTGTGGAACGACCTGCGCGAAGCCCAGACCATCGCCGGGGTGCGGCGCACCACCCGTCTGACGGATGCCCTGCGCAAAGAAACGGGCGTGCCCGTGATGCAAGAATGGGACGGCTGGGATGGCCTGGCCGCCCGACCCGAAGCGGGCCTGGACGGCGTGGGGGCCAGCCTCAGCGCCGCCCGCGAGTTTGAGATTATCAACGAAATGTCGGGGGCACTCGGCACCGCGTTCCGTCGCAACGCCGCCACCTGGGTGGGCGTGACCGATCTGCGCCTGAGCGGCGAACTGAGCGTGGACGATGCCTTGGACCGCGTGGCCCAGGCCGGAGCCCAAGCGGTGTTTGTCCGCAGCCAAGACCCCGAGGTGTGGCGGCGCGTGGCCAGCACGGAGCCGCTGAGCACTCCGCTCACCGCGCCCAAGACCTTGTTCTTCCCCCTGGATGCGCGGGACCCCGCCCAACCGATGGTGTTGCCCGGCAACGTGCTGTGGCTGCCCGCCCCGGTGGCCGGTGACCGCTTACGCATGGGCGGCCGCTACGAAGGCTACACCGTGCAAGAGCAGGATGGCATCGCGACGGTGCTTTGGAGCCTCTCCGCCGACACCCCGGTGCGGATCGTCCACGACCAAGCTGACTCGCTCAGGTTCTACACGCCCGATGGCACGCCCATCGAGGTGAAGAAGGTGCGGCGCGGCGTGGAAATGGTGCTCCCTTCGCTCCCCATCATCGTCCGGGGCTCGAACGACCCGATCATCCCCGCCGACGCCTTTGAAAACGCGGCTTTGAAGGTGAACACCCTCCTCGGTGCCGTGCCGACTCTGGCTGACCCCGACGGCCGCGAACAAGTGGAAGTCACCGCCGCCCTGAGCGGATGGGAACGCAACCCCGGCCGCGCCAGCCAAGCCATGTGGACCATCCTGGACCGCATGCTGGCCCGCAGTGCGCCCTACCTGTGGCGCAGCGCCGACAGCGCCAATGCCGCCCAACTGGCGGGCTTGGTGACGCGCAGTGGTTCTTCCAGCAAGCAGGTTCTGCGCATGGCGCCCCGCTTTGGCGGCATGGCCGAAGCCCAGTTCAAGGTGACCACCCGCATCCCGGGCAACCACGAGGTCTGGGTGGCGGCGAGCGTGCCGGCCGGGGCGGTGCACCGCCTGGCGGCGCAGTTCGGCGAGATCGTGCTCGGCCCCGCCGAATCCGGCATCTCCGGTTACGGTCAGGGTTTTGCCTGGTACAAGCTCGGCTCGGTGAATCTCATTGAGGGTGACCACCAGTTCAAGGTGCAGTTCTCGGCGAACCCCGGCGAGGAAGTCTTGTTGGATACGCTGGTGCTGGCCCCGATGAACTTCCGGCCCGATGGCCCGCGCCCGCCCAGCGACTGGATGGACGGGGCTCTCAAGGCCCCCGCCAACCGCTAGTCAGCTGACGGTAAGAAGGGGTTCGGCCGGGATTGAAACAGCCGGACCCAAACTTCTTCCTTC
>CALRVA020000073.1:0-13378 GCA_943371495.1 Archangium gephyra | reverse complement strand
CGGGATTACGCTCAGGATCGGCTGGGCGAGCGTTACGGGGGCCGCGCCTACGAAGCCTACGATGAAGCCAGCGACGCCTACGATCGCGGCGAGCAAGCCTACGATGTCGCCACTGGGAACCCCAGTGCCGACCGCGCGCTTGATCCTGGCCACTACGTGGACGGCGTGGACACGGCGGTGCGGGGCACCAGCGGGGAGCGCCTCGGTTGGATTGCCCAAACCCACGCCAACCTGGCCGAAGCCCTGATGCACGCGACCAACGTGATTGGGGGCCTAGGCGAACCGGAGGGTGGCAACGGTGGCTCGCACGGGTTCAACCCGCCGGGCGGCATCGCCATGCCGGGCAACCGGGGCAGCCAACGCCTGGGCGTCAGCAGCGCCGGCTGGTAACTCAGCTCAAGTTCGTAAACTCGACCATCTGGCCGTGGGGGCCGTCGGCAAGCACCCCGTCCCTCACGGCCCACGTCCCCCGCACCAGGGTGTGCACCACGCGCCCGGTCAGGGTACGCCCCACGTAGGGCGTCCATCCGCACTTGCTGGCCATTGCCGCATCGGTCACTTCCCATTGCGCCTTCGGGTCTACAATCGCCAGGTCGGCGTTAGCTCCCGGCGCCACCGTGCCCGCCCCCGCCACGCCAAAGATACGCGCCGGATTCTCGCTGGTCATTTGCACGAGCAGTTCGTAAGAGATCCGCCCCGCCGCCGCGTGGTCCAGCATCACCGGGAGCAGGGTCTGCACCCCCGGCATCCCGCTGGGCGACTGCGGATACCGCTGAATCTTCTCCTCCAGCGTGTGCGGGGCGTGGTCACTGCCAATCACGTCAAAGACACCCTCTCGCACGGCTTTCCAGAGGCCGCTCTTGTGTTCTGCCTCGCGAATGGGGGTGTTCATCTGGATGCGTGAACCCAAGGCTTCGTAATCTTCCGCCGTAAAGGTCAGGTGCTGGGGTGTGATCTCGCAAGTGGTGCCCAGGTTACGGCGCTTGGCGTTGGCCAGCAGGGCCACCTCATCCCTCGTGCTGACGTGCAGGATATGCACCGGCTGCTTGGTCTCGGCGCTCAGCGCCAAAATGCGCCGGGTGGCCATCACACTGCTCTCCACATCGCGCCACACCGGGTGGTTCCGGGCGTGCCGGTCAGCATCCCGAATCTCCAGCCGGGCAAGCAGCCGCTTCTCATCTTCAGCGTGGATGCTGACGGTGCGAGTTGCCCCCTGCAGCACGCGGCGCAGGGCGTCGTCGTCGGCCACCAGCAGCGGGCCGGTGCTACTGCCCATGAACACCTCGCCAATGCCCGGCGAACCCGGCTGCGGGTCCAGGTTCGGGATGTCGTCCAGGTTCTCCATGCTCGCGCCCACCCAGAAAGCGTAGTGGCACCACATCCGGCCCTCCGCGCGGGCCAGCTTGTCCTGCAGGGTCGCCCGAGTGGTGGTGGTGGGGTTGGTGTTCGGTTCTTCAAACACCGTGGTCACCCCGCCCAGCACCGCCGCCATCGAGCCCGTGGCCAGGTCCTCTTTGTGCACTAGGCCGGGTTCGCGGAAGTGCACCTGCGAATCGATGACCCCCGGCCAGACCCACAAACCCGTGATATCCACGACTACTTGGGCGTCGGAAAGGTCAAGCGAGCCCACCGCCGCAATGCGTCCATCCCGAATGCCCACATCCGCCCGGAAGCGGCCCGTACCGCTTTGAACTTCACCGCCCACCAGGGCCAAGTCGAACCGTTCTCCCATAATCCTCTTGGGGAGTGTATCCTTCTGCCGTCGCATGGACGCGCTTTCGCCCACTCCCGCTGATGTCCCTGGCGCGCCCGCCGCGCCGGATGTGAGCATCATCGTCCCCGCTCTCAATGAGGAGGACACCATCGGCGAGGTCATTGACCGCTTGCTGGCGCTGCCGCTGCAAGCCGAGGTGATTGTGGTGAACGATGGCAGCGACGACCGCACTGGCGAAATCCTGGCCAGCTACGGCGACCAGATTCGGGTGCTCACCAACCCCCGCCGCACGGGCAAGGGCAATGCCATCCGCAAGGCGCTGGCCGTAGCCACCGGCCGCGTGGTTGTGATTCAAGACGCGGACCTCGAGTACGTCCCTGAAGAGCTCGCCCAGCTCATCCAGCCCATCCTGGCCGGCCAGCACACCGTGGTGTATGGCACCCGCTTTGCCAAGGGGCTAGTCAACGGCATGGCCCTGCCCAATAAGCTGGTGAACCTCATGCTCCGCTGGGCGGTGGCCCTGCTCTACGGGCGAAAAATCACCGACGAAGCCACCTGCTACAAGGCCGTCAAGCGCAATGTGATGAACGAAATGAACCTGGAGTGCGAGCGCTTCGAGTTCTGCCCGGAAGTCACGGCCAAGGCCATCCGCCTTGGTCATCGCATCCACGAGGTGCCCATCACCTACGTCCCGCGCGGCAAGCAAGCGGGGAAAAAGATTCGCTGGACCGACGCCCCCGAGGCGTTCTGGACCCTCCTCCGCTGGCGCTTCCGCCCCTTCCAAACGCCAAAGGCGAACAAAAAGTAAGCCCCGAGACCGTTTCCGATCTCAGGGCCTTCTTCGCTAGCTCAGGAAGAGCTTAGTTGTCGCTGTAGAGGAAGAACTCGTACGGGTGCGGCCGCAGAGCGATCGCCTCAACTTCGTGCTTCATCTTGTAGCTGATGTACGCCTCAATGAGGTCCGGCGTGAACACGTCACCCTTCAGCAGGTAGGCGTGGTCGTTCTGCAGGTTCTCAAGCACCGCCTGCAGCGAACCCGGCGTTTGCTGGATGTTCGCGCGCTCCTCGCGGGGCAGTTCGTAGAGGTCCTTGTCCAGCGGGGCGGGCGGCTCGATGCGGTTCTGAATCCCGTCCAGGCCGGCCATCATCATCGCGGAGAAGGCCAGGTACGGATTCGCCATCGGGTCCGGCGCGCGGAACTCGATTCGCTTCGCCTTCGGGCTCTTGCTGAACATCGGGATGCGCACACACGCAGATCGGTTGCGGGCGGAGTAGATGAGGTTGATCGGGGCTTCGTAGCCCGGCACCAGTCGTCGGTACGAGTTGGTGGTCGGGTTGGTGAAGGCGAGCAGGGAAGGCGCGTGCTTCAGCAGGCCGCCGATGTACCAGCGGGCCGTGTCGCTCAGCCCGGCGTAACCGGCTTCATCGTAGAATGTGTTCTCGCCGTTCTTCCAGATGCTCTGGTGGCAGTGCATCCCGGAACCGTTGTCGCCAAAGATCGGCTTCGGCATAAACGTCGCCACCATGCCCTCGGCGGCGGCGGCGTTCTTGATGACGTACTTGAAGCGCATCAGCTTGTCCGCCATTTCCAGCAATTGGCCGAACTTGATTCCGATTTCGCACTGGCCCGGCACGCCCACCTCGTGGTGATGGATTTCGGTGGTGATGCCCACATCTTCCAGCAGGGTCACCATCGTGCTGCGCAGGTCGCGGAGCTTGTCGCTCGGCGAGCAGGGGCAGTAGCCACCCTTGGTCCGCATGGTGTAGCCCAGGGCGTCTTCGTTGCCACTGTTCCACGGGGCTTCCTCGCCATCCACGCTAAAGAAGCCGCCATCCGGGCCGTAGCCGTA
Source organism: Archangium gephyra (assembly GCA_943371495.1). Taxonomy (GTDB): domain Bacteria; phylum Armatimonadota; class Fimbriimonadia; order Fimbriimonadales; family Fimbriimonadaceae; genus JAHBTC01. The sequence goes on along the minus strand of CALRVA020000073.1, from coordinate 9,814 downwards.
GGCAAGTTGGTCGAACACGAAGAATTCAGCCTCGGGGCCGAAGAAAACGATGTCCCCGATGCCCGTGCTCTTCAGGTACTGCTCGGCCTTCACGGCCACATAGCGCGGGTCGCGGCTATAGCGCTCGCGGGTGATCGGGTCCTCGATGTTGCACACCATCACCGCCGTTGCGTGCTCGGTGAACGGGTCCATGAACACCGAAGACGGATCCGGGATCATCAGCATGTCCGATTGGTCAATGGACTGGAACCCACGCACGCTCGAACCATCAAACGCGAACCCGTTCTCAAATGTTTCCTCATTGAACACATGAACGGGGACGGTGAAGTGCTGCCAGGCTCCAAAGGGGTCGGTAAACCGGATGTCCACGAATTCAGCATGCTGATCGCTCAGATACTGAAGGGCTTGCTGAGGGGTCTTTATTTCGCTCATGAGGATAGGATCTCCCGAGACAAGGACTCCAAAGAAAAAAGCGCCCTACCTTAAAAAAGGTCGGGCGCCCTTGCCCATCGGTCCGTCCCGATGGACACTCATCCTACCGGGTCGATTGCCAAAAATGCCGGGTTCCGGGCACAGAATTGGGACTCGGGCTCGATTGGGTGGGGAAAAGTCGTCTAACTGAATGTGACGAAGCGCACACGCATCAGCATCGGAGTCGGAGCGGCCGTGATGGCCCTTCTGGCCAGCGTGCAACTGCTTACCCCCCGGGGCGAGGCCCCGGTGACGGCGGACGCATTGCTGACCCAGGTGCAAACCATGGGCCGACTGCAAACCGTGCAGCACAACTACAACGGCGTGCTCCGGCATACCACCGCGAGAGAGGCCGAAGACGGCTGGAATGCGGTGCCGGGCGTCGCGTCACTCGTCCACACCACCACGCGCAACGATGCCCTGATCACTTATCGTGCGCAAGTTCGGGCCGGTGTGGATCTACGGATGGTGAAGGTGAGCGGGGACCCGGAGACAGGGTTCACCGTCACTCTTCCCCTCACCAGTGTGGAACTCGCCGGCGTGCAAGCGCGGGCGGAGTGGGTGCGCCCGGGCTTCCTGTGGAAGGATGCCAACGTGACCCTGGACGCGGAGCGCGTGGCCGGAGCCGATGCGATCGAGAAAGCCCGCACGGCGGGAATTGCCGAGGCCGCCCACACCCAAGCTGAAATCGAACTACGACGCTTATTGGAACCGCTCACCGAAGCCGAGATCACGTTCCAATAGCGCGTTCAACTCTCGTTACATCATCTCAGCCTCGCAAGGAGGCGGGGAACGGTCCTGATTCCCTTAAGCGAGGGGATGGAGCGGCGACAAGAGCAGTAGAATGAAATTATGAGCGCGACGATGACGACGCCCAGTGCCCCCGTCTTGATTCCTACCCTCAACGCTGAGGAAACCCAGTTTCTTGACCAAGTCCGAGCCTTTGTGGCCGAGCACGTGGCCCCCTACACCCGGGAGTGGGAGAACGACACCTTCTCGGCGGACATCTGGACGAAGTTGGGCGCGGCGGGCATGTTGTCCGTCACCGTGCCGAAGTCAATGGGCGGGTCTGAGCGAAGCTGCATGGCCTACGTGGAAATGTGCCGCGAACTGGCCAAGGGCGACCCTGCGCTCTCGATGAACGTCGCCGCCATCAATGCGCTCTGCATTGCCCACCTGGTGCACTTTGCCACCGACGCTCAGCGCGAAAAGTATCTGGCCGATGCCGTGGCCGGTCGCCTGAAGCTGGCCTGGGGCCTCACCGAGCCGGACGCCGGTAGTGACGCCCGCCGCGTGCAAACTAAGGCCGAACCCACCCCGGGACAAGATGGCTACTTCACCATCAATGGCCACAAGAAGTTCATCACCAACGGTGGCCCCGCCGACCTCATCATCCTCATCGCCCGGACGAGCGAGAAGGAGCTGAGCGCGTTCCTGGTGGAAACGGACCAGCCGGGCTTTGAGCTCGTGGGTCGCATTCCGACCGTGGGCGTGAAGGCCAGCTGGACCAGCGAATTCAAGCTCAACAATGCGCAGGGCTGGCACACCCCGTGCACCTTTGAGCAGGCCATCAGCCTCCTCTACCGAGGCCGCCTAGGCATCGCCGCCATGGCCGTGGGCATTGCCGAAAAGGCTGCCGAACTTGCCGCTGAATACAGCGTGAAGCGCGAACAGTTCAACCGCCGCCTCGCCGATATGCAGTCGGTGCAAAACATGCTCGCCGACAACGAACTGGACGTGGAAGCGGCGCGCCTGCTCCTGCACAAGGGTGCAGCGATGTACGATCGCGGCGAGAACGTCACCACCATTGCCAGCATGGCCAAGCTCTTTGCGAGCGAAGCCAGCAACCGCGTGACCAACAACGCCATCCAAATCCACGGCGGACGCGGCATGACGTTCGAATTCTTGGTCGAAAAGCTGTGGCGCGACGCCAAACTGACGGAAATCGGCGAAGGTTGTAGCGAAATTCAACGAATGGTGATCGCGAAGCAACGTCTTCGCGCGTTAGAATCATAAGCTCATGCTGATTTCCACTCTGGCTCTGGCGACCAGCCTGCAAACGTCTCCCCAATACGTTGATATCTCCCGCGTTTTTAAGGCGGGAGAGACCAGCAAGTACGCGGTGCGTTCGCGGTTGCAAATGGAAACCCGGCAGCTGGGACAGACCGTGTTCCTGCCCAGTTCCGTGCGCATTGATTACGACTTTTCGCTCAGCGTCAAGCAGATGCTGGACGAAGGGTTTGCCGTGCACATCTATCGTCGTCCGACGATGACGATCACGGACGGAGAAACCGCGTCTTCGCCGCCGCGCAAGAACGTGGAGCAAACCAACATCAACTACGAGATGACGCTTTCGCCGGCCAACGAGATGACGAACGCAAAGGCGCTCGTTGCCCGATGGGCCGCCGCCAGTAGTCCGGCCGCTCCGGCCCCGCAAGACTTGATGAGCGTGGTGGGGCAGTTCACCGGCGAACTTCAGCGTTTGGCGCTGTTCACCGGTTCGCTCGACTCCGGTATGGACCTCAGCCCGAAGCTCCCGTACGACGAAGTGCGCGTGGGCGACACCTGGAAGCGAACAGTGGGCTACTCGCCGCAGCGCATCGCCAATAGCGATAAGGCCGCCGTGCAACGCCTGGACTACACCTACACCTACAAGGGCGTGATGGAAGTCAATGGGCAGAAATTCCACCGGGTGCAAGCCACCATGTCGTTGGATAGCAACGCCGCCGAGTTTGTGAATCAGTCCATGGGCATGACGCCGGGCCAGTCCGGTTTGGAAGCCATCAACCTCAAGCTGGACGCCACGATTGATTTCGATCTCGACCTCAACACCCGCAAAACGCTCCGCGCGCTGGCGGTGAGCAAGGGCGGCTACGACGTGCGGGTGGCGCAAGTCCCCGGGCGACCCGTGGTCGAGCAGAAACTGAGCGGTCGAAGCCAACTGCAACTCACGCCTTAATGACCGGTCCTCGCCTGCAACAGATCCTTAGAAGCCCCTGGTTCGCCCCGGGGCTCTTTCTGTTTGCGGTGCTGGTGCGGTCCATAGGATTACGCTGGGGGTTGCCAACGCCGGACAATCTCTGGAGCCTGCACCCTGATGAGCCCATCGTTTGGCTGTACTCGCAGGCCGTGGACCTCGGCAAGGGTGACTTGCTCCCGGGGTTCTACAACTACGGCACGCTCTATCTCATCCTCAGTAGCGTCGCCGCCAAGCTCGCGGGAGCCTATATGGGCGGCACCGAAGCCTGGCAGATCGTCGGCAACGCCACCCTCGCCGCCCGTTGGATGAGCGTGCTGGCCGGGGCTTCGTTGGTGTGGATGACCTACACCTACGTGGCTCGGCAGGGCCGCGCCACCGGGGCCGTCATTGCCGCGATGGGGGTGGCCGTGGCCCCGGGAATGGTGGTCCACAGCCGGTTCCAGAGCGTGGACATGGTCGCGGCGGCTTTTGGGTTCGGCTCGCTGCTGGCGGCCAGCATGATGTTGCCCACTGCCCACGGCAAGGTGTGGACGCACACCAAGGCCGCCGTGGTGGCGGGATTGCTCGCCGGGCTCAGTGCGGGCACCAAATACACCGGGATCACGGCCCTCGTCGGCTTGGTGGTCGTGCTGATGTTTGCCGAACTCGCGTGGACGTGCCGCATCAAGTCCATTGGCATCGCGGGGCTCGTGGCCTTGGCCACGTTCTGCTTCACCACGCCGGGCATTTTCTTGGAGCAAGGAGCCTTCTTCCGAGACCTCCGCTACGAGTGGCTGCACACCCAAACCGGGCACGAATTTGTGTTCGGGGCCACCGCGCCGGGCTGGGTCTACCACCTCGGCAACCTGGTGGCCGTGCTGGGCGCACCGGTGCTGTTGCTTGGTGTCTTTGGCCTTGGCTTCGGCGCCTGGCGCAAGCAACCCTACGTGGTGGCGGCCCTCGCCTGGGCGCTGGTGACCTACGTGCTCATCGGCCGGGCGGAGGTCAAGTTCCTCCGCTACACCCTGCCCATGGTCGCTCCGCTCATGGTTGGTCTCGGGGCGCTGGTCTCGCAGTGGCACGCGCAGGGCAAGAATTCGGGCCGCATTGGCGTGGCCGCCGCCATGCTCTCCGTGGCCGGTTTGCTCGGCGGGGGAGCGGTCGGGGCCGCGCAAATGACGATGTGGATGGCGGGGCCGGATTCGCGAGAACAAGCCGCCGCGATCCTCAAGGCCGAGGCGGCCAAGGGGCCGGTGACGGTCGGCCTGGTGTCGGACCCGTGGTTCTATTCCCCCACGCTTTATCCCATGGCCACCGCGCCGCGCTTTGTGCCCGTGGACCAGCGTGATGCCGCCATGCGCGAGGCCACCAACCCCTCCGTCGTGCGATATGTGGCCGCCGATGGGGGCCGCATCAACTGGGATGTGCGCCTGATTGAGGAAGTGCAACCGGATTACATCGCCTTCAGCAGTTTCGAGTCGGACGACCTCGCCCGCATCGCGGCTGACCCCGCCGCTCGGCCCCAATTTGAAGCGGCGGTGAAGGACATGGAGCGGTTCCGCGACCGGCTGCAACAAGACTACGAAGTGTGGCAGCGCATCGGAACGGGGGGACCGCGCATCCATGACCTGATGTACATCCGTCCTGAAGTGTGGATATGGCGGAAAAAACCGAAATCGGCGACGGATTCCGCCTCGACATCGAATCCTTCCTCGACCACCTCCGGCACGAGCGGGGCGCCAGCCCCCACACCTTAGCCGCGTACGAGAACGACCTGCACCTCGCGGCGTTGTGGTTTGGGCGGCAGGGGCACTCCCAGTTCGCGCAGATCCACGCCCCCGACGTGGTGGCCTACCATTCTCAATTGGCCGATGTGGCTCCTCGCACCCGCCTGCGCCGCCTCGCCGCCCTGCGTAGCCTCAATCGGTGGATGATCCGCACCGGCCGGCGGGCGCAGTGGGACTGGCCGGATCTGCGATTTGGTCGGCCCTTGCGGCATTTGCCCAAGGCGCTGCCGGCGGCGGAACTCACTCAGCTTTTGGAGAACACGGACCTCGATTCCCCCCGCAACCTCCGTGACCGAGCATTTTTGGAATTGCTGTACGGCACCGGGCTGCGGGTTTCTGAAGCGGTGAGCCTCCGCACCGATGCGGTGCTAACGGGGGACCAAGCATTGCGCGTCACCGGTAAGCGCGGCAAGACCCGCGTGCTGCCCGTCCCCGCCGAAACCTGGGCCTGGGTGGAAACTTATGTGCGCGACGCACGCCCCCAACTGGCAACCAAGCCTGTCGCCGCGCTGTGGCTGAACGACCGGGGCGGGCCGCTCTCCCGGCAGTCCGCGGATCGCATCGTGCGCCAGCGAGCCCGCCGCGCGGGTCTGGGGCGGGGCATCTCGGCCCACACCCTGCGCCACACCTACGCCGTGCATTTGCTGGAAGGCGGCGCCGACCTCCGCGCCGTGCAAGAGCTGCTGGGTCACGCCAGCCTCGCCACCACCCAGATCTACACTCAATTGGACCTGCGGCAAACGGAAAATCAATACCGCAAGGCGCACCCGCGCGCTTAGTAAGCCGGCAAGTCTGCGTTCGGCATCACGTCGAGCGAAAGATCATCGGCCATCCCCCGCGCCAGGCGGAACGAGCCTGCGATCGCGATCATCGCCGCATTATCCGTGCAGCGGTCAAACGGTGGCGTAAAGAACGCCGCGCCAACCTTTCCGCAGGCCACCGACAAAGACTCCCGCAGGCTTTCGTTAGCCGCCACGCCCCCCACCAGGGTCATCGCTTTCAACCCCTCTTCATCCAGGGCCCGCAAAGCCTTGCGCACCAAGGCATCCACAATCGCCGCCTGCAACGAAGCCGCCGCATCCGCCCGGTCCAGGTTCTCGCCCTCGCGGTCCACCAGCAACCTCATCGCCGTCTTCAAGCCCGAAAACGAAAACTTCGCTCCGTCCCCCGGCAGGGCGCGGGGCAAAGCATAGCGCTTCGAATCGCCACCCCGGGCCAGTTCTTGCAAGGCTCGTCCGCCCGGATATCCCAGGCCCAGCAAGCGCGCCCCTTTGTCAAAGGCTTCCCCGGCCGCATCGTCCACGGTTTCGGCCAGGATGCGGTATTGCCCGGGCGCATCCACGCGCACCAACTCGGTGTGCCCCCCGCTCACCACCAGGCACAGGTGAGGGAAGGGCGGTTGGGGTTCGCCCGCCGCAAATGGGCTCAAAATGTGACCTTCAATATGGTGCACCCCAACCATCGGCACGCGCCACAGGGTCGCCAGCGCATTGGCGGCACTCACGCCCACGCTCAGGGCACCCACCAGGCCGGGGCGGTTGGTCACGGCAATGCCGTCCGGCGGGCCGTCCTCGCCCATCGCTTCGCTCAGCACCGGGAGAATGGCCTCCACGTGCGCCCGGGCGGCGGCTTCCGGCACAATGCCGCCCCACTGGGCGTGCAGGGTCACCTGCGAGCTAATCACATTGCGGACCACCGCGCCCTCCACCAGCCACGCGGCGGCTGTTTCGTCACAACTGGTTTCGATGCCCAGTACGCGCATGGGGTTGGCTCAGACCACCTCGGCCAGCGCGTCGCACCACATCACCACGGCATCTTCTTTGTTATCGATGTAGTAGCCGCGCCGCCGCGCCACATCTCGGAATCCGAACTTCTTGTAGAGCGCAATCGCGGGTTCGTTGCTCGCGCGCACTTCCAGTGTCGCGCAGGTTGCGCCCTTCTTTTGGCAAGCATCAAGCAAAGCGGTCATCATCCGCTCGCCAATCCGTTGCCGCTGGCGGGGCGGGTCCACCGCTACATTGATCACGTGCGCTTCGTCCAGCACCATCCAGGCCCCTGCAAACCCGGCCACTTCGCCATCCACCAGCGCCACCAAGAACACGCCTTCCGGCCGCTCGAGCTCCAGCCGCACCGCTGCTTCCGACCACGGCTTGGCCTGGCACGCTTGGTCAATGCGAACGACGTCTGCGACGTGTTGCTCAGCAAAGGGCACAAAGCGGAGGGTGTTCATGCGGCGTCAGCCCCCCAAGTACGCTTCTTTCACCTTCGGGTTGGCCAGCAGATTCTTCCCGGTGTCCGCCAGCACCACCCGGCCGGTTTCCAGCACGTAGGCTCGGTGGGCGATGTCCAGGGCGCGGCTGGCGTTCTGCTCCACCAGCAAGATGGTGGTGCCGTCGGCGTTCAGTTCGGTGATGATGCGGAAGATTTCGGTGACCAAGTTCGGGGCGAGGCCCATGCTCGGTTCGTCCAATAGCAGCAGCTTGGGTCGGCTCATCATCGCCCGGCTCATGGCCACCATCTGCTGTTCGCCGCCGCTCAGGGTGCCTGCGTTCTGCTTAATGCGCTCGGCGAGGCGAGGGAAGCGCTTGGTCGCTCGGTCCATGTCCTCCTGGATGCCAGCGGCATCGTTGCGGATGTGGGCCCCCAGTTGCAGGTTCTCCCACACCGTCATGTTGGTGAAGATGCGGCGGCCTTCGGGCGATTGGCTAATCCCGCGCGCCACGATTTTGTCCGGAGTGTCCCCGGCAATGCTCTCGCCTTCAAAAAGGATGTCCCCGCCGCGCGGTCGGTTCAGGCCGGAGATTGTGCGCAAAAGCGTGCTCTTGCCCGCGCCATTGCTGCCAATGATCGAAACAATCTCGCCCTCATTGACTTCAATCGTCACGTCATCAAGGGCCTGAATGGCGCCGTAAAAGACATTCAGTCCTTCGACCTTCAGCATAGAAGCCCTAGTCTAGCCGAACAAAGTTGCCCGCCGGGCCGGGTGAATGGTCCCAACGAACGCATTACGAATCGAAACCTCGGGTCTGCTACGTCGGTAAGGGGTTAGTGCGCGCAAGCGGACGGTGTTTTTATGATGAATCGTGATCGACGTTGGTACCCACTGGTGGCAGTGGTGGTGGGAGCGGCGGTTCTCTCCGGGTGCCGGATGCCTGCGATGGGCGGGGCGAAGCCGGCGGAGAAGGGCAGTGTCCATACGGTAAGCCGGGGCGACGTTGCCAATGAAGTCGTCGAGTCCGGGCGCCTGGAAGCTCTCAAGACCGTCGAAGTCAAGAGCCGCATCAGTGGCCGCGTGGCCCGCTTGCTGGTGGACGAAGGGGATTTCGTAACCAAGGGTCAGCTCATCGGCGTCATCGACCCGCAAGAAACCGAATTGCAAATCAAGCAGACTCGCGCCCAACTGCGTGGTGCGCAGAGCGCTGTGCGCGCGTCGGACGCTCGCATTCGTGAGTCGCGGCAGACGGCCCTCAATGCCATTGAGCGGCAGCGGTCCATCATCCGTCAGTTGGAGGCCGAAAACAAGGTTCAGCCGGACCTCACGCGCAACGCGATTTCCTCCGCCGAAGCCAACCTGCGCAGTGCTCAACAGTCTTACGATCAGCTAGCGAAGGTCACCCAGCCGAACGCCCGCGCCAATACGTTGGCCAGTGTGGAAGACGCCAAGAACCAGCTAGCCCAAGCCGCCGCCGAAGAGCGCCGCCAAAAGGAACTGCTTGACCTCGGTTATGTTTCCCAACGATCTTACGAAAGTGCCCAACTGAACCTGCGACTGGCCGCCACCCGCGTGGAAACGGCCCAGGCCACGCTCAGCCGGTTCGATGAGCAACAGATCCTCGAGCGCAAGCAAGCCGAAGAACGCGTAAAGCAAGCCGAAATGGAACTGCAACGTGCCCGCTTGAACACGGTGCAAGATGGAGCCAAGCGTGAGCAATATCAGCAAGCCCTCAAGGCCCTGAGCGACGCCCAAGCGAACCTGCGCGGCATTGATGCCGACGTCGCCAGCCGCGCCCAGCAGTCCGCCTCGGTGGAGCAAATCGCCGTGCAACTGCAAGACGGCGAGCGGCAACTCACCGAAACCGAGATTCGTGCGCCCATTAGCGGCGTCGTCACCAAGCGATTGGTGCAAGAAGGGGAATTGGTGGCGGCTCTGGGGAGCTTCTCCGCGGGCACTCCGATTGTCCGGGTCGAAGACCGCTCGGGCCTCATCGTCCGCCTCGAAATCAACGAAATTGACATCGCGCGCCTCAGCCAGGGCACCGAAGCCGAAATCACCGTGGACTCGTTCCCGGGCAAGAAGTACACCGGCATGATCCGCAAGATCGCCCCCACCAGCGTGGCCGCCGGCAACGCCGCCGTGGGTCAAAGCGTGGTCGGCGACCCGGTGGTGAAGTACGACGTAGAAGTGCTTATGACGCAAAGCGATCCCGCGATTAAGAGCGGGATGTCGGCCAGTTGCGCCCTCAAGGCGGCCGAACGTAAGAACGTCATTCGCGTGCCGTTTGCCTATGTAGCCAAGGAGAAGGATGGTCGCCGGTACGTGGTCAAGGAACCCGCCGCCGGCACCAAGCCCGACCCCAAGAAGCCGCAAGAGAAAACC
>CALRVA020000072.1:0-13380 GCA_943371495.1 Archangium gephyra | reverse complement strand
AAAGGCCAAACAGACCCCCGGCCATGGCGAGGCTGGCCCCCAAGGCCACCGGCGCCAAGGGGTGCTGTTGGCGCACCAGCAAGGCCAGCATCCGCAGCACGTGGTACGCGAAATAGAACCCCCCGGCCGCCAAGATGGCCAGCGACACCAGGTCGGTAGGAAAGAACCGCCCCAGGCCGTGCTGGAGCATACGAATGAGGCCGACAATGCCCCCGCCGTAAAAGTCAATGTTCTTGAGCAGCGATTTGCCCAGCAGTGGATACAGCGAAAAGAGCACCACCAATGCGGACCCAAAGTGGATGGCCTGCCGCCGTCGCAAGTAACGTCCGTCGCGGATGACCGGCTGCGCCAAGGCGAACATCAAGATGACCAGGGCCCCCACCATAAACGTCCCGGTGCTGACCGACATCAGAACCAGGCTGCCGAGCTGACCCAACAAGAACAAAGTCAAGCTGCGATTGAGCCCCAGGTGCCAACGCAACTGCGCCACCAGCAAACAGGCGATGCCCGCAAAGGCAAACGCGATGCGGCCATTCATCGCAAATGAGATCGCCACGAAAACCAAAAGCGAAGGGAACAGCGTCCACCGGCGGAGGGATTCGTTACCGGCCAAGGCCAAAGAAGACGCCCGCGCCACCTGGAATGCGCACACCAGAATCGCCATCCCCACCCAGATGGTAAAGAGCAAGTCTTGGTCCCAGCCGGTTTCCAGGCTCAGCCACAGGGCCGGGAACACCACCGCAAACCGCAGTGCATGCAGGTGCCCCGAGAGGATCAGCGAAACCGGGTCGGTGTTATAGCTAATGATGTCGGTGATCTGGTTCCACAACGAAAACTGCACGATGCCGAGCGTGATCATCAGCCCGTACATCCCAATGACCAAGGTGTTCAGCAGGCGCATGGCCGAGATCTTCACGACTTAGAAACTCCCCTTGCCCAGCACTTGCTTCACCGTCCACATCAGGATGCGGAGATCGAGACTCAGGCTCGATTTGGCTACATACTCCAGGTCAAAAGCGGTGCGCTCCTCCAGCGTCGAAACATTGCGGCCCTTGGCCTGCGCCAAGCCTGTAATGCCCGGCCGCACCTGGTGCCGCTGCTGCCACTGCTCGGGCGTGTAGTCCGATTCTTGCTTGGGCGTATCGGGGCGCGGCCCCACCAGGCTCATGTCGCCCTTCACCACGTTCCAGAGTTGCGGGAGTTCGTCGAGGCTGGTTTTGCGCAGAATGGACCCCACGCGCGTGATGCGCGGATCGTTGCTGGCCGTGCTGTGCGAGCCCTTTTGGTCGGCCCCCGCCACCATCGAGCGGAACTTGTAGATCGTAAATGGGCGGCAGTGGCGTCCCACCCGGGTTTGCCGGAAGAGCGCCCCGCCCGGCGAGCTGAGCATGACCCACAGGGCCAGCACTGACATGAGCGGCAGAAAAATGAGCAAGGCCACACCGGCCACGAGGAAATCGAACAGGCGCTTGATCATGCCCCTCCCTGCCGGATTTGGGCGGCAATGGCGTGGATGCACTGCGCAGTGGCCTGCCGGTCGAGCTCGGTCTCTTGCGGCGTGCGCGCTTGCAGTTCCTGCTGGGCTTGGCGGAGCGCTTGCACTTCGGCCGGGAAGTCCACTCGCTCCCGGAGTTCGGCCAGGTTTTGGCTGCGGGCATGGAAGGATCGGGCCAGGATCACGCTCTCGGACCCCAAGCGCACATGCTCGCCCAGCACCGAGCGGCCCGGAAGGCGATCGCCGGCCATGCGGCCAATCCCCCCGAATCCAAACCGGTTGGGCACTTGCTGGCACGCGCTGGCCATCGCGTCCACCATGCCTCCCGCCAGAAGTTCGAACATAAAGCTCAGCCCCATTTGCAGGTGCATGTCATTGAGGCCGAAGTACACCTCCTTCACCCCGGGGGTCGCGGCGATGGCCTGCACCCGGCAAGCCCCGGCGGCGGTTTCCACCAGCGGTACCAAGCCCACCCGGCCCTGGGCGTAGTCGGCGAAGGCCTCCACCGTCTCCGGGTCCGCCACCATGGGCACCATCACCAGGTCCGCCCCGGCATCCACGGCGTGTTGAATCTCGTCGGCGCTGCCCTCGTAATAGGGGTTGACCCGCACCATGACCTCGGCCTCCGGCACGGCCCGGCGCACCGCGTCCACATCGTCCCAGGTGTGGTGACTAAAGACAGTATCGAGGTGCCCTTGACGCTCAGCTTTCCCCAGCACTTCGAGGTCCACCATCAGGCGCTCCACGCCGTGTTCGACCACAAACTGGGCCATTTCTGGATCGCGGGCAATCATGATGAGTTTCATGCGTCTTGCGGCTCCTCTTGATTTTGCCGCTTCGCGCCCCGCAGTTGGGCCAAGTCGGGCTTGATTTGCCCCACCACCAGGCCAATCCCCAGCATCGCCGCCCCGAGGGCAAGGGCGACGACCACTTGCAGCAGGGGGGTGAGAGGCGCAAATCGCACCACCACCGAGATGCCCACCGCGAGTCCGCCCATCATGGCGATGGACATGCCGTACCTCATGCCCGCAAGGCTTGCGGCAAGCTCAAATCGGTGCCGCACATGGAGCAAGGCCATGAGGACGACCGGCAACACCGCGAACGTGACGGCATAGGCCACCGCGATGCTGGTGATGCCCATGGGGGCCATGAGATATCCGGTGAGTGCCCCCACCACCAATGCCACCACCGAGGCCACCACCGGCGACACCATGTCGCGCTGGGCGTGGCTGAGCGAGGTGAGAAGCGACAGAATCGCCTGCCCCACCATGGCCACCACGAGCGGCGCGGCCAGTTCGCCGACCCGGCGGGCGCCTTCCGGCCCCATCTCTCCGTAGCCGAACAGCACCGTGGCAAAGGCCTGGCTGAAGATCGCCAGCGGCGCGGCAATGGCAACGGCCAGCATGAGCGTGACACGGAGGGCGCTGCCGGCAAGGGCGAGAGATTCTTCGCGGTGAGATTCCAGCCGCTCGGCAAAGGCCGGGAGGAGCACCACCGACAGCACCGTGAGGATGGTCCCCAGCGGTAGCTCGATGAGCTTGATGGCGTAGTGCATGGTGGTCCACGAGCCCTCGCCGTAGTGGCTCGCCGCGGACTTGGCGAGCACGGGCATGACGAAAATCAGCACGCCCACCACCAGGGCCTGCCCGTAGCGGAGGGCGAGCGCAGATTCGAATGGCACGCGGACCACTTCGGCCACCCGGACAATCCGGGATTCGGCGAGCTGCACGAGCCAGGCCGTGGCCGCCCCGGCTAGAGCCGCGATGACGATGACCTCGAGCGGGGCACCCGCTCCCATGAGGACCACCCCCACCACCAAGCCCAGGTTGTAGATAAACGTGCTGATGCTGGCCGAGGCAAATCGCTGGTGCGCGTGCAGATAAGCCCGGGTGACGGCCGCCACGGCCGTGAGGGGCACAACAAAGACGAGTCCACGCACGAGCTGAGTGACGAGATCGACCTTGGCGGGCGGCTTAAACCCACTCGCTACGAGAGTCACTAAAGGTGCAGGCCATATCGCCGCGATGATCGCCACCACCGCCAGGACACTCCCTAGCCAAATCAAAGCCGCCCGGTGGAGCCCATTCCGCTCCTCCCCCGACCGGCGTGTGAACTCAGGGATCAGCGCCGCGCCCACCGCCCCGCCGACCAGCAGGTTGAACATCACGTCCGGGATGGTGAGCCCCGCCTGCACCACGTCGGCCATGTCGGAAAGGCCAAAGGTGCTCGCAATGCTGAGCTCACGGACGTAGCCGATGATGCGACCCAGCAGAATGCCGCCAAAAACCCAAAGGGTGGCTCGACCTCGTCCGCTCATCGTGCCTCCTTTCGCCTCAGCGCGCGATGGCGTGCGCGATGACATCCGCCACGCGGGCCGCACCTTGGCCCGGCTTGGGCAACTGCGAGAGACCCGGACACGGGGTGGCCAGGGCATTGCGGATGCCGGTTTCGGAGAGGGCGTCGGCGGGCAAGGGGGCTGCTAAGCCCATCTCGGCGTAAGAGAAGTGGTCCATCCCGGCGGGGGTTTCGAGTTCCAAGATGCCCCGGCCCAGCAGCGCCGCTTGCAGACCCACGGTGCTGGTGGCCGTGGCCACATAGTCCACGGCGTGAAGCCAAGCTTCCACGGGTTCTGTAGTCGGAGAAACCGTGACGCCGACGGGCAGGTCATCCAGGCTCCACACCTCATTGGGGTGCGGGCGCACCACCAAGTGTCCACCCCAGTTGTGAACCGCCGGCGCCAAGGCGTGGGCCATGCGCGGCCCGTAGCCGGGGTCGGCGGCGGTGGGTTGACTGGCGAACAGGATGATGCGACCGGGCGGCAGTCGGCGTCGAATGGCTGCTCCCTGCGCGGCAAACTTCTCGGACACGAGCCGGTCGAACGAAGGATTCCCCGTTACGTGAATGCGGGTCGGCTCCCACCCTGATTGGGCGAGAAGTTGTCGATCCGCTTCGGTGATGACACAGATGTTTTGGGCGTAATCCGGCTGGCCCAGACGGTCGAGGTCGTAACGCGCGAACAAGTCCACCGCGCAGACATTAGGGAGACCTTGTGCTTGCGCGATAGCTAGAGCCGCTTGCTCGGCACGCGGGCTATTGGTGGCCAGCACCGCCACGGGGTTAATCCGCTCAAGACATCGCCGGATGGCTGTCACGGGCCGGAAGGCGCGGCGCCCCTGGGTGGCCAAGAGGTTTTCGGCATCGGCGTCGCCGTGCTCGGCGACAAGATCAGCATAAGAGAGCCCCAGATAGGCTTCCGATTCCTCGTGGCACACATCGGGGTGAGCCGGCAACCCTTCGGCGAGCTTTCTTCCGTATTCCAGAGCTTTCTGGTCGTTTGATGTCAGCAGGTCGCGAAAACCGATGTTTTCAATACCGGCCTCATCGTAAACGCGGCGGGCGGTCGTGAGGGCCAGGGCAACAACCTGCCCACCTCGGCGCTTCCATTCTTCGGCCACCGCTTGCCCGATGAAGGCGTGCCCACCTCCGTAGGTCACGACCAGCAACGGACGAGCGGCGGCGTTCATCCCGCGTTTCCCCGCGTTCTTGATGCGAGTGCTAAGCCAATCAATCCACCAATGAACCCGAAAACCACAATGTTTCGGCCATAGGATTTGTTCACGGGCTCGTCCAACACGTAAGGAGCGTCCAACACCGTCCACTGCACGCCGCTCACTTGGCTTTGCTGCTCAAGTTGATTGGCCGCCTCCAGGATTTGCATAACCTTACGGTCGGCTTGTTGCACGGCACGCAGCTTTCTTTGCAGCTCGGTGGCTTGTTCCGGGGCAACCTGGGCTCGCTTGCGTTCGCGCTCCAATTGGTTGCTAAGCACTTCGCGGCGCGTCACCAATTCGATCATTCGCGGGTCAAAGTCCAGCTTTTGCGCGGCCTGGTAGCGCTGCACTTCCAGCGCCAGCGCCTTCCGCACGGCCTCGACCGCCTCGTTAGCTTGCTTCACCTGCGGCGTGTCGGGTTGGTAGAGCGAAAGGGCCGTGCTGCGGGCCACTTCCTTTTGCCGAAGATCCGCGCGGAGCTCGTCAATGCTGGGCACCCCTCGCGGCAAGTCGTCGTTGGCGGCTGCATTGCTTTGGAGCTGGGCTTTCCGCTTAGCGTATTCATCGTTGACGGCGCGGAGTTCCGACTCAAGCTCTTGAACGAGTTTGAGAGAGCCCGTGGCGACATAGGATTTATCGCCATCCGGCACCGTCGTGAGTTCGTTTTGGAACTTGAGCAGGTCCTCTTCGGCAGTGACCAACTCCTTACGGGCGGCCGCCAGTGCAGTCTGGGTTTCCGTGAGTTTGGCCCGCGTGATATTCATCCCCGTCTCGTTGTCCACGGCGCGGAGTTCTTGAAGAACGCTCTTGAGGCCCGCTAATGCTCGATTCTTATCGGCATCCGTGATCTTGATTTCGACCCGGTTTTCGATGACGTTCGGCGTGACGATGAAGGCTTCGTTAAACTCTGCGCGCTGCATCTTCATGGATTCGCGCACGGGCTTTCGAATCCGCTCGCTCTTCATGATGCCGTCAAGCATTGCCGTCATGTCGAGGCTGCCAAACCCGGGGATTCCGTTCGTCGTGGCTCGATTTCCCGTAGGGGGGATGAAGAGCACCGCATTGGCCTGGAAAAGAGGCCGCTGGATGAACGTATAAACCCCGCTCAAGATAGCGAGGAGAAACGCGAAACCGACCGGGAGGTACCAACGCTGACGGAGCGAGCGCGCCAGAAGTTTGAGATCAATGTCGTCAGCGTTTTGCAGTTTTTGCGAATCGGGCACGCGGCGAGAAACCTTCCTCCGGTAGCTCTCAAATATACCTGCGCTTGAGGTCGCGATCTCTTGTATCCTAGACCCTATGCGAACTCCGGCCCTGCGAACCCAATTCGGATTGCTGTTACTGGGCGTAGCCAGCGCCGCTTGCGCGCAGGCCGAACTCGCCGGGCCGGGACAGTTTCCGCAGTTCCGAGGATTGAGCGGCCTGCCGGGTGGAGGCCTGCCGATTCGGGCTGATGGCACCCTGGGCCGAGGCGCCTGGGCGCACTCCACCCCCATTGCCTATGTGCCGCGCGCCTGGCAGATCGGGGCCGCCACTTCGCTCCTGAACGGCCGCCGAACCCTGAGTTTTGAGTTCGAGAGGGGAGGCAACGCCCCCGATGCCAACTGGACCGGCAGCTTCTTGGTCGGGGTGCCCTTGACGCCCCAGTTTGAGGGCGCCTTTGCCACCACCTTCCTCAGTTCTTACCTCGACAACGTGCAGAGTGCGCAAGTGCGCTGGCGCACGCCCGGACCGGCCGCCTTTGCCGTGGGTGTGCAGGACATTGGCGGACAAGGGGGCACGCAGGGGATGGACACCAACCGCAACGACCCCGGCGAAAGCCGCAGCTGGTACGGCGTCGCCACCTACGACGGGGGCGACTGGTACGCCACGGCGGGCCTGGGCGACACCCGCTTTCGAGGCCGACCCTTTGGGAGCGTGAGCGCGTGGCGCGGCGACTGGACGGCGATGGCGGAATGGGACACCTTCGGCGCGAATTGGAGCGTGGGCTACGCCTTTGACCTCGCCGAACGGCCCTGCTTTGCCAGCGTGGGCTTGGTGAAAGGCAAGTACGCCTTTTGGTCCCTCGGCATCGCCTTCTAGCGCCGAGGCGACCTCACCTCGTCTGGTAGAATGAGCCTCGTCGCGAGCGCGGGAGTAGCATAGTGGTAATGCTCCAGCCTTCCAAGCTGAGGATGCGGGTTCGATTCCCGTCTCCCGCTCCAAAACAGGCTTGCTGACGCAACAAGCGGGTGTAGTTCAATGGTAGAGCGTCAGCTTCCCAAGCTGAATGTTGCGGGTTCGAGTCCCGTCACCCGCTCCAAACCGCTTTAGTTCAGTTCGCCGGTCAGGCGCGTGCGCGCCAGTTCTCGCAGCGGCACGTCGGGCCCCGAGGCGGCCATGGCCTTGGCCACGTCTCCAAATTGGCTCAGCACCCCGGCCAGTTCCGCTTTGCTATCGGCCGCGCCGTGGTGCGTGTGAGTGTGATACTCCGCCGCAAAATCGGCGGGGTCCAGGCGACCGGCCACTGCCGCTTCCATCCAGGTGGCGGCTTCGGCTGGGCTGATGTTGAGGTCAGCATCGTTCATCCGCAAGAAACCGATGAGGCCCACAAAAGCGCACGCTCGATTCGCCTTCGCAAAGGGCTGCAACCGATCCCAGCTCCGCACAAAGCGGCGGGCCTGCGCCCACAGATCGCCGCTGGTGCCATACGCGTACTGCGTAAACACGGCCTCTTCCAGCTTGTCAAAGCGATAAGAGACTCGTTCCCCGGTGAGTTCTTGGTTCAACCAGACCATATCGGGCACCGTGAGGTAACGCAGCTTGGACATCAAGTTCATTATGTCCGGAAATGTTGGGGGAGAAAAACAGAAAACCGGCACACAGACCTAAATCTGCATACCGGTTTGATGAAAGCCGAGGATGTGACACAATCGACCTGAGTATTCGCTAAGCAGTGCCTAGCGTAGTTACTCTTTTAGGAGGTGATCCACCCACACCTTCCGGTACGGGTACCTTGTTACGACTTAGTGCTCCTTACCCCCTCCACCTTCGGCCGCTCCCTCCTTACGGTTGGGCCACGGACTTCGGGTAGAAACGACTCGGATCACTTGACGGGCAGTGTGTACAAACCCCGGGAACGTATTCAACGCAGTATAGCTGACCTGCGTTTACTAGCGATTCCGCCTTCATGTAGTCGAGTTGCAGACTACAATCTGAACTGAGGACGTATTTTTGGGATTAGCTCCACCTCGCGGTATTGCTGCCCTTTGTTGCGCCCATTGTAGCATGTGTGAAGCCCTGGGTGTAACCGCCATGCCGACTTGACGTCATCCTCACCTTCCTCCTGCTTACACAGGCAGTCTCTCATGAGTTCCCGGCATTACCCGCTGGCAACATAAGACAAGGGTTGCGCTCGTTGCTGGACTTAACCAAACACCTCACGGCACGAGCTGACGACAGCCATGCAACAGGTGTCTTTGGGCCGACCTTGTGAGTCAGGGTCCTACTTTCATAGGATTACCCGCGATGTCAAACCCAGGTAAGGTTCTTCGGTTAGTATCGAATTAATCCACATGCTCCACCGCTTGTGCGGGGTCCCGTCAATTCATTTGAGTTTCAACCTTGCGGCCGTACTCCCCAGGCGGGATGCTTAATGCGTTAGCTACGGCACAAAGGGGGTCGATACCCCTTACGCCTAGCATCCATCGTTTAGGGCGTGGACTACCAGAGTATCTAATTCTGTTTGCTACCCACGCTTTCGCGCCTCAGCGTCAGGAAAAGCCCAGTTGACTGCCTTCGCCATCGGTATTCCTCCTGATATCAACGCATGTCACCGCTACACCAGGAATTCTATCAACCTCTGCTTCCCTCTAGTCTGCCAGTCTGCGACGCAATTTTCGGGTTGAGCCCTGAAGATTTCACGTCACACTTAACAGACCGCCTACACGCCCTTTACGCCCAGTAAATCCGGACAACGCTTGCTCCCTACGTATTACCGCGGCTGCTGGCACGTAGTTAGCCGGAGCTTATTCGCTAGGTACCGTCCTAAGTCTTTCCTAGCAAAAGGAGTTTACAGACCGAAATCCTTCATCCTCCACGCGGTGTCGCTGCGTCAGGGTTTCCCCCATTGCGCAAGATTCCCAACTGCTGCCACCCGTAGGTGTGTGGGCCGTGTCTCAGTCCCACTCGGGGGGATCATCCTCTCAGACCCCCTACACGTCGTAGACTTGGTAGGCCGTTACCCCACCAACTATCTGATGTGTCATGAGCCGCTCCTTCAGCGAAAAACCATTTCATGACAAGGAGATGCCTCCTCGCCATCTCATCCGGTATTGCCCAGTCTTTCGACTGTATATCCCCGTCTGAAGGGCACGTTACTCATGTATTACTCCGCCGTTCGCCACTGACCCGAAGGTCCGTTCGACTTGCATGTTTTAGGCACACCGCCAGCGTTCGTCCTGAGCCATGATCAAACTCTCCGAAAAAATTGTTCGACTTCGATCCAAAGACCGGTTGTCGTCCATTTTGGAGTGTTTGGTTGAAACCAATGCGACGTATCTCTATCGTTGCACTGGCTCAAGAACTTTGGTCAACGCTTGACCAAGTTCTAGGCTGTGTCACATCCTGTATTCGGCTTTCAAACTGCAGCCCCGTGTTTCGGGGGCAAGGAGAATTATAGGCCTGCCTTTCTCTGAGAGTCAAGGCCCCCTAGGGCCAAACTGGAAAATGTAGGCCCCTGGTCCCGTGCTAAGCCATGCGCTTAGCCGCGCCACGTGGATGAAAACCGCCCTTCCGGACGTTGAGAACGCCCACTTTGATGCGCCATCCCTCACAAATGGGGCAAAAAAGTGGTCCCGGACACAAAAAAGCCTCCAGGGTCCCGAAAAGGGCACCCGAAGGCCGAAGAATGGTCCCAAGCCGGGGGGACCCCGCCCGTCTTAGCGCGATGAACCGAGGAACTGTGCGCTTTGCACCATGCGCTGGAAGTGCTTTTCCCAGTCCTTGGCCACTTCCTGGTTCGGGATATCCACCGAGAGCGCCAGCAGGCCCTGCGTCGGGTGCTTGATCATCACGAAGCGGCGATCCTCAAAGCCCGCCTCGTTCTTCACACCAAAGACGCAGGCTTCCAGTTGCTCGCCGTTGGCCACCTTCACCTTCTTCACTTCATAGGGCATCGCCGTGCCTTTCTTCTCGCGCAGTACAAAGAAGAGCGCGGTGCGGTAGAGCTGATCCCAGTCCTGGTTGCTGGGCGGCGCGGTCATCACGCCCAGGTTGCCGCCGTCCGGCCCGTAAGCCTTGCGCTGCCCAAAGTTCGTCTCGGGGCTCACCTTCCATCCCCGGGGCACATCAATCTGGTACGTCTTGGAAGTAATCCGGTCGTATCCATCCGCTAATTCGGTCCGCTGAAAATCTGTCGTCTGCATTGCCAGTAGCAAAAGGCCCGTCAACATAAATGGGCGTACGAGATGAGCGGCGCCTTCATCACAATGGAGGCTGTGGCGACGGCCCCCACGGCCCCAACTCGGCTCGAAGCCCTCCGTACTCTTCGTTACGGGGTCCTCGATGTCGCCTTCAGCACCTCCTTTATCACGCTCGTCGCGGGCACCTTCCTGGTCGGTTTCGTCAAGGCATTAGGCGGCCAAGACCGCTGGGTCGGCCTCATTGCCGCACTCCCTGCGCTCGCTGGTCTCTTGCAAATCATTGGCGGCACGCTGGGCCGGGCGCATCCGGGCTACCGGGGCTTCGTCCGTCCGGGCGGACTCATGTGGCGGCTGTTCCACATCCCGCTGGTCATCTTGCCCTTCTTGCCGTGGCCCAACGAGGTGCGGCTGATGGTACTCACGGCCTGCATTGGCCTGGCCGCCATCTCGGTGCAAATCGTCAACCCTATCTATAGCGACTGGATTGCCGAACTCTTGCCCGTCAACCAGCGAGGGGCTTATTTCAGCCAGCGCACGTTCGTCGCCACCATCGTCGGGTCCGTCATCGGCATGCTGGGCGGCATTGTCATGGACCAGATGAAGCGCATGGGCCGCGAGATGGAGGGCTTCGCCTTCATCTTCGGTGCGGGCCTGCTGTGCGCGCTCATCAGCCAGATCTTCTTAGACAAGATGCGGGACATCCCGCGCCCCGAGCCCGTGCCCGCCAACGTGCGCGAGACGATCCGCGGCATGCGGGCACCTTGGAAGGATGCCGCCTTCCGCCCGGTGCTCTACTACCTTATTGTCTTTGTCATCGGCCAGAGCTTCGCCGGCAACCTCTTTACCACCTTCGCGCTCGAAACGCTGAAGATGGACTACCTGGTGCTGCAGGCCCTGGGGGTGAGCTCGGCCATCGGCACCCTGGCCACGGTCAAGTTCTGGGGGTACATCGCCGACCGCTACGGCAACCGCCCGCTCCTCACCCTGCTCACCACCATCATCGTCTTCACGCCGGTGATGTGGCTGTTCTGCGTGCCGGGCAAGCCGGTGGAGAACGCCGTCATCCTCATCCTCGGCCACGTCTTTGTGGGGGCTGGGTGGAACGGCATCGCCGTCACCCAAATGGGGTTGATGACCAACATTGCCGATGCCAAGGCCCGCGCCAATTATCTGGGCATGGCCAGCGCCTTGCAGTCGGTGCTGGGCGGCATCGCCCCGCTGGTGGGCGCCCTGGTGATGGAGCGGCTCCGGATCTCGATGCCCGCCGAGATGGCGTACAAGACGCTCTTCTTTAGTGTCGTCTTTATGCGGGCTCTCAGCTTTATCTGGGTGGCGCGCATCCAGGAGCCCGGTTCCAAGAGCATTGCCGGCACCATCGCCCACTTGCGCCGCTTTAGCCCGCAAGGCGCGCGCGCCTTGCGCCAACTGACCTCGGGGGCCGCCGCCGAAACCCGCGCCGAAGCCATCCGCACGGTGGGCAGTCGCTCTTTTGGCATTGCCACCGGTGAACTGGCCGCTGCGCTGCGCGACCCCGCTCCGCACATCCGTCGCGCGGCCGCCGAATCGCTGGCCAAGATCGGAGATGCCGACGCCGCCGAGGCCCTGATCCAGCACATCCGCGAGAACCCCATGCTGGTGGACGAGGAGACCCTGGAGGCCCTGGGCACCGTCCGCCACCCCGAAAGCGTGGCCGCGCTGCTGCCGTTCTTGGATGACCCGCGCTCGATTCTCCGCCGGACCGCCGCCCGCGCGCTCGGCAGGCTCAATGACCCCAGCGCGATCACGGCTCTAATGGACGCCAGCCGCGAAACCGGGGACAGCGACCTCCGCCGCGCCGCCATCCAGGCTCTGCGCAACCTGCAGGCCACGCAAGCCGCCGAAACGATTGGCGAAGCGCTCTACGATCCGCACCCCAGTGTGCGCACCGCCGCCGCCGAGGCCGTGGCCGAACTGCAACTGGCGGAGCTTGCCCCGCAGGTTCGGCAAGCCTTGGAGTGGTTTGAACCCGACACCAGCAGTGAACTGGCGTACGCGCTCGGCTGCATCGGTGAGCTGGACGACCTGCCCACCGTGTTGCGCGTGGCCGAGCTGAGCACCAACGAAACCACCCGCCGCCGCAGCCTGCTCGGTGCGGCCCGCCTGATGGACGTCGAGCACGAGGTGTACCGGCTGATGATGTCGCCCGAATTCACCCGCGTGCGCGAGATTGAATCGATGCTCCGCCCCGTGATGCGCCAAAGCCAGCGCCTGCGCGAAGCCTTCGCCCTTTATAGTGAAGGGCAAGAGCGCGAGGCCATCAATCGCCTCGCCGACACGCGCTTGTCACCTGAACTCCACCGCTTCCGCAATTCCTCTGTCGAGGAAGCGTTCCTAGTGGTGGCAATGGCGTTCGTGCGGGCCACGCAGAGCGACCAAGGCAAGCAACTGATCGAAGAACTCGATTAGGCGCTGAGATCCAATCCCGGCTGACCCGCGCGGGCCAGGGGTTCTCGCAGGGCTTCCAGCCGAGTCTCCAGGCGCACCAGGCGGGCCTGCGTTTCCTCAGCGGAGAAGATTTCGTCTTGCCGCAGGGCATCCAGAGTGGGAATGACGCCATCCGGGCCGGTTAACAGTGTCCCGAGACGGCGGATAAGCGGGCTCTCGCTATCCCCCTTCACCATGCCGTAAGCCTGCGCGGCGTTCTGCACCACCGGGCCGGTCGTTTGCAGGCTCACCACCGGCTCGCCATCGGCGCGGGTGTTTTCAATCAGGTCCAGGGCCGTGGCGTAGGCGCTCTGCAGCAATCGCTCGTCGGCCTTCAGGTCCGTCGTGCGGGTGGCATTCGCTTCCAGGCCCTCGCGGACTCCGGCGACGAGGTCGGTCATTTGGACCACTAAGCGCTGGGCCGCCACGATGCGGGCGGAAGGTTGGGTGCCCTCATTCGGACGGGCCT
>CALRVA020000071.1:0-13464 GCA_943371495.1 Archangium gephyra | reverse complement strand
ACCAGCGGCCGCGACGAAATCCACATCGCTCGCGTGGAGGCGTACTACCAGGCTCAGAACCTGTTCCACACGGTGGACACGCCGGAAGCCGAATACAGCAGCACCCTGTCGCTGGACCTCGGCGACGTGCAACCGAGTGTGGCGGGTCCGAAGCGACCGCAAGACCGCAGTTTGCTGGGTCAGGCGCAGGCCAGCTTCCGCAACGTCTTCCCGCACCGTGAGAAGACCCCGGCCGTGCTGAACGATGGCGACGTGGTCATTGCGGCCATCACCAGCTGCACCAACACCAGCAATCCGAGCGTGATGATGGCGGCGGGCATCGTGGCGCGCAAGGCGGTGGCCAAGGGCCTGAAGCCCAAAGCCTGGGTGAAGACCAGCCTCGCCCCCGGCAGCCGGGTGGTCACCGAGTACCTGGCGCACTCCGGTTTGCTCACGGACCTGGAATCCATCGGATTCAACGTGGTGGGCTACGGCTGCACCACCTGCATCGGCAACAGTGGTCCGCTGCCGGAATCCATCAGCGCCCAAGTGAAGGAGCGCGACCTGGCCGTGGTGAGCGTGCTGAGCGGCAACCGCAACTTTGAAGGCCGCGTGAACCAGGACGTGAAGGCGAACTACCTGATGTCGCCGCCGCTGGTGGTGGCCTATGCTCTCGCCGGCACGATTGACATTGACCTGACCAAGGATCCGATCGGGCTGGATGCCAACGATCAGCCGGTGTTCCTCCGGGATATCTGGCCGACGCAACAGGAGATCGCGGAGACGGTGGAAACCTACATCACCCGCGAAATGTACAGCAAGAGCTACGCCAACGTGTTTGATGGCGACCAAGCCTGGAAAGACCTGGCCGTACCGACCGGCGAACGCTACGAGTGGCAACCGGACAGCACCTACGTGCGGCGTGGTCCTTACTTCGATGGCATGGAAGCCTCGGCTCCGGCCCGCGTGCAAGACCTGAACGGCATGAAAGTGCTGGCCCTGCTGGCCGACAGCATCACCACCGACCACATCAGCCCGGCGGGCTCGATCAAGGCGGATTCCCCGGCGGGGCGATATCTGCAAGAGAACAACGTGCCCCTGCACTTGTTCAACAGCTACGGATCGCGGCGCGGCAACCACGAGGTGATGATTCGGGGCACGTTTGCCAACGTGCGTCTGCGCAACCAATTGGCCGCCGGCACGGAAGGTGGTTGGACGACCTACCTGCCGACGGGCGACGTGATGAGTATCTACGATGCTGCCGAGAAGTACGCCGCCAGCAACACGGGCCTCATCGTGATTGCCGGGCGTGAATACGGCACGGGTTCCAGCCGCGACTGGGCGGCCAAGGGCACGTTGCTCCTGGGCGTCAAGGCGGTGCTGGCCGAATCGTTCGAGCGCATTCACCGCAGCAACCTCATTGGCATGGGCGTGATGCCGCTCCAGTTCATGGAAGGCGAAAATGCCGCCAGCCTTGGCCTGACGGGTCAGGAAGAGTACAGCCTGGTGGGCATGAGCGAGGCGCTGGTGCACCAGTTCAAGGACGGCAAGGTGTTGCCCATGCGGGCGACCTCGGAGACCGGCGATGTGAAGACGTTCTACGTCGTTGTCCGCCTGGATACGCTCACGGAAATGGAGTACTACCGCCACGGCGGCGTGCTGCAATACGTGCTGCGGCGTATGGTCGCTGGCGAAGCCTAAGCCTCGCTCGTTGAGGCACAAAAAAGCCCCCATTCCCCTCGTGGGAGTGGGGGTTCTTGCTTGTTAGCGGATGGCGTCGCGGAGGGCGGTTTCCAGCGCGGCCATCAGGTCGCCCTTGACCGGTCGGCGCACGATGCGCGGCTCGGGGTGGTTGGGCCGGCTGACAATCACTTCGACCAGTTGCCCTTCGGGTCCCCGGTCAATCAGCATCGCGTCCCGGATGATGCCTTCGCCCAGGTCTTCGCGTTGCATCACGGCCGCCAGGGCCTCGTGCAGGGTGCGGGGGCGCTTGGCTTTGCTTTCGCGCTTGCGGGCCAGGGCGTCCCGGCTGGCGGCATTGATCAGATCGTCTACGTTGGCGGCCCCGTGCTCAGCGGCGCGGCCCACTCGGCGGCCCCCGGCCAGACCGACGCTGTAGCCCACGGGCTCGGGCACGCCCTCTACCGTAACCTGCAAGCCCCGCAGGGTTTCGGCCAAGGCTTCGGCGCGGGCACGCTCGCTGGGCATGCCGATAGCGAACTCATCGCCCCCAAACCGCACCAGCACCGCGTCGGGCGGGGTGTGGTCCTTCAGCACCTGGGCCAGCGCTTGCAGCACGTGGTCGCCCACCACATGGCCGTACCGCTTGTTGTACAGCCCGAAGTCGTTGAGGTCAATGAAGATAACGGTGATTTCCTGGCCGTCTTCCAGGCAGGCTTGCCCCCATTCGCGCAGGCGGTCGCTGAACTCGAGCCCGGTCAGAGGATCGAACGTGCGCCCGACCTCGCCCAAGAAATCCGTGGGGCTCAGCACGCCCAGGTACTTGCCCTCTTTGGTGACAATGGCGGCCTGGGTTTGCTCCGACGACATGCGGCGGGCGGCTTCGCTGAGTGGGGTGGCGACATCCAGCACGACGCGGATGGGTTCGGCGAGGCTCAAGAGCTTGGAGTCCGCCGGGGCGTGCACCAAGAGCGGGGAGTGCAACGTGCCGATGATGCGGCCGTTATCCACCAGGGCCAAGGTGCGGGGCGCATCATGACCGACCAGTTCCCGCGATTCTGCCACCGTCAACTGGGCGTTGAGCGGCGCTTCAATGCGCGTGAGCTTTTCGAGATTTGATGCCATGACCGGAGCCTAGTGAGAGTTCAGACGCGCAAG
The DNA here is from genome assembly GCA_943371495.1 of Archangium gephyra. Classification (GTDB taxonomy): domain Bacteria; phylum Armatimonadota; class Fimbriimonadia; order Fimbriimonadales; family Fimbriimonadaceae; genus JAHBTC01. The sequence continues at coordinate 10,647 of CALRVA020000071.1, read as the reverse complement.
AACTACTCCAGGTCGTACACATGGCGGTGGATGCGCAGGAAAACCCGGTCTTTGCACAGGGCTAATCTGTTACTTGCACCGGCGCGGCGGGACTGTCGGCGGATGCTTTCGCTCAGCAGATAGATCTCACCCGGCGACCGCTGCATGTAGGCGGCGACCACATCTTCGCGAAAACCGGCCACCCGCAGCATCACATGGCTGGTGTAGCTGGCAATCTGCTGCTCCTTCGCGTCACCCAAGACATCCGCCACGCCGTCGGCAAACGCGTCTCGCACATCCCAGGCCATACCGGTGGGCATCAGCGGCTCCAACAGGGGGCAGGCGCGCAGTACGGCGTCGCGGTTGCTCCAATCGCGCCCAATGAGCCGCAGACGTTGCATGGCCCCGTGCAGGCACAGGCCGCTGGGGGCAGCGTAGCGGGCCATCATGGCGGCCAGGGTGGGGTGCAGGCGCAGTCCGGCAATCTGCGCCAGCTGGGAGGTGAGGACGATGCGCTCACGGCGATCGGGCCGGGGCACGGTCACGTCTCGCCAGCGACCAGCCAGCGGCAACGGCGAGCCCGAGGCGAGGCTAATCATGGTGGGCAGCCCCCGCCGCACCCGTTGGGTCAGTGCCTGCGCGAGTTGGTGCTGAGCACGGGCCATCCGGTCATGCAGGGTTACGTCATCCAGGATCAGAACATCGGGAGCGCGGACGTAGCGGTCGAACTGCCAGTGCGGGGCGGATTCGTGCACGACCTGGCGGGCTTCCGTGCTCATCAGGCCTGCGACCGAGCCCAGGATCACGGACTTGCCCCATCCCGAGGGGCCGCGAAGGCATACGAAACGCGCCTCGCCGGTGACGAATGCTTCGGCCGCCGCAATGGCCGCCGAGTTGCTCGGCAGGGGCGTAAGACCGCGCAATTCGTCACGTACGGGGGTGCCGATACGCAACTCAGAGAGTTCGAAAACAGACATAGTGGCCGGGAGACCATTTAGGATTTTGCCCGGCCTTTCCGTGGAAAATCTGCCAGAAGATACAGGCCTTCCGGGGTGTCCATTGAACCTGAATCGAGGGGTTTTGGATCAGTTGTTGTGGGGAAAGTGGCAAATCAGAAAAGTGACAAGGAGTTTTCCCGCTTTCCCCAAGTTATCCCCACCCGCAGGAATCCACTCAAGGGCTAGTGCTTGATCTTCTCCCAGTACGACTCATAGTCGAACGTGGGCGAGTGGTCCGGCACGTGGCAGGTCATGCACGACTCTTGGCCCACCTTGGGCATGGGGTTCTCGAACGGGGCGGTGACATGTGCCTTGCCGCCCCCGTGGCAGCTTTCGCAGCCCACGGCGTCTAGGCCCGTGGTGCGCTCGGGCGGGTTGAACCCGTCGGCGCGGTCCAGGCCCACCACGTGGCATCCCACGCAGTCGGGGTCGCGGTCTTGGTGCTCCTGTTCCAAGGTGCGCAGAGCTTTGGCGTGGGCGCTGGCGTGCCACGTATTGTAGGCGTCATTGTGGCAAGACATGCACGCATCTGAGCCCGCGAGCCCGGCGGCGGCCCCCCGAGGTACTTGCTCTAGGAGTTGCTCTTCTCGCACTTGGTCCACGTATTGACGGAAGAGCGCGGCGGCTGCGGGGTCGTCTTCAATCTCGGGGCCGAGAGGGATAGCCTGGTATCGGCGCCACTCTCCTTCTCGGTAGGTCAACTGCAAGACGGCTTTCGCTTTCGGGCCGGGACTGACGAGCCAAGTCTTGCCTTCTTGAAGAGGTTCGCTGGCGGCTTGTTCGTCGCTCCGATAGACGATCAAATCGAGGGTGGGCCAGCGCTGCGCCATCTGCCGGGCGGATTCGGCGTTGCCGTCAATCATCAGGATCGGGGACTTGCCCAGGGCTTCGGCTTCGGCCACCAGCTCGGCAATGGCGGTGGCCTCGGGCACCGGAGTGCCGCCCAGCAAAGTGGCGGCCTGCGCGGCGGCGGGGTCGAGGGATCCGATCAAGAACGGGCCGCGTTCGATCCATCTTTCCCAGCTCACGTCACCTCCGGGTTGCACGGCCAGGGTGGTCATGCGGTCGCCACTGAGGCGCTGCACCTGGGCCAGCTGGGCGCTACCCAGGCGGGCTTCGGCGCCCGAAAGCGCCACGGCGTCCACCCCCAGGGCTTGCCACAGTTGGGCGAGGGTTTCGGTCTTCAGGACATCCTGCCGCCCGAGCCCGCCGGTGGCACGGCCGGCTTCCAGTACCACCGTGCGGCCCGGCACGGTGAGTTGGCGCACCAGCGCGGCGCGGCGACGAATCCCGCCGATCATGGGTTTGGTGCATCCGCAGGGGCTGAGATAGCCCTGGGTGTCGCCGCTGATGAGGAGTGTCCAGGTGTCGGGCGTGGCCGGGGTGTCGGCCGGGCGCACCATGCCCGCGATGAGCATGAGCAGCGCGGACAGTCCCCAGAACACCCTCATGGCCGCATCCTACTGGATCACAGCCTGAATCGGGATGCGGACTTCGGGTTGCTTGGGGTCATCGGTGCTGGCAATGACCGAGCCGCGCACGGCCCCGGCTGGGGCTCCGCCTTTGTAGCGGACATCAATCCGGATATCCCCGCGCTCGTTGCTGGGGCCGAGTTTGGCTTCAAAGTACTCCGTATCGGTGCGCACCGAGGTCACCTTGAAGGGTTGACCGGGGCGGGTGAGGATGACCCACCCTTGGGCGGGAAGCCCCGAAGGAATCGCACCGAAGACCACCGCCACCGGGCTGGGGGCGATGCCTTGTTGCACATAAAACGTATAAGGAATGATCCGGAAAGCCGCCGATGTCGTGGTGACGTTAAGGCCGATGGGCGAGCGCCCCGCCGGGAGCATGGAGCCCGTGTTGAGGCGGATGCGGTAGCCCGCGCGCTCGAGGGGTTCGGATTCGCCCAGGGTCGGGTCGGCAATGCGGCCGCGCCAGGGTTCGTACTTCACCGACAGGCCCGCCCCCAGGGCTTCGATCTTGGTGACCGTGAGCTTGGCCTCGGGGTCAATGGCCATAAAGATCTCGACCTCCTCGTTGGGGCCGCTCAATACGGTCACGTCTTGCGGTTTGGCGTGTATAAATCGCACGGCCGGGCGCACAAACGACGTGAACGGGATGCGGCGCAGGGGGGCGTCAGGGTCGTTGGAGTAGAGGTAAATCGCCTTGCGGAACGGGCCGGGGAAGTTAGTGGTGTCGATCTGCCCTTGGATGAGGGAGGTTTGCCCGGGAGCGATCTCAATCCCACGCTGGGCTTGGCCCTCGCCGAGGGTGAAGCATCCACAATCCGGGCTGATGACGACCGAAAGCGGGGCGTTGCCGGGATTGCTGAGCTGGAACGAGAACGGCACCATCGCCCCTTGCATCTGGGGGTCGAACTGGACTTCCATCGTATCGGAGCGCATGATCGGACGCGGGGCCACCAGCACCTTGCCTTCGGCCGCCGCTGCGCGAAGTTGATCGCTCAGGGCAATGAGCCGTCGCACGGTTTGCCACTCTTGCGAGAGCACCTGCACCCGCACCCGCGCGTTCAGGTCGCTGCGGCCCATGGCCCCGCCGGGGCGGGCCGAGCGCGCCAAACCCAAGGCACGCCCAATCGCGTGAGCGGTTTCGCCGGTGATCATCTCGGATTCACTGGGCTGGGGCGGCGAGAGGCGGTAGTGCGCCAGCACGGCCTCGACCTGCGGCTCGGAGGGATCGCGCGAAAGGAAGAAGGCCGCGCCTTGCGGTACGCCGGTGCCCTCGTCGGCGGGCAGTGTCTCGGTGTAGTTGATGAGAATGTCGCGGCTCGGTCCGAAGCTCAGTTCAAGTTCCGGCAACACCCGTCGCCACGCATCCAGTCCAGCTTCGACCGCCTTGCGATACTTGGGCCGATACTCCGCCGCCAAGCCGGAGTCGTCGTACTGAACCGTCAGCTTCTTGCGAGGGAGGCGGGCGGAAATCTGGCGGGCGAGCGCAAAGTCTCCCGCCTCCATCGCGGTGTAGATCTCTTGGGTCCACGCCAGCACTTCGGCATTGGTACCCGCGGGGGGCACCGGGCCGATCTCGGCGACCGGGGTCGCGGCAAGCGCGCCCCATAGAGCAAGGGTGGCCAGAGTCATATCTGTTAGTACGACGCAACGAGACGGGCGAAGTTACTCGAAGAATTCTTCGCCTGCGTCTTTGGGCCGCTTGAGGAAGGCTTCAATGAAGCCATCCACGTTGCCTTCCAGCACGCCCGAAGCGTTCCCGGTCTCATGGCCGGTGCGGTGGTCCTTCACCATGGTGTACGGCTGCAGAACGTAGGAGCGAATCTGGCGGCCCCATTCGGCCGGCCCGGTGTCGCCTTTCAGTTCGTTCACCTTATTCTGGTCTTGCACCTTTTGGACTTCCAGCAGGCGGGCGGCCAACACCTTAAGGGCGCTGGCGCGGTTCTTGTGCTGGCTGCGCTCGTTTTGGCACAGCACGGTGATGCCGGTGGGGATGTGCGTAAGCCGCACCGCCGATTCCGTTTTGTTCACGTGTTGGCCACCTGCTCCTCCAGCGCGCAGAGTCTCTTCCTTCACATCGTCCATGTCGATGTTGATTTCCGTTTCTTCCATTTCCGGAAGCACTTCCACCTTGCAGAAGGAGGTGTGCCGGCGCGCGGCGGAGTCAAACGGGCTGATGCGCACCAGGCGGTGCACCCCGTTTTCGGCCTTGAGATAGCCGTAAGCGTTGGGGCCACCCACCGCAAATTGCACGCTGCGGTAGCCGGTCACGTCGCCCGGAGTTTCGCTAATGATTTCGCACTTATAGCCCCGGATTTCGCACCAGCGCTGATACATGCGGAAAAGGATGCTGGCCCAGTCGCAGGCTTCGCTGCCCCCGGCCCCGGCGTTGACTTCCACAATCGCATCGCGGTCGTCATATTCGCCATTGAGCAGGGTTTGGAGTTCATAGGCCTCCATATCGGCCATGAACTGCAGCGCTTCTTGGTCGTTTAGCTCCTGCATTTCGGCATCGGGCTCGGTGCGCAACATCTCGCGCATCTCAAGGATGTCGTTGAGGCGCCGGTCGAGTTCGCGGTACGGATTCACCCTGCCCTTGATGCGCGACAAGCGCTTCATCTCGGACTGAGCGTTTTCCGGATCGTTCCAGAATTCGGGATCTTGTTGTCGTTCTTCGATTTGAACGATTAGGGATTCAAGTGTTTTGAGGTCAAAGATGGCCTCCAATCGCGTCCAGCCGTCCTCGGGCCTTGGACAAAGATTCTTGCTGTTCGTACGTCAGCACAAAGCGGAAGGTACCTCATTTTGAGGCGAGGCACGGGTCTTTGACCGAGGTTAGCCCGCGCGATCCAGGCCGTGCAGCGTCGGCGTCGGTCGGTATTGAGTGTGGGCGGCCCGTTGCTTGCGCTCGCCGGCCATCTCTTGCGAGATTTCGGCGTGGGCGGCTTCCATCTGCTGCATGATGTCGGCCTCCAGCGCCTGGACTTCCTTCAAGACCTTAGTGAGATGCGGCCCCGCCGGGCTGGGCAACGTGTCGAGCACTCTCTGCCGTTCGGTCAGGAGATAGTCCAAATCCGTCACCTGACCCGCGGAGAGGCATTCGCCCAGGGCGCGGGTGAGGTGGAGGAGGCGTTCGGCCTGTTGCAGATCAAGCGGCTTGGGCATCGCCGAATCCGGAGGTGGCGGCATTCGCTTGCGCGGTGGCACGTTGTTGCTTGTCCAGTTCGCTCCAGCTCTCGCGCAGGTCCACCAAGACCTTTTCGCATCGGTCCAAGGCGGCGGCGTCGTCGTTGATATTGGCCTGGACGAGCTGGTCGTAGACGTAGCTGTAAAGCGCCATCAGGTTCTTGGCAATCTCGCCGCCCTTCTCCATGTCGAGGCACGACATGAGTTCGGTCACGATGCGCTGAGCCTTGGTGATCTGCTCGTTTTGCACAAAGTGGCTTTCTTGCAGAATGGCTTGCTTGCCGGCCCGGATGAAGCGCAAGGCCCCATCGTAGAGCATGATCACAAGCTGAAGAGGGGTGGCGCTGGCCACGGAATTTTGACGGTAAGTGTTCGCGTTTGAATACGGCGTCGCCATGGCTTGGTCTCTCCCGTATCTTCGGGCGAGAATCTACTCCTCTTTAGGTTCGCGACCGTAAGGATAGGCGGCGGCGGCGAGAAAGAAGGGCACCAAGGCAATCAGTAGCGGCACCTGCCAAGACCAGGCGTCCGGCCACTCGGGGGCCGGTATGTCCACGTTGAGCTTGCCGAGCATGGTTTCTTTGAGGCGCAGATAGGCAAAGACGGCCACCGCCATCTGCCCGCCGATGTAGCCACTTACGGCCGGAGGGCCGGTTTTGCGCACGGCAATGATGCCCAGCACCCCGGCGAGGCACGGCCCGAGCAGGAGGATGTTGCGCATGCCTTCCACGGTGTGTTCCGGGTAGACGAGGAACGGCCACATGCCCATAAAGTAACCGAACAACGCGAGGAAGCCCGTGAACCCGCACCCCAAGAGGAGCTTGGTTTCGTAATCCGCCCGCTTGGGCACGGGGCCATCGCGGCGTTCGTCGGTTTGCAGTGGTTCGATGGGCACGGCTTGTGCAAGCTTACGACTTTTTGGAGGCCGGCGATGCGCCTGGGTTCTCGATTTGCAGAGTGTAGGTACCCTTGCCGGGTCTGCATGTGGCAGAGGATTTTCTCTCGCCCGCCCTCTCTGCGGCGGATTTTGACTATAAGGGTGAGCCTGCTGTTGCTGGTGACGCTCGTGGTCACCACATTGCTAGCCTTCTGGAACGGCCGGGCCACCGTGGCCGATTTGGGCGAGCGTATTGTGCGGCAAACCGCGCAGCAGGTGGACGACCGGGTGAAGGCGCTGCTGGCCAATGCTGAAGCCCAGGCCAATCTCCTGGCGGGGTTTGCCCAAACGGGGTTGGGGGTGCGCACGGCGCGGCTTTCCACCGACCAGTTCACGGAATTGGGGCGGCAACTCTTTGAGGTCATGCGGGCCAACCCGGAGTTCAGCTCCGCTCGCTACGTCGTGGATGCGACTGGCGAATCCATCAGCGTGATCCGGCGGCCCAATGGCACCCTGGTGATGCAACGCACCGACCGGACGGGGTGGCAGTCCAGCACCTATCGGCGGCGCGATTTGGTGCCCTTCGGCGATGAGATGCGGGTGATCTTTGAAGATCCGGAAGCCACCTTTGACCCCCGCCGCACCTTGGTTTATGAAGAGGTCCGCGCGCAGAAGCGGAGCGTGTGGGGCGGCACCGACCTGCTGAAAGGGACGGTGGACGTGACCACCGTGGGCATCAGCTACGCCGTGCCGCTCTTTGACAACCGGCAGAACCTGGTGGGGATGGTGCTGGTGGACCTGAGCGTGGGCGAACTGAGCCGCTACATCAGCCGCATCCGCGTGGCGCAAAACGGCTACGCCTTCTTGGTGGAACAGCGCGGTCGGCAAGAAGCCCGGATCGTGGCCTATCCCAATCTGGACCGACTCCTGACGACCGACCAAGGGCGTGAGCGCCTGGCCACACTGGACGAACTGCAGGACGATTTGGTGACGAAGAGCCTTGATCTCTTGCTCGTATCCGCGCGTCGTGAGCCCGGTACGGTCGCCAGTGGGAAGGTCCGGCAGAGCGGGGTCAGCCACCTCGTCGGTTTGGTTTCGGCTAGCGGCACAGGCCCACCGTGGACGATCGGCGTGGTGGTGCCGGAGGACGACTTTATGTCGGGGGTGCAGCGCACCACCAGCTTTGTGGTGCTGCTTGGCCTGGTCGCCCTCGCCACCGGCGTGGTGCTTACATTTTGGTTTGCCCGGCGCCTGAGCCGCCCGCTCGGCAACCTCGTTACCGAGACCGAACGGGTGCGGCAACTCGACTTGGCCCCCCGCCTGACGGACCCTGTGGGCGTGCGAGAGATTGACGCCCTGGCCGTGAGTGTGGAGCAGATGAAGACGGGTCTTCGCTCCTTTGAGAAGCTCGTCCCCACCGACTACGCCCGCCACCTGATGAGCTCCGGGCAAGAGGCCAAGCTGGGCGGCGAACGCCGCTGGATTGCCACATCCTTTGCTGACATCATCGGGTTCACGGCCCTCAGTGAACGTCTGCCGGCGGAAGAACTCGTGGAGGTTCTGGCCGAATATCTTGACCTTTTGAGCGACGAAGTGATTCGGCGGCAAGGCACCGTGGACAAGTTCAACGGGGACGACGTAATGGCCTTTTGGGGCGCGCCGAACACTGTGGCGCATCCCGGCCAGCTGGCGTGCGAGGCGGCGCTGGCCGGGCGGGCCGTGATCTTAGGGCAACACCCGGAGTGGCGACGGCAAGGGCGTCCGGCGCTGCGGGCGTCGTTTGGCATTGCCACCGGGGACGTGATTGTCGGCAATATCGGGAGCCGCGAGCGGATGCAATACACCGTCATTGGCGACGCGGTGAACCTGGCCAGTCGCCTGCAGGGCCTCAACAAGGCGTACCAAACCGAAATCCTCATTGATGTGAACACCGCGCGAGAGGCGGGGCCGGAGTACTTGACCCGGTGCGTGGACTACGTGGCGGTGGTGGGGCGGGAGGAGCCGATTGAACTCCGTGAGCTTTTGGGCCGCCGGGATGACCTGGATGCGGCGGCCATCATGGCCGTGCGCGGGTACGAACAGGGCCTGCTTCTCTACCGTGACCGAAAGTTTGCCGAGGCGGTGGAGTGCTTGAACGAGACCATCAAGCTTTGGCCCGATGACGGCCCCTCCCGGGTGCTCCGAGCGCGGGCGCAACAGTACGTGGCCACGCCCCCGCCCGAGGATTGGGATGGCGTGACGCGGTTTTCCGTCAAATAGGCTCGGCATAATGAGGTGGGCATCATGAACGGACCCCTCGCGCGCATCTCTCGAATCACGGCGGCCCGCACGCGCCGCATCAGCAGCTACGACCGGACGGGCGCCAACATGGATTGCGTCACCGTGCCCCCGGGGGGCACTCATGTCGTGGCCGACATTGCGGGGAGTGGGTGCATCACCCACATGTGGTTTACGATGTGGAGCGAGGTGGACACTCTCATCCGCTCTCATTGCCTTTTGCGCATTTACTGGGACGGGGCGGATGAGGCGAGTGTGGAAGCGCCCATCGGTGAGTTTTTTGGCAATGCTTGGGGCGAGAACTATCTGTTTTCCAGCCTGCCTTTGGTGTGCGGCCCGCGCGATGGCCGCGCGATGACAAGCTATTGGCCGATGGCATTCCGCAAGGGAGCCCGGGTGGAAGTGGTGAACCAAAGCGAAGCGACGCTGGACCGAATCTACTTCTATGTGGATTACGAAGAGCGCGAGGTGGCCACGGACGAGGGCTACTTCCACGCGCAGTATCGGCAAGAGCTGACCAACAGCCACGCCCCTCACGGAGAGGGCGACGCGATGCCGCCCGTCATTCCCAACCAGAGCGATGCCGGCAACTACGTGTTCCTCGATGCGGCGGGGCAGGGCCACTACGTGGGGGTGAACCTCTACGTCGAGAGCCCGACGCCGCTTTGGTACGGAGAGGGGGACGATATGTTCCGGATTGACGGCGAAGAATATCCGTATAGCCTGCACGGCACGGGCACGGAGGATTACTTCAACACCGCGTGGAGCCCGGAGTACGAGTTCCAGCACCCTTACTTTGGGCTGGCGCGGGTGCCGGGGCGCGAGCCGGGGCTTGCGGATGGATGGACCAAGCGCGACTACCACTTTTGGTGGCTGGGCCGGACGCATTGCTACCGGTTCCACATGGAGGATCCAGTGCGGTTCCGCTCCAGTCTGCGGGCGAGCCTGGAACATGGCCACGCCAACACCCTCAGCCTGATGCTGCGCAGTGTGGCGTATTGGTACCAGTCCGAACCGGTCGCGTCTGGCTCGGTGATCCCGCCGATGGCCGAACGGCAACCAATGCCCCCGATCATTGACCAAGACATTCACCACTGGCGCGACACCTGGATGAAGCAGAACCCGGGCGACGCCTGGGGCAATGGGTGGCGGACCAAATCCTAAGTCAAGGCCGGCGGTAACCTCCCGGCCATGAATCAGGATGTCTCGGTCGAGAAAATCCGCGTGCGGTACGGCGAAACCGACCAGATGGGGCACGCCTACTACGGCAACTATATGTTGTGGTTTGAGCAAGCCCGCGGGCGCTGGTGCCGCGACCGTGGCTTTACCTATAAGAGCCTGGAAGACATGGGCTACAAGCTGCCGGTGGTGGAAGTGCAGGCTCGGTACCGAGGCGAGGTGAAGTACGACGACCTCATTCAGGTCCGAATCCACGTTGCTGAATGGAAGCGTTCAGCGGTGAAGTTCGCGTACGAGATCTACAACGAAACCAGCGGTCAGGTCACCACCGAGGGCTACACCTGGCACGTGCTGGTGGGGCAGGAGATGCGGGCCATCACCGTGCCGACGGAGGTCGGGGCCCTGCTGGAACGGGCGCCCTCGCCGGAAACCGCGTTGCCCTGATGGGGCTGGTAAGTTTTCCGTAAGTCTTCGCATAAGAAGTACCGACAATAGAGGGTAGGGCCGGGTACGACCTGCCTTTAACCTCGCAATGGACCCCCTGCGGCCGACCCCCGGAGTCATCCGGAATGATGTGAATCTGAACCCGAGCGCAAGCCAAGCGGCGCGCAGCGGGGCGGCACGTCCGGTCGTACGAGCGGCGGCGGAAGCCGTGCAACGCATGGAGCAGGCCCGTCCGAAT
>CALRVA020000070.1:0-13571 GCA_943371495.1 Archangium gephyra | reverse complement strand
GACGCCGACGCTCTGGTTTGCCCGCCGCGTGAAGGTGAAAGTGAACGGTGTTGAGTTCAAATTGCACGAGCACCGGGTGAAGCTGACGGGTTCTGAGGTCATCGTATTCTCAACCGGTCCGGTCAAGCTCCCGCGCTAAACCTAGAACACTTACTGGGGATAACTCGAAAAATATTCTTGCAATTCCAGGATTCTTCGGAATATCATGCGAATACGTATTCTGGCGTAGGTGCCAGAAGAGGCACTCACCGATGAGGGTCACGCAACTCGACATTGCCAAAGCGGCCAACGTCTCGCAAGCCACGGTTAGCCGTGTGCTGGCGGGCGATGAGCGCGTGGAAACGACGATGCGCGACCGCGTGATGAACGCGATTGAGAGCCACAACTACCGCCCCGATGCTCGCGCTCGGTCTCTGCGCAAGAAGCGCGCCGGCCTGATCGGCCTCGCGGTGCAGCGCCCCAGCGGTGGCCTGGCGGACGACCCCTTCTTTACGGCCCTGGTAGCCGACATCGCCGACGCCCTGACGGACACCGAGTTCCGTCTCACCCTTGAGGTCATCAGCGACCACCAAGACCAGGTGGACGTTTACGACGAACTTCTGCGCTCACGACGCGTGGACGGCATGATCCTGGTGGAAAGCGAGCTCAACGACCGTCGCCTCCATCTCCTGCAAGAAGACCAGTTCCCGTTCGTTCTCATTGGCAATCCGGGCGGACAGCCGGTGTGGTCGGTGGACAACGACAACATTTACGCCGCGCAAATTGCCACCCAGCACCTGGTGGACATGGGCTACACCCGGGTGGCGATGGTGGCCGGACGCCAGGGCGTAACGGTGAGCGACGACCGGGAAGAAGGGTATCGCCGGGTGATGCGCGCCCACGAGTGCGCGCCGATGGTTTTCCACGCCGACTTCGGGGCCGAAAACGCGCGTTGTGCCGCCGCCCAGGCGATTGCCGAGCACCGACCCGACGCCTTTGTGGTGCTGGATGACTTTATGGCCATGGGCGTCATCAATGCCGTCCACCGCGCTGGCCTTCGCTGCCCGCAGGATGTCGGCATGGTTTCGTTCAATGATTCACGGTTGTGCGATCTCACGACTCCGGGCCTGAGCTCGGTGAGCCTGAACCTCGATCGTTTGGTGCAGAAAGCGGTGAGCTGTCTGCTCAACCTCCTGGATGAGCCGGAATCGAACGAGCCCTTCCGCGAGATTGTGCCGTGCACGTTGCGTGTGCGAGGTTCCAGCCGTTTAAATCAGGGAGGGTTGGCATGATTTCCAGCTTCCTGCTCCTGGCGATGGACCAGGTGAACCATACGTTCGAATTCGTGGCGGAACGCCCGGTGACGAGCGTCACGGTGGCGGGCACCTTTAATGGTTGGAACGCCAACGCCACGCCGCTCAAAACCGCCGATGGCCGCACCTGGCGCGTCACGATCCCGGTGGCCCCGGGGCGGCACGAATACAAATTTGTCCTTGATGGGCGCGACTGGGTGATTGACCCCCAGGTCCGCAGCCAAGACGACGGCAATGGCAACATCAACTCCCTGATCTTTGTGTTCCCCAAGGGGTACGAGGTGCCGGCGGACATCAACGATGGGACGATCACACTTTCGGCGGTGCGGCACGAACCGAAGCTGCCGTACCTGAGCGTGGACAACGGCACGGCCAACGTGACCTTGCGCACCCGGCGGCAAGACGTGGAAGCCGTGTACCTGCGGGTGGAAGGCCGACCCGAAGTGAAGCTGAGCTGGGCCAGCCGCGACGACCTCTACGATTATTGGGTGGGCAGCACGCCGTGGACCCGCGCGGCCGACCTGAAGTACGCCTTTGATATCCGAGACGGTGCGACCCGCGAGACGTATCGCCCCGCCGACGCCCCGTTTGTGGCCCCCAAGAACCTCATGTCCCTGACGCCGCCGAAGTGGGTGGAACAGAGCGTGTTCTACCAAATCTTTCCGGACCGCTTTGAGAATGGCAATGCCAAGAACGACCCGGAAAACAGCCTGGGCTGGGATGCCGCGCCGACCTATTGGTCGTTCCATGGCGGCGACCTGAAGGGGATCGCCGACCGCAGTGACCATTTGGTCAAGCTGGGCGTGAACGCTATCTACATGAATCCGATCTTCGACGGGCCGAGCAACCACGGCTACGAGACGACGGACTACGCGCTGGTGGCCCCGCGCTACGGCACCAATGAAGAGCTGATTGACCTCACGCACTCGTTGCGGAAGCGGGGGATTCGCACGGTGTTGGATGGCGTGTTCAACCACACCAGCACGGATTTCAAGGCGTTTGCCGACCTGCGTTCCAACGGCCCGGCGTCGTCCTTCAAGGATTGGTACTTCGTCAAGTCGTGGCCGATCCGCGTGGATGAGAACCCGAATTACGAGGCCTGGGCGGGCTTCCGCTCCATGCCGAAGGTGAACCTGAAGCACCCCGCCGCCCGCGACTACATGTTGCAAGTTGTGCGGGATTGGCAAGCCAAGGCCGACATCGCCGGTTGGCGATTGGATGTCGCCAATGAAGTCGAAATGGACTTCTGGCGTGCGTTCCGTCCGGTGGTGAAGAAGGACGATCCGGACCGCTGGATTCTGGGCGAAGTGTGGACCGACGCCAGCCCGTGGCTGGGCGGAGACCAGTGGGATTCGGCGATGAATTACCCCTTCCGCGATGCCGTGGTGCAGTATGTGGCCAACGGCCGCACGACCTCCACGGAGTTTTGGGGCAGCCTGATGCGGGTGCACTTCGGCTACGGCCCGGCGGTGTCACGCAACATGCTCAACCTGCTGAGCAGCCACGATACGCCGCGTTTCGTCACGCTTTGCGAAGGTGACGCCAAGCTCGCGCTCCTGGGGGCGGGGCTCCAGTTCACCTGGGTGGGCGCGCCCAGCATCTATTACGGCGAAGAGATCGGGATGGAAGGTGGGCGTGACCCCGACAACCGGCGCGGAATGGTGTGGGCGGCCGCGAATGATGAGAACATCTTCTTGCAGGAGTACCGAGCCCTCGCGGTCCTGCGCCGTTTGTCCCCTGCGCTACAGAGTGGTGATCCGAGCTTGATTGAAGCCAACGACGCGGACCGCACCCTGGTCTTCCGTCGCGTCCACAAGAACCAACAAGTCTTTGTTGTCGTCAATCGCTCCAACGTGGAACGCAACGTGGCGTTTGGCGCCCCGGGGGCCAAGGGCACCCAAATTGATCTGCTTTCTAACCGAGTGGTGAGCATCGAAGAGCAATCGCTCTCCATCAAGATGCCTCCGCTCAGCCTCGCCGTCCTCGCGGACGATACTGCCGAATCTCGGCAGGTCCGAAGCCATGTCCATCGGGCACGCGCTGGTGAGGTGTCGCTCCCGTGATTTATCCATGCGTCTGCGAGATTCGCAACCGCTCTCATTCAAGGTGATCCAAATGACTCAAAACCGAAAGATGGGCTTTACGCTCATTGAACTCCTCGTCGTGATCGCGATTATCGCGATCCTGGCCGCCATCCTCTTCCCGGTCTTCGCCAAGGCGAAGGAAGCCGCCAAGAAGACCCAAGCGGTCTCGAACATGAAGCAGATGAATCTGTCGCAGATCATGTACTCGGCGGACTACGATGACATGTTCGCGCCGAAGGTTCGCCAAGGCTTCGGCCCCGCCCAAGGCGGTCCGGACCCGACGCAATCCATGTCCTTCGACAAGATCATCCAGCCGTACATGAAGAACTATCAGATCTTCGTGTCCACGCAGGACCAGCGACCGAAGTTCAACACGCCGTTCGGCCAGCTGCGCATCGGCTACGCCGTGGCCAGCAACGTGTTCCAAAGCCCGCAGATCAACCCGGCCATCGGTTGGGGCACCTCCTGGCGCGGCTCCATCAGCCAAACTTCGCCGCCGGAAGTCGCTGCGACCGTGACCCTGGTTGAAAAGCGCCAAGCGCTGAACACCCAGCCGGACCCGTGGGCCAGCCTGGACTGGTGGGTCGGTACGGTGGCTTACAACACCCGCCGCGATGACCTGCCGACCACGGACCCGCGCTCGGCCTTCGGTGAAATCGCCAACAAGTACGGCGAAGGCGCGATCTACGCTTACGCTGACGGTCACGTCAAGTACCTGAAGATGAACGGCAACTCCAGCGACGGCGTCCGCCACGGCACCAAGCTGGAAGGCTACGAAGAAAAGGCCGCCTGGTGGGTGGGCACCCCCGCCGGCAGCATTTGGGACCAGGGCATCTCCTGTCTGGACGCGGGCTGGAACCCGGCCGACGGCGTTTGCCGACTTCCGGGCGAGTAAGACATGAAAGCTGAACTTCCCGGTTGGGCCATTCCCGTTCTCATCGTAGTGGGCCTCGGCGTCATTGGTGGCGTGTGGTTCATGTCAGGTGGCAGTGGCCAAATGACACCGCAAGAAAAGGAACTGGCCGAAAAGCAGACCGAAGTCCAGAAGCAACTGGGCAACTCGTATATGCAGGGCCAGGGTGCGCCGGGGGGCGAAGCCGCCGCCCGAGCTCAATACGAACAAAAGCAGGGCGCGGGCCAAGGCCAGTAAACTGTTGACGACCGCGAGCGGGCTCTTCTCTTCGGGAGAGTCCGCTTGCTATTTCCCGTAAGGTATTTGAAACTCATGCGATTTGGACGCGCGCTCTGGGGGCTTGCCCTCGCCTTGTTGGCCACTGTGGCAGTGGCCGCCGAACGCACGCCGATCGTGGTGTGGGGCCTGGCCCCCGGCCCGGATAGCAAGGGCATTGATGCGGTGGTGCGCGAGTTTGAGCGCCGGAATCCGCAGTATCAAGTGAAGCTCTTGAGCATGGGAGCGGGGGAAATGAACCCCCAAAAGCTGCTTACTAGCATTGTGGGTGGGGTGCCGCCCGACATCATCCGCCAAGACCGATTTACCCTGAGCGACTGGGCCAGCCGAGGCGCCTTCATGCCCCTGGACGATTTCATCGAGCGCGACCGCGGAAAGGACCCGCTCACGCCGACCCCTGACCAATACTACGCGGCCGCCTGGGAAGAAGCCCAGTACGAGGGCAAGGTTTACGGTATCCCCACCGAGGCGGATGACCGCATCATGTATTACAACAAGGCGGTTTTCCGAGAGAAAGCCGCCGAGTTGCGCGCTGCCGGGCTGGACCCTGACCGACCGCCCCGCACCTGGAGCGAGGTGCTGGCCTACAGCAAGGTGTTGACCGAGAAGAACCCGGACGGCACGCTGAAGCGCGCGGGGTTCGTGCCGAACTTTGGCAACACCTGGCTCTATCTCTATGCGTTCCAGAACAACGCGCAGTTCATGAGCCCCGACGGGCGTACCTGCACATTGAACTCGCCGGAAGCGGTGGAGGCCCTCGACTTTATGGTCCAGGGTTACGAACTGCTGGGCGGCTATAACAACGCGAACCGGTTCACCTCAGGGTTTGTGGGGGCCGAAAACGACCCCTTCAACCTCGGCAAGGTGGTGATGAAGGTGGACGGGGACTGGATTCTCAATAACATGAGCCGGTACGCCCCTGACCTGGATTTTGGGGTGGCACCACCGCCCGTGCCGGACGACCGCTTCTACAAGCGGGGCCGGTTTGCCAACGAGAAGGACACGTTCATCACCTGGATCGGGGGCTTTAGCTACGCCATTCCGGCCGGGGCTAAGAACGCCGAGGGCGCGTGGGCGTTTATCAAGTTCAGTTGCAGCCTGGAAGGCCGGATGCTGGAAACCCGGGCGCAACGCAACTGGGATATCTCGCGGGGCCGCGATTTCATTCCGCGAATCAAGGCGCACCGGGAAACCAACGTCCAGAGCTACGCTGAGTTCAAACCGGCGGTGCCTGCATTTGCCGCCGCGCTCAAGATGCACGTGGATATGTCCGAGTTCGGCCGGGTGCGCCCGCCGACCTTTGTGGGGCAGATCCTGTGGGACGAACACGTCCGCGCAATTGAATTTGCGAGCCGCAAGGAGAAGACTCCCGCCCAGGCACTCCAAGATGGCCAGCGCGTGGTGCAGCGAGAGCTCGACGCGCACTACCGGTACGACTCGCTTCCGGTCGCGGACCTGAAACTGCCGATGTTCTTCGGCCTTGGCCTGCTTTTGGTGGGGGCGGGGCTGGGCTACGCGCGCATCCGGCGCATGCCGATGGGGCGCATGGGGCGCTACGAAACAGCGTGGGGTTACATCCTGATTTCCCCCTGGCTGATCGGGTTCCTCATCTTCACGCTCGGCCCGATGTTGGCCTCGTTGGTGTTCTCGTTTACGCAATACAACGTGTTGAGCGAGGCCCGATGGGTGGGGCTGGACAACTACCGACTGCTGGTGGGCGAAGAGCGCGATAACGTGCTGAAGGCGTTTGGCAACGTGCTCTACCTCGCCGGGATTGGCGTGCCGCTGGGCTTGCTGACCGGGCTTGCCATTGCCCTCTTGCTGAACCGGGCCTCGATGGGCATCCGCACCTACCGGGCGATTTATTACCTGCCGTCGATCCTGCCCGTGATTGCCACGGCCACGCTGTGGGGGTGGATCATGAACCCCGACGCCGCCAAGGGCTTGATCAACTTTGCGTGGAGTAACACCCTGCAACCATGGCTAGGCGTAAACCCGCCCGGGTGGTTAACGGTGGCCGAATGGAGCAAGCCCGGCCTGATTGTGATGGGCTTGTGGGGAGCCGGGGGCGGCATGATTTTGTGGCTCGCGGGCCTCAAGGGGATCTCCCCGACGCTTTACGAAGCGGCCAGTATCGACGGGGCCTCGCCCAACCGGCAGTTCTTTGGGATTACCTTGCCGATGCTCTCCCCGATCCTGTTGTTCAACTCGGTGATGGGTGTGATTGGGGCGATGCAGGAGTTCGACCGGGTGTACGTTTTCCGGGGCACGACGGGCTCGGCCGGCCCGAGCGACTCGCTCCTCACGCCAGTGTTGCACTTGTTTGTGAACGGGTTCAACTACTTCAAAATGGGGTTCGCCTCGGCCCTGGCGTGGTTGGTGTTCTTGGTGATTCTGGTGCTGACGCTGGCCCAGCTCCGGTTGAGTAAGAAGTTTGTGTACAACGAGGTGGCCGACTGATGTCGAAGGAACTCTTGTTTGTCATTGGCAGCCTGGCGCACTGGATTGGCTGGGTGGTGCTGGCCATGGGGATTTATCACCTCGTGCGGGCGATCTCGGCGGGGCGCGAATCTCGGGCGGCCTGGCCGCTGCGGCGCGCGGCCCTCACCGGTCTCTCGGCCATTGGCTTGTTTGCGCTTGCTCACGTCTTTACGGGTGGCGGAAAGGGCGTGGCCTTGCCCTTGGCCTGGCCCGATATGCACCCCCTGGGCTGGGTGGTGCTCATTTGTGCAGTGGCGGCAGCCAGCCACGGCACGGGGGCCGTTACGGGCATCACACCCGAAGAACGACGCCGCCGGGCGATGAGTGCGTTGGTCAGCCTGGGCGTGGGCGCCCTGTGCGTGGCCTGGATCATGGTGTTCAAGCACCCGTTCCGATGGCTGACGGGGTGGATGACGCTCACTGCGCCGACCCTCGGCTTTATCTTGGCGGTGACATTGGGGACGACCGCCGTGATGGGTTGGGTGGCGCGTAGCGCGGAGAGTCACGACCGGGCGCGCCGCTTCCTCACGCAAGTGGTGCTGTTTGTGGGGGCGGTGGTGTTCATGGTGCCGCTAGCTTGGCTGCTGGTCACCAGCCTCAAGGAAGACCGCGATATCGCCTCGACGGAGGGCCTGGTATGGATTCCGCTGCGGACGCAAACCGTGCCCTATATGGACCCCAAGAACCCGGTGTTCGAAGGCCAATACGAAGGCAAGCCCGTGACGGCCGTGCGCGATGCCGAGGCGCCCGGGGGCAAACATCTTTATCGCATTACGCGGCCCATGTATGTGAGCGGCTACACCTTTGAGGCGACGCCGGACCAGATGAAGCAGGTTCCCAGTGATGCCCCGCTGGTGACGCTGAAGGAAGGCGACTTGGAGCTCACCGGGATGGTGGTGGAAGACCTGCCCGACGGCCGCCGCCGCGTTTCTATCCTTACGCCCAACGAGCGCAAGGGCGAAGTGAAGCTGGTGGCACGGGCCGACGTCGAGCCTGTGCGCAAGCCCGGGATGCGATGGGAGAACTACCGCGATTCGCTGGAGTTCCTCCCGCCCGAGGCGAACAACGGCCTGGTTTATCTCAAAAACACACTCATCCTCGTCGTGCTGAGCGTGTTGGGCACGGTGTTATCTTGCTCGGTGGTGGCCTATGGCTTTAGCCGGTTGAAGTTCCCGGGGCGCGAGATGCTCTTCAAGGTCTTGCTGGCCACGATGATGCTGCCGGCCGCCGTGACCCTGCTGCCCACGTTCTTGATCTACCGGCAACTGGGCTGGATTGACACGCTGCTCCCGCTCTGGGTGCCCACGTTCTTTGCGTCGGCGTTCAACGTGTTCTTGCTGCGTTCTTTCTTCCAGCAGATCCCGTTTGAGCTAGAAGATGCCGCCAAGATTGACGGTTGCACCTATCTCAAGACTTTCTGGAGTGTGCTGCTACCCCAAGTGAAGCCTGCGCTGACGGTGGTGGCGATCTGGACGTTCTTGGGGGCGTGGAACAACTTCATGGGGCCGCTGATTTACATCAACAGCCAGGAGAACATGCCGATCGCTTATGCGCTGCAACTGTTCCAGGGGCAACGGGCGGGCGAGCCGGGCTTGCTGATGGCGTTCACCACCTTGTCGGTGGCGCCGGTGTTGGCGCTCTTTGCGTTCAGCCAGCGCTACTTCATCGAGGGCGTGACGCTAAGCGGCTTGGGTGGTCGGTAGACGACGGAAAGGCGCAAAAAAAATTCCCCCGGGAGCCACTTGGGCAACCGGGGGATTCGTTTTCTTCTTGAGCTGAGACTTAGGCTTGCGGCTTTCGTCGTCGGCGAGCCAGCGCCAGTAGGCCGGCACCCAGGACGACCATTGAAGCCGGCTCCGGCACGGCGGTGATCCCGGTTTGTTGCTCTATCCAGGTGGTGTGGTTGTGCAGGGCCACATAAGCCGCTTGGTCGCCATAGCGAGACAAGCTGTCGGTCCCCCACGACGTCACACCGGCAAGGCGCCAGGCCGCGCCATCGTGCCAGAACATGCCGCCGCCACTATCGCCACCGGCGGTCGAACCTTCCAGGGGAAGGGCCGTGCCCGTCGAGGGATTCGTGAAGACCGTGAACCAGAACTTGCTTCCTCCACTCCCGGTGGAGAAGTCGACGATGTTCTCAGCCGCTCGATTGTTGTTGTCAAAGATCAAGCCCGTGTTGTTGCCCGGGCCGCTGCCGCCGTAACCGGCAAACGTTACGCGCTGACCGACAAGGCTGCTGAAGGTGGTGAACCGCACCGGGGCCACGCCCGTGGGGGCCGAGTTTAAGCGCACCAAGCCGAGGTCAAATGCAAGCGTGCTGCTGTTGTAGCTGGGGTGGGTGATGCTGCCCGCCGCCGTGATGGTCTGCGAACCAAAGCGGACATTTTGGATCGTGGTGCCGGAGGTGACGTGACCTGCCGTGAGCACCCAGTGGAACCCGTTGCCCTGGCCGAGATAGGTGCCGCTCCCAAACCAACTGGTGGCAAGCACGCGACCCACGGCGTTGTGCGGAACCTGGTTGGCAAAGTTGCGATACGCGGTATCGCCCACATCGTGCCGCCAGGTGATGGCGGAACCGGAGGCCGCCAAGGCCACCGTCGCCATGCTGATCAGGCTAAGTCTTGCAAGACTTGACATGCCGACAGTGTGCCCCAACCGGAGAGGGGGATACAACTGGTAACGGCGTGCAATGCATTACATTTGCATTAAATCGTGAGCTTAGCCGTAGACTTTGCGGTGGAGCTTGCGCCACAGGCGCGGATGCGAACTCTCCGGGATGACCTCGAGCATGCGGCGCGTTTGGTTGAGATACCGGTCGTACTTGAGGAACGGCCGGGTGCGCTTGGCCTCGCGGAGGTTGCTCAGTCGGTCGGCGAGCTTGATGGCGTGGGCGCTGGGCGACATCCGGGCAATCTCCGCCATCAGCCGGTCGGTGCGCAGCACGTAGACCTCCTCGGCGTCCATGCCAGCGGTTTCCTGGGCGGTGGGTTCCTCGCGGGTGACTTCACTCACCAGTTCGGCCACGCGGTCGCCAAAGCGGGCTTGCACGTCCGCGAGGGTGGCCGAGGTCTCTTCCACCACATCGTGGAGTACCGCCGCGATGAGGATCGCCTCGTCGGTCACGTTGGCGTAGCGCAAGGTCTGCAGGACCTCCAGTGGGTGGCAGAGGTAGGGCACGGGAGGGTCACCATCGCGCCATTGGTCGGCGTGGAGCTCGGCGGCCCACAGTACCGCGAGTTGAAGGGCTTGGCTCATGGTCCGGAGTGTATCGGACACTCGGATAGACTGGGGGCACCCATGGCGCAAATTCTGGCGACAGCCGATATCGGGAGCAACACCATCCATCTGCTGGTGGCCATGGCCAGCAAGAAGCGCTTCCGCCGCCTGGTGAACGACAGCGAGTGGCTGAGCCTGGGCGAAATGGTGCAGCGGCGCGGCGAGATCAGCCCCGAAGCCATCCGGCAGGTCATTCAGGTGCTCACTCGGTTCCAGGTTGAATCGAAGCGGCTAGGCGCAGAAGGGCTCTACGTCTTCGGCACTGAGGCCATGCGCAAGGCGCGCAACCACGACGATCTATTGGCGCAGATCAAGGCGCAGACGGGCATCCAAGTCGATCTCATCCCACCCCGTCGCGAAGCTGAGCTTGGCCTGCGCGGGGCACTGCTGGATTCGGACCCCGTCATGCCGGCGGTGTTCGCCGAGGCCGGGGGCGGCAGCCTGCAGGTGGCCGAATACGATGGCGCGGGCATGGGCCGCGAGTGGTCGCTGCCGCTGGGCACGGGCGCGCTGATGGCGCGAGTGAACCTGACCATTCCCTCCACTCCCGCGCAACTTTCGGATTTGGAACGCACCATTCAGCTGGCTTTTGACCGCTCCGATCTGCCCGCGTTTGCCCCGCGCTTGCTGGCCTGCGGCGGGGTAGCGCGCGGCCTGTGGCGGGCCTTGCACCCCGACGGCCACCGCGAACTGCACTGGCGCGAACTGGACCACCTGGTGTGGGACACCAGCCGCCTGACCACCAGCCTGATTAGCCAGCGCTACCAAGTGAAGCCGAAGCGGGCCGAAACCCTGCTGCCGGGGGCGGTGTTGTTCCGGTCCTTGATGGAGCGGCTATCGGTCACTACGATGGAAGTGAGCGCTTACGGCGTGCGCGAAGGGGCCATTGCGGAGATGCTTGAAGGACGCCTGACCCCGGTCTTGACGTAAGGAGGACAAAAATGAGCGAGGCAACGATTGAATCCACGGCAGCCGGGCAGAATCCGGGTTATATCAATCGCGAGCTGAGCTGGCTGCGGTTCAACGAGCGGGTGCTGGCCGAGGCCGAAAACCGCCGCCACCCCTTGCTGGAGCGGCTGAAGTACCTCGCCATTTTTGAGAGCAACCTGGACGAGTTCTTTATGGTCCGGGTCTCGGGCTACTTTGAACAGATTGAGCAAGGGCTGAGCGAAGAAACGCCAGACGGGCTGAACCCGGAAGACCAAGTCCAGCTGATATTGGACGCCGTGAAGCCGCTGAGGGACCGCGCGGCCAAGCTGTGGGAAGAAGGCTTCCGCGCCAGCCTGGAGCGCAGCCGCATCCGCCTGCGCCGCCCCACCGAACTGGAAGAGCCCGTGCAGGAGAAACTGGCGGAGTGGTTCCGGCGGGAAATCTTCCCGCTGTGCACGCCGCTGGTGCTGTGGCCGAATGCGTCGTTCCCGTTCCTTAGCAACCGCAGCCTGAACCTGGCGGTGGTGCTGAATGACGAGAGCGGCGAGCGTCTGGCCCGGGTGAAGGTGCCCAACGGGGTGCCGCGTCTGGTGCCGGTGCCGGGGCTGCGGGGCACCTTTGTGTGGCTCGAGGATCTGCTGGCCGAGCACCTCGATTTGCTCTTCCCGGGCATGGAAATCCGGGCGAGCTACCGCTTCCGGGTCATCCGCGACGCGGACATCGAAATCCGAGAGCTGGAAGCCAGCGACCTCATCTCGATGGTGGAGCAAACCCTGCAAAAGCGCCGCTTTGGTGACCCCGTCCTGCTGGAAGTGCAGGAAGGCATGCCCGAGGCCTGGATCAAGGTGCTGCGCCGGGGGTTGCAGCTGGACGAACGCGACGTGCTGCGCGTGCAGGGCCTGATCGGGATGGACGGGCTGTGGGAGATTGCGGGGCTGGACCGTCCCCGCCTGCGCTACCGCCCCGCCACGCCCCACAACCCCAACTGGACGAGCAGCCCCGAAACCCTGTTCGACACCATCCGCGAGCGGGACGTGCTGCTGCACATGCCGTACGATTCCTTCCGCGCCGTGGAGACATTTGTGGCCTCGGCGGCCAATGACCCGAAGGTGGTCGGCATCAAACAAACGCTGTACCGAGTGGGGTCGGCCTCGCCGATCGTTGAGAGCTTGCTGGAGGCCAGCAGCCGGGGCAAGCAAGTGGCCGCGATGGTCGAGCTGAAAGCCCGCTTCGACGAGAGCAACAACCTGGTGTGGTCGCGGGCGCTGGAACGCGCGGGCGTGCACGTCACCTATGGGTTCCGGGATATGAAAGTCCACGCCAAGCTGTGCGTGGTGGTGCGCAAAGAGAAGGACGGCCTGCGCACGTACACCTACATCGGCACGGGCAACTTCAACCCGAACACGGCCCGCACCTACACCGATTTGGGGCTGTTTACATCCGACCCTGAGGTGGGCGAGGACGTGCTGCAGTTGTTTAACTACCTGACAGGGTACGCGCGCCCGCAGAGCTTTAGCCACATTCTGGTGGCCCCGATTGACGTGCGGGACGGGATTCTGGACCGGATTGAGCGGGAGATTGAAATCTGCCGGCAGACGGGGAAGGGGTATCTGGCGTTTAAGGTCAATTCGCTGGTGGACCCCGAGGTGATCCAGGCGCTCTATGAAGCCAGCCAGGCCGGCGTGCAGGTGGACCTGGTGGTGCGGGGCATCTGCTGCCTGCGCCCGGGGGTGAAGAAGCAGAGTGAGAACATCCGGGTGGTGAGCGTGATTGGCCGCTACTTGGAGCACAGCCGCATTTACTACTTTGGCAACGGGGGCAAGCCGGAGTGCTTTGTGGGGAGCGCGGACCTGATGCGCCGCAACCTGGACCGGCGGATTGAAGTGCTGGCCCCGGTGCGCTCGCGCGGGCAGGTGAGCTACCTGAAAGGGGTGGTGGATGCGTGCTTTAAGGATAACCGGCAGGCGTGGGAGCTACGGAGCAACGGGCATTACCGGCGGCTCCGCCCGAAGGCGGGGGATGCGGAGTTTGTGGCGCAAGACGCCGGATTTGCGAACCCGGCGTCGGAAGTCATGTAGTGCAAAGCCCTTACGGCTTGACTTTGACTCCCATGGCGTAAGATACTCGACCTCCATTCATAAAATATGGCAACAGCACTTGTACTTCTGGATTCAACGACAACCTTAGTCCACTATCCCGGGCTCTCGCAAACTCATCGAAAGACGCATAGCCAAATCTCTCTGGCTGATTCTCAATCGACCGTTCGATTCCGACTCGAATCTCTTCAGGTAATTGGTTAAACTCGGAATTGTTCAAATC
>CALRVA020000069.1:0-13807 GCA_943371495.1 Archangium gephyra | reverse complement strand
GGACCGCGCTTCCGCGCGCGTGGCCTATACCCAAAACGGGGTCCGCATCGAGCGCGAAACGTTCGTCTCCGCCCCCGGCCAAGTGGTGGTCTCGCGCATCACGGCCAGCCAGCCCATCCGCATGGCCGTCACCCTCCGCCGCCCCGAGCGCGCCACCGTGCAGGCGGCGGGGCCGGACCTGCGCATGTTTGGGGCCCTGGCCAGCGGCTTCCCCGGGCAAGACGGCGTCCGCTACGAAGCCCGCCTGCGCGCGGTGGTGGATGGCCGGGTGGTGCCGCCGCAAGATGGCCAAATCTCCATCCCGGCGGGGCGGCAAGTGCTCCTCATCTTCTCGGCGGGCACCAGCATGTTCGATCCGGATTTCGCGGGCCACACGCAGCGGCACGTCGAATCCGGTGCCAAGCAGGGCTTTGCCGAACTCCGCCGCCGCCACGAACGCGACCACCAAGCGTTCTACCGCCGGTGCGAACTGGTGCTGCCCACCACCGCCCTCAGCGCCCTGCCCACCCCGCAGCGCACCCGGCGCGTGGCCCTGGGCGAGGCCGACCCGACCTACGATGCGCTGATCTTCCACTACGGGCGGTATCTCCTCATCTCCTCCTCGCGGCCCGATAGCCCGCTGCCCGCCAACCTCCAGGGCATCTGGGCGGAAGAGCTGCAAACCCCCTGGAATGGCGACTTCCACATCAACATCAACCTGCAGATGAACTATTGGCTAGCGGAAACGACCGGCCTGGCCGATTGCGCCCGCCCCCTGGTGCGGTTCATCGCGGGACTGCCCACCAACGGGGCCAAGACGGCCCGCGCCTATTACAACGCGCCGGGGTGGGTGGCCCATGTGATCACCAACCCCTGGTACTTCACCTCCCCCGGCGAGGGCGCCAGCTGGGGCTCCACCTGCACCGGCGGGGCGTGGCTGTGCGGCCACTTGTGGGAGCATTACGCCTTTAACCCCAACCCCCGCACCCTCCGCGAGATTTATCCGGTGCTGAAAGGGGCCAGCGAATTCTTCTTGGCCATGCTGATTGAAGAACCAAGGAACAAGTGGCTGGTGACGGCCCCCAGCAACAGCCCCGAGAACAGCTACCGGTTGAACGGACGCAACCTGAACACCGTGATGGGCCCGACCATGGACCAGCAGATTGTGCGCGAGCTCTTTACCAACACCCGCGAGGCCGCGCGCACCCTGGGCGTGGATGCGGAGTTCCAGCAGCAACTGGAGGCCACGCTGGCCCGCCTGGCCCCGCACCAGATTGGCCCGGATGGGCGCCTGCAGGAGTGGCTGGAACCCTACGAGGAGCCCGAGCCGACCCACCGCCACGTCTCGCACCTCTACGGCCTGCACCCGGGCAACCAGATTTCGCCGCGCCGCACCCCGGACCTGGCCACCGCCGCCCGCAAGACGCTGGAAGGCCGAGGGGACGCAGGTACCGGCTGGTCTTTGGCGTGGAAGGTGTGCTTCTGGGCGCGCCTGCAGGATGGCGAGCGGGCGTACAAGCTCCTGCGCAACTATTCGCGCCCCACGGGCGAGCAGGGCTTCGATTACAGCACCGGCGGCGGGGTGTATCCCAACCTGTTTTGCGCGCACCCGCCGTTCCAGATTGACGGCAACTTTGGGGTGACGGCGGGCATCGCGGAGATGCTGGTGCAGAGCCACGATGGGGAGACGCAGTTTTTGCCGGCGTTGCCCCGGGCGTGGGCGAAGGAAGGGTCGGTGCGTGGGCTGCGGGTGCGGGGTGGCCGCGAGGTGAGCTTCCGCTGGCGCGACGGGAAGATCGTGGAGAACGAGGAAAGCCTGAGCAAGGTAGATTGAACTCACTGTAACGCCCTCAGGGAGGAACCATGACGCATGCGTTTTGGCCCCTCAGGGGGGAATTGCCCCAAAGAGAAGGACCCTGTGAAACCTCACCATCACTGGCTGAGCAAGCTACGCAAAGGGTCGAGTTCTTTCTTCAAAGACCTTGGCCCGGGCGTAGTTACGGGGGCGGCGGATGATGACCCCAGCGGCATCTCCACCTATTCGGTGGCCGGGGCGGCGTTTGGCCCCAGCATCCTGTGGACAGTTCTCCTCACATTTCCGCTGATGGCGGCCGTGCAAACCATGTGCGCCCGGTTGGCCTTGGTGACGGGAGAAGGTTTGGCGGCGACCATCCGACGGCGGTATCCGCGTTGGATTTTGATCACGGCCTGTTTGCTGCTGTTCGTGGCCAATGTGGCCAATATCGGGGCGGATCTGGCGGGGATGGCCGAGGCGATGACCATGGTGCTACCGATGCCGAAGATCGTGTGGATGGTCTTCTTTGCCGTGGCCATCGTCTTCTCACTCATTTTTTGGAGCTATCGGCACCTGGCCCAAGTGTTTAAGTGGCTGACCCTCGTTCTGTTTGCCTACGTCTTGGCTGCCTTTCTCAGCCGGCCCGACTGGGGGCTAGTGATGCGATCCACCTTCGTGCCGACGTTTTCTTTTGACAAGGGCTTCCTGCTCGTGCTGGCGGCCATTTTGGGCACCACCATTACGCCCTATATGTTCTTTTGGCAAGCGGCACAAGAGGTGGAAGAGGAGAAAGCCCATGGGCACAAGACCCTGAAGTCGCGTCGGGGTGCCACGGGAGAAGAACTGCGGGCGGCCCAGAAGGATGTTTTGACCGGGATGGCTTGGGCGGGTTTGGCGATGTACTTTATCATCCTAACCACGGCCTCCACGCTGCACCCCAAGGGCATTCTGGAAATCACGTCGGCCAAGGAAGCCGCCGAAGCCCTGCGCCCGCTGGCGGGTGATGGCGCGTACTGGCTGTTCACACTCGGCTTGGTGGGGGCAGGCATGTTGGCGATTCCCGTCCTCGCGGGCTCGGCGGCGTACGCGGTGGCAGAAGCCTTGCACTTCCCGGGCTCATTGGATGATAAGCCGAAAGTGGGGCGCAAGTTTTACGCCGTCATCGTGCTGGCCATCGGCATCGGCCTCCTCCTCAATCTTTTCAAGGTCAATGGCGTGCAGGCCCTGTTCTATTCTGCGGTGCTCAACGGCATCTTGGCGCCGCCGCTGGTGGCCGTTGTGTGCGCTCTGTGCGCGGATCAATCGGTGATGGGCGACCAGCGCCCCGGTCGGCTGACTCGCGGGTTGGGATGGGCCACGGTGGTGATCATGGCCGGGGTGGTGCTGGCCTTTCCGTTTTCGGCTTGAAGAAAAGAGAGGAAGCCGCAATGGGCTTGCGCTCGGTCTTTACAACTCAAACGCCAACACCAGCGGGCGGGGAAGCTCCTCCGCCCCCGCCGTAGCGCAATTCCGGACCCATCCAGTCGCTGGCGTCTCGCCAAGAGAGCTTGCGCGCCCCAATCCAGCTGCTCTGGTCACGGTTGGGAGCGGAGGGGTGCCACGGTGCATCATCTGCCCAATAGTAGATATCGCCCTCCAACATAAGCGTGGCAACCATGATGATTCCTGCGTAGTTCTCCGGCGGTGGCACCAGATGGAACGTAGTGACTTCTTCAAACAGAAGCTCAATAGCTGATGGATCGCGCCACTGCCTCTGGACAAGCAAACGAACCCGGTTATCCATATGGTGGGGAACTCGCATGTGCATGTTCTCCATCACGTACGTCTCCGTCCAAACATGAGCCTCCCGGATGCAGCCATCGTGGAAGTTGCCAAACCGCAAAAGGAGCGCGTCCAACTCCGCCTGGGTCGTCAAAGGAATCCAGTTCACGCCTCACCCAAATCAAACGCCAACACCAGCGGGCGGGGAAGCTCCTCCACCCCCGCCGGCAGGGCGAACACGCACGCCCCGTCTTCCTCCCGCCAGGGCACCGGCGCCTCGCACCCCAGTAGCCGCAACTCCGCCCCCAACAAAGGCCGCAACGCCCGCAACCGGTCTGCCCCTTCATCGCACAGGAACGCAAAGCACTGCCCCTCTCGCTGCGTAAAGCGCACGCCCTCCTCCCCATAGGGGGCAATGGCCCGCGAACCGTAAATCGCCTCCCCATTCACCCGCATCCACGCGCCAATCTCGCCCAGCCGCTCCCGCGCCCCCTCAGGAAACTCGCCCTCCGGCGTCGGGCCAAACCCAATCAAAAAATTCCCCCCTTTCGAGACGATCTCGATCAGCATCCGCAGGATTTCGCCCACCGGCCGGAACACTTCTGGCCCCGCATACTTCCAGCTGGTGCCCATGCACAGGCAGCTTTCCCACGGCTGGTCCAGGGGCGCATCGGGGATCTGGTGTTCCGGGGTGATGAAGTCTTCAAACTCGTCGCCCACCGTGCGGTTGGCCACAATCAGGCCGGGCTGCAGCTCCCGCGCCATGCCAATCATCCCGGGCATGTCAATGTCCTCGCCGCTCTCGGCCTTCACCCAGCCCGCATCCAGCCACAGCACGTCCACCGGGCCGTAGCCGGTCATCAACTCGCGGATTTGGGCGTGCGTAAACCGCACAAATTCGTCCCACTGCGGGGTGCCGCGGGTGTTGGCCTGGCGCGTCGTCACCGGGGCATCGGGCGACCAATAGGCGGGGGAGTGCCAATCCGCCTTGGAGAAATACACCGAAATCCCGAGGCCGCGCCGCTGCATGGCTTCGCAGAACCCCTTATAGACATCCACCGGGTAGGGGCTTTCCGGGCCAGTGATCTTGTAGTCGGTTTCTTGTGTGTCCCACATGCAAAAGCCGTCGTGGTGCTTGGCGGTGAGCGAGACGTAGCGGATGCCCGCGTCGGCCACGGCTTCGGCCCAGGCTTCGGGGTCGTAGCGGTGGGGGTGGAACTCGCGGTTCAGCGCCCAGTAGTCGCGCTGGAACCGGGCGAGGTCCTTGCCCCGGCGGGTCCAGCACTCCATGTTGTCGTTGCGCGCCCAGTCATCGCCGGGGGAAAGGGGCCAGGATTCGCAGCAATCCCACAGCGAGTAGGGGCCCCAGTGCAGCAGCAACCCAAACTTTTGGTCTTGGAACCACTCCAGGCGCTGGCGGAGCCACTCAGGCTTGGCGTGGGTGAGCGCGGTGGAGTGCGCAATGACGTCAAGTCGGTCTTTGGCCACGCCGGGAGTTTACTGGGTGGCGGGAGGTCGTGGACTCTCTACGTACCACTCGGATAACCTGAAGAGGCGATCGGCGGCATAGGAACGTCGTATAATCTGACCTGTGCACTGCCGAGACGTTTTCAAGAGTGACCCAGATGGCGTCCGTCCGCTCCTTTCATTCGAGACGGATCTCGGTGCGACCTACCAATCGACGGTAGAGGACTTCTTGTCCTCTGAAGTCGCAGCCCGGAACATCGGGTGCGTCCAACTGATCTTCACATCTCCTCCTTTTCCTCTCAATCGCAAAAAGAGCTACGGCAACTTGCAGGGTGAGGCGTACCTGACCTGGCTTGCAGACTTGGCGCCAAGGCTTGCCCAACTATTGACGCCCGATGGATCGATCGTCATCGAGTTAGGGAATGCATGGGAACAGGGAACGCCAACGATGAGTACGCTTGCGCTTGAAGCTCTACTCGGATTCAAGAAGCACGGCAACTTGCATCTCTGTCAGCAGTTCATTTGCCACAATCCCAATAGGTTACCGTCACCCGCCCAATGGGTCAACGTCGAGCGGGCGCGTTTAAAGGACTCTCACACCCACGTCTGGTGGCTTGCTAAGTGTGCCAGGCCGAAGGCAGACAACCGGCGAGTCCTGCAACCCTACAGCGAAGCAATGAAGGACTTGCTCAAAAGGCAGTCCTACAACTCCGGTACGAGACCCTCGGAACACAACATCGGCGAAGAATCATTTTTGAAGGATAACGGGGGAGCAATTCCCGCCAGTGTTCTCTCCATCTCAAACACTAGATCCAACGACCCCTACCTCGCGCATTGCCGCAAGAACGATATTCCCCATCATCCGGCCCGTATGCCCATGGAACTTGCAGAGTTTTTCATCAAGTTTCTAACTGACGAAGGGGACTTAGTGTACGATCCGTTCAGTGGCAGCAATACCACCGGTGCTGCCGCTGAAAGGCTCTCACGAAGGTGGCTCGCAACGGAGCCAAATGTTGAGTATGTTCGCGGCTCAATGGGTCGGTTCCAAATACCTCACTAAGCCCATCCAATGCCAAACCTCGCAGTCGCCCCTCGTAAATGGCAGGAGTCGGCCCTACGTAAGTGGGTTCCTACCATGCGGGGAATCGTCGCCGCAGTGACGGGTGCGGGGAAGACGACCTTCGCGTTCCTATGCGCTGATAAGTTCTTGTCGCGTTTTCCGGATGGGCGTGTCCTTATTGTCGTACCTACTACGGCGCTTCTCGACCAGTGGGCTGTGGCGCTCTCCGACGAGTACGGCGTGGAGCCGGCCGAAATTGGCCTGATCAGTGGCGGCAAAAAGCGCGGCCTTGACCGGAGGTATGTCGTATGCGTAATCAACAGTGCTCGGAAGTATAGCGAGCTTGTGTCCACATCAGGGAACGTGATGCTCATTGTTGACGAGTGTCATAGGGCTGGGAGCGAAAAGAACTCCCTTGCGCTCAAAGGTAGCTTTGTTGCGACTCTTGGACTTTCAGCCACGCCCGAACGGCAGTACGACACTGGATTCGAGGATTTAGTGCAGCCCGTGCTTGGCGACGTACTTTTCCGCTACGAGTATAGAGACGCATTCAAAGACGGAATTATCGTGCCATTTGACGTTGTCAACGTCCGCTTTGACCTATCGGACGAAGAGCAGTCGGAATATGACCGACTTACAAGACTCATTGGCAGATGGATGAATTCTACCGCCCAGGAAGCGAGAGAAAGGCTTGAGGCTCTGATGCGACGGCGAGCGCGGGTTAGTTGGAACAGTCCTCTCAGAGTACCTATCGCAGTCCGTCTTGCCATGCAGCACAAGACGGCACGCGTTATCGTGTTTCACGAGTCCGTTGGTAAAGCAACTGAAATCAACAGGCTACTTCAATCTAAGGGAGTGCGCTCGACGATTTACCACACGGGGCTCAGTGAGTCCGCGAGGAGGGAAAACCTCCGCCTCTACAAGCGTGGATACTACACCTGTATGGTCTGTTGCCGTGCGCTCGATGAAGGGCTAAACGTGCCAAAAACGAGCATTGGCATTATTGCCTGCAGTACTTCGAGTATTCGGCAGCGGATACAACGGCTAGGTCGAATACTGAGGCAGTTGGAAGGCAAGGGCAATGCTACCGTGTATACACTCTACGCCACCAAGCCGGAAGAAGAGCGGTTGGTCGAAGAAGAGGACCGTATGAACGACGTTGCCGACTTTAGGTGGCTAACTGCGGGGGTGCGGACTCGTGGCTAAGATACTTGGGGAAGATGGGCAGGTTTACCAGTCTCTTTCCATTGATACCTTTACAGAGCCAGAAATTCAGCGGCAAATCAAGGCAAAGAGCGACAGGATGTTCCCCGGCTTCACATATGTCCCATGTGAGCCGCTCATAGTCTCCGATACTGATGCCCGGAAGCCAGACTTCGTGCTCATTGAGAACGAATACCGCTCATGGTGGATCGGGGAGGTGGAAAAGTCCAGTCATGACTTCCAAGGCCATGTGATGCCTCAGGTCACTACGTTTGCCGACGGCTACTACGACGAAACGCACGTCAAGAAGATATGTAGCCTAGCTGACGGCCTCGACCTAGAGCGGCTCATGCAGCTTGTGTACGCAGAACGGCCCGGGATTCTCGTCGTCGTTGACCAGTGGTGCCCAGCGTGGATTCCTTGGCTAGAGCCTAAGGGTGCGAAG
This sequence comes from Archangium gephyra, assembly GCA_943371495.1. Classification (GTDB taxonomy): domain Bacteria; phylum Armatimonadota; class Fimbriimonadia; order Fimbriimonadales; family Fimbriimonadaceae; genus JAHBTC01. The sequence continues at coordinate 6,097 of CALRVA020000069.1, read as the reverse complement.
TTGGCCCTCTTTGAAGTATTTCGGTCGGCAAGCCATCGGTATCTGTTCCGAATCAATGGATTCACGCCAATGCCGCCTGTGTTGTTCGAGTCCCGCTGTCATGTTCGCTCAAGCATGCCTGACCTGCTTCATATCGCGTCGCCTGCTGCCCTAAAGTTGGAGCACGGTAAACAATTGGGTATCATCCGTGATGGGATTCAGTCTGACTGGACGGTTGTGGTAGCAGAGAGCAATGTCTGGCTCCGTCCGGTTGGAGGACATTCCTTACGTCCTGAACGGCCGTACCGTCTCATGCTGCATGAGGGCGGAACATATGAACTGAAGGAAACTCGAAGATGAACCAAACGCATGAGATGGTGTTCTCCCTCCCGCCGAGCACCATCCACTCATACAGCCGTCTCTCGTATACTCCCTGGCATGCCATTGCTGAATTCATCGACAATTCTACGCAATCGTACTTTGACCATCGTGCCATTTTGGATGAAGCCTTTAAACAGGAGGACATAGGGCCTTTTGTAACTGTAACATATGACAAAAATTTGCAGACCTTAGCAATCAAGGATAACTGCATTGGCATGTCGCTTAAGGAGCTTGAGGTCGCACTGCATGTGGCTCCAAACCCACCAAGAGCCGGAAGTAGGAGTAGGTATGGAATGGGCCTCAAAACAGCGGCCTGCTGGTTTGGAGAGAAGTGGTCGATCAAGACCAAGAAGCTAGGAGAGACATCCGAGTTCACAGCTGTCTTTGACGTGGCAAGCGTTGCCGCTGGGGACAGTATTCCAATTACGGAGGTCGGCGACTTCAGTCCAGAGCTTCACTACACTGAGATTCTGATTGAAGGAGTCCGGCCTAAACTAGCTGGAAGGACGAAAGGGAAAATCAAGGACTTTTTGACCTCGATGTACCGCTACGATATCATCGAGGAAGGCATCACGATAGAGTGGGACTTGGCTCCATTAGAGCCGCTTAACTTCATCGACGACATGCAGAAGAAGGAGGGTGGTGGCGTATGGTTAAAGCAGTTCGAGTTCGAAGTCACTGGTAAGAAAGTATCTGGTTGGGTCGGAGTGCTCCATCACGGTAGCCGTGCCAAGGCAGGGTTCTCCATCAGACAGAACCGTAGGCAAATTCGTGGTCACCCAGATTCGTGGCGTCCGGCCAAACTTTACGGTCAGCTGCAAGGCACCAATGACTTGGTGAACCAACGCCTAGTCGGTGAGTTGAACTTGGACGGCTTCGAGGTAAGCCATACTAAGGACGACATCATTTGGCACGGAGGTGATGAGGAACTCCTTGAGAGGAAGCTTCAGGAGGTCTGTTGGGATTTCCGGCAGCAAGCCAACCGGACCCATAAGAGCATGCGTGACGAACGGGAGCCCAATGCCGTTGATACTGATGTTGCCTTTGATAAGGTGAACGCGGAGCTGAATTCGGATGAACTTATTGACTTGCTTGAACTAACTGAAGATCTGCCGCCCGAGACCGTAATCGACGAGTCCGTAGGGGAGTTTATCAAGGAGAAGCCCGGTGAAAAGGTCACTCTAACTGCCAAGATTGGCCAAAAGCACTTCATCAAGGTATATAAGGACGAAAGTAAATCTGATACGGACTTGTATTACGCGAACAGCCTGGACAACGATGGGAATCTTATCGTTCGAATAAACTGGCGCCATCCCTTCATCAAGGTTCTGCGTGGCTCGGACTGCATCGCCAATTACCTGAGGGAGTGTGTTTACGACGCTTTAGCCCAGTATAAGACAGAGCTTCTCAGGTCAAGGATCCACACGAACACTGTCCTCAAGGTCAAGGATGGCCTGATGCGCTTACCACTGCTAATTGAGGATACAGATGCGGAGAACGAAGTTCCGCCGGACGACGAGGAGACAGTGTCGGACTGAATCCACCGCCCGCACCCTGTGGGAACTTAAAGATGCCGACGGCTCCCATCTCCCCCCGGAACCCGGCACCCTGGCCTGCGAGATCCCGTGCTACCCGCACTCAAAAGGGCTCCCGCTCCGGGTGCAGTTCGGGCCGGGGCACCAGCGCCCCTTTTTCTATTGCCCCGAAGACCAAAAACACCCGCTGGCTGCCGACCAGCGCCACGGGATTGACGAGGCCAAGTACCACGCCATCGTGGACACCGTCATGCCCGAATAGAGGCTTGCAAGCTCAAAAAGAGCCCCCCGGCTACGCGCGCTTGGTAGAGAACTTCACCCACGTCCAAGAGCGCGCCGCCACGGTGACCTCAACCTGGTCGCCCTCCATCGGCACCGCGCCACCCCCCGCATGCGCCCAATTGACTTGACCCAAAAAGCCATAGGCCCGCATATCGAGCGGAATCGACTCCGTGATGGCTTGGCCGGTCGGGTTGTAGACCACCAGCATCGCCTCGGGGTCCGGCCCTGGTAGCACGTGCAAGATGTAGTCGAGGCCCCTACCATCGGGTCGGCGAAGATGGATCACGTCGGCCTCCAGCAGCTCTCGGTTCGCCTTGTACCAATTCACCATCTTCACCACCACGGCCTTGGTTTCCGGCGAATCATAAAGCCGAGTGCCACGCCAACACGCTTGCGCGCCGTAGCCCAGGGTATTGGCAAAGTGCATCTCGTAGTCGGCTAAATGTTCTTTAAGGGGCTCGATAGTGGCCGCTGCGCCGCCACCGTGATACTGAACAAGCGGAACAAACATCCATCCCATTGAGGGGGTCTTCTTCCATGTCCCGTCAAACATGTTTTGGCGGGCGTGGATGTGCTGTTGCTCCCGGGGTAGGGACCAGTTGGTTTCGCGGTAACCCATCCCCGTTTTGTTCGAACCATTGAACTGATAGTAGTCCGGAACATTTAAGAAGACGTCTCGATCTCGGCACCACTTGTAGAACTCCGTGATCTGCTGAAACTGTGACCACTGAGAATCGGGGAGGCCGGAGTGGCCCGGATGGCTGGTGGAAGCGCACTGGTCGCCCGGGTAGTTCCCGTCATGCTCCAGCATCTGGAACCCTGTGGCCTCAATGAAGAACTTGAGCTTCTCGAAGTACTCTCGGCCCCAGACGGAACCCAAGCAGGGCGAGTTTCCGAAGATCGATCCCCCCGTCTTTCCCGTCACCGGGTTGATCACATCGTGTTCGTCACTAATCCGGCGGCTGGCCAAGAGGGAATAGCCACCAAAGCGAATATTTTTGGCGGTGGCGTACTCGCGCAGGGCCTTCCAACGAGAGATGTTCGCCGGAGACGTGTCCTCCATGTTCAGGCCCGAACCGAAACTCATGATGACCATCTCGAATCCGCACTCCGAAGCTTGATCAATCGCGGTGCGGATTTCGGCGTCGTCATTGCTCACCACATGGAGCATCAGCGGGTTGTCAAGAACCCACGGGGTGACCGCGCGATAGAGCCTTCTTTGATCCAGCGAGTTCGATTCCCGGTCTGACCCACCGTGAAGAATTGCAAACGAGGTCACGGAACGTACGGGCGCCCCCGACGTGGTCGTATGCATGCCGTTGGGTGGCCGAACCTCAACCAGGCAGGGGGTCTTTAGCAGATAGTTGACCTGGGTGGTGTAGGTGTCATCCGTCTCCCAGGAAGTGCTGGCGTTCAGGTTGCCCCCCATGGACATGTCGCTCAGCACCGTGACGTTGGGGAGACGCATGTGCTGAGATCGCTCAACCTCGCTTTCGGCCTCTACCAGACTGAGCCGCTCGGTGGCGATTTGGTTCACCACGATGCGCTTGCTCGGCTTGGGGGTCACCGTGACATGCTTGGCAATCGCGGGGACGCCATCGTAAATCTCAAAGGTCAGGACAGCAAAGAAGTCAGGGTGTTCAAACTCAAAATTGCACGCCTTCCCGCGGGGAGACCACGGCGCGCCATTCACGCGGTGCGGAATGCGGCTTTGGGGCAGGCCCTGAGTGACCTTCCTTAAGGGCAGAGACTTGGGCGAAGGCACCGCGTTGGCGATCCACGTCTCGGTCAAGAAAGCCTTGTTCGGCAGAGGCTGAACTCCCCCCAGCCAGTACTCCGTGTTGTCAACAATGAGGCGAGCCTCCGGCTCAATGGTCCGAATGAACTCTTCGCGGCTGTCCATTCGTGCGAAGGAGGTGGTGCCAACAACGTTGCTGGTGCGAATGACGCGACGGACGACTTCGTTCTGAAGCACGACTTGGTCGGCATTTACACTCACGGTGGAGGGCCCCAGCATGAGAGTGCCAAGCCAAAGGGCATAGGGGGCCGTGAGCATGGGTCCCCAAGTCTACCAAGGGGTGCGAGCGCGGTCGCTCGTGAAAAAGTGGTGGAGATAAGGGGATTCGAACCCCTGGCCTCTGCAGTGCGATTGCAGCGCTCTCCCAGCTGAGCTATATCCCCACGCGGCCTTCAATGATACCTCGGCCTGCCCGTCCTAGTTCAAGAGTCGCCTAGGCCAACCGGCATGGTCACTCGGCATGGTCACTCGGGTCGCCGGGCCACCGCCACCACGCTGCTCCCCCACGGCCAGCGCACGGTCCGCAGGGCGCGCCCCTCCGCCGCCATCAGCGCCACCAGTGCCCGGTTCAGGCCGCCCGGCACCGGGGGCAGGCTCGCCCGCGCCGGTCCCCGCCGAAACTTGCCCACCAGCCGCTCCGCCAGCACCAGCGGGAACAGCCAAAACACCGAATACGACACCAGCACCGGTTCCAGCCCCGCCGCTTCCAATTGCCGCCGCACTGTGCGCCGCGTGTGCCGCCGAAAGTGATGCAACGCCACGTCGTGCGGCCCCCACAGCCACTTGTAGGCGGGCACGCTTAGCACCAGCACGCCCCCCGGCTGCAGCACCCGGGCCGCTTCGGCAAAGGCCGCCGTGTCGTCCTCGATGTGCTCGAAAATGTCCAGCGCCACCACCCCGGCCACGCTCGCATCCCGCACCGGCAGCTTGGCCCCATCGGCCTGGATCAAGCGGGTGAGCCCCCGCCCCTGGGCGTGCCGCAGGGCCAGGTGGGTGAAGTCCAGCCCCACCACCTCGGTTTCGCGGCTCAGCTCCTGCGCCACGGCGCCGGTGCCGCACCCCACGTCCAGCACGAGGCCCCGGGGGGCGTGGCGTCGCCAGAGTTCGATGCAGAGGGTGCGCCGCGCCACAAACCACCAGTAGTGGTCCTCCAGTCGGCGCATCTTTTCGTATTCTTCGGGATTCACTGCCCCCTCGTCCGGGGGGAAATTCGCCGCGCCCGCCCCGCCAGGCGCAGCAGCATCAGTTCGCGCAGCATTCGCACGCCGTCGCGCAGCAGGTTCACCTTGCTGCCTTCCTTGTGCTGCCAGCGGATCGGCACCTCGGCGATGTTGTAGCCCAGGTCGCGGGCAATCATCAGCACCTCAAAATCGAACCCGAAGCCGTCAATCTTGCTCCGCGAAAAGATGTCCCGGGCCACATCCTGCCGGTAGAGCTTGAACCCGCACTGCGTATCCGCAATCCCCTTGATGCCCAGGGTGCGCACGGCCAGGTTGAAGGCGCGGCCCATCATCTCGCGGTACCACGGTTGCCGCACTTCTAGTTCGCTTTCCTTCAGTGGGCGGCTGCCAATGGCAATGGGGGTGGCTTCGCCCACGTGGGGCCACAGCTTGTCCAATTCTTCAATAGGCGTGGCCAGGTCGGCGTCGCTCATCAGCAGCCACTCGGCATCAATTTCCAGCATGCCCCGGCGCACGGCCGCGCCTTTGCCCTGGTTTTGCTCGCAGTCCAGCAGGTGCACCAGGGGCTCGCTTTCGGCCACGCACTTCACCAGCTTGGCGGTTTCGTCGGTGCTCCCGTCATTCACCACCCAGATGTCGGTGTCGAAGTCCAGGGTGCGCGCGTATTCCGCGATGCGGGCAAGGGTAGGCCCGAGTCGCTCTTGCTCGTTGTAAGCGGGAATGATGATCGCGAGGTGAGGACGCGGCAAGCGGACCCGAGGATACCAGCCCGGTTAGGGATTCGCGGCCCCGGTGCCCGAAACCCCGTTCGCCACGCCGTCCGTTTGGTTGCGGGCCAGCCGCTGCAGGTGCGCCCGGAACTTTTCGTCCAGTGGGCTCTTTTCTTCCACGATGAAGAGGTTGGTCAGCCGCCGCGAGGTGCTAATCAGGTAGCGGTCCTT
>CALRVA020000068.1:0-13927 GCA_943371495.1 Archangium gephyra | reverse complement strand
TTCTTCTAGTTGCTTCACCTTCGCCGGCGGTAGTTCGGCATCAAACCACTTCACCATCGCCGCCACCAATCCGGCCGGGTTGGGGTTCTGAGAAATCAACGGGAAAACCTGGAAGCCGATGGACGGCGTGGCTCCGCCCGTGGGGCGATCCCCAAAAAGGCGATCCGCCCACTTCACTCGCTCCACCATGGTGGCACTGCTGATCCAAGCCTCGCCCCACAGCCAGCCGGCCACATCGGGCGGCTCCAGCAGTTTCATGCCCATCCCGCTCATGCTGCCTTGGGCCAAGCGTGACAGGCCGACGAGACGGGCTGGAGCACGGTCTTCGGCGCGGCTCGCTTGGTATTCGCGGAGGGGGTCGTTATAGACCCCCAGAGCGCGCAGGGTGGGCACGATGAAGTCCACGGGGTTCTTCACCAGCGCGCGTTCGGCCCGTTCGCTCACAAACTCGGGGTGCAGCACAACGAGGCGCACCAGGTCTTTGATGACCATGCCCTTGGCGCGCCACGCCTGGGCGATCTCCTCCACCAGTTCGTCCTTCGGCTTGGGATAGACGAAGAACTCCCAGAACTTGTAAACCAGGTGCCAGGCGGTCTGCGGGTGCTCGGCCAGCATCTTCAGCACCGCATCTCCGTCGAAGTTCGCGGTCTTGCCCAGGATCGTTTTGCTTCCGTTGTCGTGCTGGGTGCGGTCGTAAAAGAAAACTAAGCCTCGGCCGGGAAGGGTCGCGGCCCGGAACGGCGCTAAGCGCGGCCCCTGCACCGAGAACGTCCAACCGGTGAACGCTCGCGCCACCTCTGGGATATCGTCCTCCTCGTAGTGGCCAATGCCCAGGGTAAAGAGCTCCATCACCTCGCGGGCAAAGTTCTCGTTCGGCTTGTCCTTGGTGTTCTGGCAGTTATCCAGCCAGAACAGCATGGCCGGATCTTTGCTCACTTCCGTGAGGAGTGTGAGGAACGAGCCCAAGGAGTGCTTCCGCAACGTCTCGATGTGCTGAATGAGAGCGGCACTCTTGTCCACCTTCATCAGGCTGGTGGCAAAGTGGTCGTGCCAAAAGAGGCTGAGTTTCTGCTGCAGCGGGTAGCCGGTCACGCCCAGGCGGGTCATCCACGCGGTTTGAACGATGGGCGGCGGCAGCGCGTTGTTTTGACGATTCCGGAAATCCTCGACGGTCAGATCGTAGCCTTCGGAACGATCTTCAAACTCCAACAAGCGGTCCACGGCCGTGCGATAGCCGCGCGTGCCGTAAAACTCCATCTCGGAGACACTTGCCCCCAGGCCGAATCGGCGCAGGAGGTGCCGGATTTTCTGCTCGTCAGTTTGCAGCGCCATTACGGAGTGTTGACGTCGGGTAGAAGCCGAGGTTCAGTAGAAATGAAAAGGCCTGACCTTCCCGAGAGAAGATCAGGCCAGCTCGAAGAATGAGCGACCCCGTTACTTGGCGTTCTGCTCGGGGACGTCCGTGCTGCTGAAGGTTTCAGCGTTCACGAACTTGTACAGCTTCTGCCCGTCGTGCTCTGCCCACAACATGTGGCGGGTCTGCTCGCCATTCTTGGTCTTGCGAAGGGACTTCATCTTTCGCACCGCGGATTCCGGAACGTCCACATGGGACCGGGTCTTCAAATTATAAAACCGCATAGATCTCGACTCTCAATTGGTCTGCTCCGGAGCGTTACTCCAGAAGCATGCCCTAGTTTGCCCACATTCTTCCGCGGAACGCAAGTCAATTTGAACCAGAATCGTGAACTTTGTGCTGGTACGCTTAGGTTTGAGATGTCGGGAACCGCTTCAGAGTTCGTTTTACAGTCCCTGGAACGCATGAAATCTCGGGGTCTCCGCATCACCATGCCGCGTCGGCTTGTGCTTCAAGCCCTCGACGAAAGTGTGCAACCCCTAACGGTCGCGGCCGTACGAGATCGGGTTCTTAAGGCCGGTGGCCACATCGATACGGTAACGGTTTATCGCATCCTCTCGGCCCTGCAAGAGATTGGTATTGCCCACCGAATTGGCCTGCTCGATGCCTTTGCCCCCTGCCGGCTGGCCCACGACCACCAGGATCACCAACTGCACGCCGTGTGCGAGGCTTGCGGAAAAGTCTTTGAATCCGAGCTCACGACGCCGCAAGAAAGCCTCGCCACCGAAAGCATGATCGCCCGGGGGTTCTTCCCTCGAGCGATTCATGTTGAGATTCTTGGCCGGTGCCAAGACTGCGGGCCGGTGCCCGCCTAGGTTTTTAGTTCAGCGAGATCTTGGCCTGACCTTGGATCGCATTGCCGTTCATGTACCGTCGGTACTTCACGGCGATCTCGTTGGTCTTGCTGGCCAGGGCCGCCGCCACGTCCTCAAGCTCCTTGATCTCGCGGCCATTGACCTCTGTGATCACGTCCCCGGCCTTGAGGCCAAGTCGGCTCGCATTGGAGTTCGGCTGCACGTCGCGGATGACAAAGCCTTCCACATTGCTGGGCAGCTTGTACGTTTCGCGGTCGCTCGCTTCGATCTTGCCGAGGGTAACCCCCAGCAGTTGGCGGCGCGGCACGCCCGGGACTTGCGGGTTGGCTTCATCTTCGCCTCGGCTATCCGGGCGCATGCGCTCCTCGATGTCCGGCAGCATTTCGCGAAGATCATCCGGGATTCGCTGCATGCGTTCCGGTTCAATCTGGCTGATGTTCTGCTCGGCCGGAGGCCCTTCCACCTTCATCGTCGTCGTCATGCGTTGATCGTTGCGGTAGTAGGTCACCGGGACCGAATCACCCGGATTGGCTTCGATCATCGCAATGCGGACGTCCAGTTCGCTCTTGATCTGGCGGCCCCCAATTTCGGTGAGGATGTCGCCCGTCTTCAGGCCGGCCTTGGAAGCCGGAGTGTCGGCACTCACATCTTCCACCTTCGCCCCTTCCAGGTTGCGCTGGCGCTTTTCAAACGGGCGCAGGTCGGTCGGGATCAATCCCATGAAGCCGCGTTGAAGCTTGCCGGTGGCGATGATTTCATCGGCCACCACCCGCACCGTCTTGGCCGGGATGGCAAAGCCAATGCCTTCGCTGGCGCCCGTGCGGCTGTAAATGTAGCTGTTCACGCCAATGACAGTGCCGCGCAGGTCAATCAGCGGTCCACCCGAATTACCCGGGTTCACGGCCGCATCGGTCTGGATCATGCCGCTATAGCTGCGGGCAGCTCCGCCGCCCCCGACCACCGAACTCCGACCCAGGCCGCTCACGTGGCCGATCGTCACGGTGTTCTCCAGGCCAAACGGGGAGCCAATGGCGATGGCGAATTGGCCAATCTTGACCTCGTCGCTGTCAGCTAGGTTGAGCGTCGGCAGGTCGCGAGCGTCAATCTTGACCATGGCCAGGTCGAGCGTCGAGTCGGACATCGCAATCACACGCCCATCAAACTCGCGGCCGTCGGCCAGAGTGACCTTCACCGTCTTGGCGCCTTGCACCACATGATCGTTAGTGACGATCCAGCCGTCGGCGCGGTAAACGAATCCGGAGCCCTGGTTACCCTGCGTGCTGGAGAGGTTCACCACGGCCTGCCGGGCATTCTCGGAGAGATTCGTGATCTCATTCTCGAAACTGGCCAACGAGGGGGCCGAACTGATTTCCAGGTTCGGTTGGTTGGTCAGGCGGGCCGGGGCAGCGGCCGGCGCCACTGCGCTCGTTTGGTTCTGAAACCACTTCGGCAAAATGATGGCCGGGGCCAATCCGGCGCCCAAAATCAGGACACCCGCCGTGACGGCGACGCCTGGGCGACGAAGGAAGGTTTCGATCAGTTTCATGGAACTCCTATGGTTTTTGGGGGACCGGAACAAACACCTCGGGGATCCGAGGCAGTGATCCGTTCACTATTTGTGGCAACGTTAAAACGATGTCGTTTCGTTCCGGGGCCCATTCTGCGCTTTGGGCCACGGCGGAAACACAGCTCTTCAGCAGGTCTTCGCGAACTCCGCCGAGGGCATTGATACCTAGCACACCGACGATGCGGACCGGCCCACTGCGGAAGGGACTGCGCTCATGTTGGTCGGTATTCCAGATGTAAACGGAGACCGGCGTCATGCCGTCCGTCAGGCGAATCGCCAGGATGGGCTTGGATTGCGTACCGATGATTTGAGCGCCTTCCATGCGGAAGCCGTCGGGCCACGCGCGTGGCAAGGGCGGGTTGATGCGGGTGAAGCGCTCGCTCTCACGCACGCTGGCCAGGGTTTGCGGTCCCCACAGCCGCACCACGTCGGTGTTTTCTCGCAGCGGCAAGCGGAACGATTCCCGGCTTAGCTGTCGGGGAAATTCGACGCTTACCGTGTCGGTTACCGTCATGGCGGCTCCGGTCGGCGGCTCGATGATGTATCGCAGGACGAACCCTGTGCTGCGGTCAACCCACATGCGGTGCGTGGCGACGCTGTCGTAGCGCGGGATAATGCGCACCTCGTTCGCGGAGCGGCCGGCGATGGTCGTACGCTCGCCCATGCGGACGGTGTAGTTCTGCCGAATGAGCGCGATGCGCCGATCGGGTGCCCACTGATACGTGCGGCTCGAGGTCTCCTCGATCACCTTATTGTCATCAGGGAAGAACGTGCGGCGCACCTTGCGATCGTCGTAGACGATGCGCCCCTGGGCGTCCAGCGGCTGAAGATAGTGCGTCAGTTGGCCGTAGCTCGGCGAAGTAAACACCTTCACCATGCGCGGTTGCCCCGGCCCTTCCGGTCGCTTTTGCACGGCAATGGACGTCACCTTAGACGACGCCTGCAGACCCTTCATCAGCAAGTCGGAGGCCTCATCGGCGGCCGCCAAACTGACCAGCAGCGCGATGGAAAGTGCGCTACCAGCCCGAATAATTTGCGGGAACAATCGGTGTACTCCCCATGGCCGGCGCGGCACCCGCCGCGTAAGCCTGGTCTAAGCTTTCGTCAAATTCGGTCACCGGGCTCGCGCCTCGGGGGTTGGCGAGCCAAGCCGCCAAGACAACGGCTAAGACCGAAGCCGCCGCCATGCCCGTCCAGATGTGGCGCGGGCTACGCGGGGCACTCTGGGCGGCCAGTTTGGATTCAAAACCGGCTTTCACGCGGTCGAAACTCTCATCATTGATCTCGGGCATCACCATCAGCGCCAAGTTGAGCTTGAGCGACCGGAGGTCGTCGGAGGCTTGCTGGCAGGCCGGACACTGCGCCAAGTGCGACTTGACTTCCAGCATCTCCTTGCCCATCAATTCGCCATCGACCAGGGCCGAAATCATGGCCTCTCGACCTTCGCAGTGGTTCACATCATCCCCCGGGCGGACGTCACGCCCATTCGCTCCATGCGGTTGCGGAGCTGCTTTCGGCCTCGGTGAACGCGGGAGCGCACCGTGCCGACGCTTGTGCCCATGGTTTCGGCGATCTCTTCATACGAGAGCCCCTCCACGTCGGCAAGCCAAATCGCCAATCGAAAATCAGGATTCATTTCGGCAAGGGCGCGCTCAAGCGGCTCAGCCAACGTGTTATCGGCCATGGCTTGATCGGCCAGGCTGGATTCGTCCGCAATCTCCCACGAACGCTCGCTTTCCTCGTGCGCATCCAAGCTCACGGCCCACAGTCGCTTCGCCTTGCGGCGGAGGTCGATGTGAACGTTCGTCATGATCCGGAACAGCCAGCCTTGGAAGGGCAGGGCAGGATCGTAACGGTGGAAGAAGCGGTAGGCGCGCAGATACGTTTCTTGCAGCAGGTCCTCGGCATCGGCGGCGTTGCCACTCAGCCGATAAGCCAGGTGGTACGCACTCCGATAAGAGTCCGCCATGTGCTGTTCAAAGACCTCTTTCGAGGTTGCTTTTGAACGCGTGAAAATCTGAGTCCAACTGGCCATACTTGCCCTTCCGAGCGCAATGAATATCTCCTTTACGAAGCGGCTCGCCCCACTAGTTCCGCACTAGGACCGACCACTGCCGGTGAGTTCCATGCTGAGAACGTCGAGAAGCAGGGTCGGGTGGGCCGAGGCCATCAGTCGGTGAGACTCTTGAATTGCTGACCTCAAATTGTACCGCTCTGGGTGGGCGTGGCTCAACCAATCTCCGGTGAACTGCAAAAGATCGGTGAGGGCCGCCCGGTCGCTCACGTCCATCGTTTTTTGCCACTGCAACGCCCACTTTCGAAGCTGGTCACCCGTGCGCAAGGCCGCGCCCTCCGGCGCGGCCACCGCGAGCCGCAGGATCTGGTCGAGTTCAGCGAGGCACTGCTGGCCGGCTTCTGACTCGATGGTTTTAGACCAAAACCCCGCAGAATTAACGGGCTCCGGCACCCCCACGCATAGACAACGCGACCGAATGGTGCGCGTGATCCGGCTAATGCGGGTGGTGGTGAGGACCAGGCGGGCGTAAGGTGAGGGCTCTTCCAGAGTCTTGAGCAAGGCATTGGAAGCCCGGTGGTTGGCCCGGTCAAAGTCGGTGATTGCCACGATTTTGCGCGGCGACATCATGGGCGGTGTGCGCAAGAAGCGCCGCACGGGCACGCCCTCCCACTTGACCGGGCGGTCCACCTCGGTGATCATTTCGAGGTTGATGATGGGCGGGTTGCTGGTGGGCTCGATGATCTGCACATCCACCCCGCCGTTCTCGCTGCGGCACGGCCCGCATTCGCCGCAGGGGCCGGTGGCGGTGGGCTGCTTGCACGCCCACATGGAGACCAGCTGCATCATCCAGTGACGAATGGGCGACTGCCCCGACCCGTACAGCAACACGGCGTGAACCCCGCTCTCCGGCTGGACGAGGCGGTCGATGAGGCGTTCGAGGCGAGGGTCAGAAGCGGACAAACTCGTCCACCGGCATCACAAAGAGGACGGCGCCGCCCACCGGCACCTTAACGGGCGCGGCCATAAATCCGGTGGTGGCCGGGGTGCTTTCGTAGGGGGCCAGGTTCACCATTTGCTCCCGAGCTTGGCAGTTGTCGCTGACAATCGCCTTCAGCGTATCGATCTGGTCGTCCTCGCACCCGGTGAGGATGGTGGAGTTGCCTTCGCGCAAGAAGCCGCCCGTGGACCCAATCACGGTGAACTTGAACCCCGCCTTAAGGAGGCTCTCGGTCAACCGGTTCCGGTCTCGGTTATGGACGACAATGACGCCAAGTTTCATTCGCGCTGTCCTTTCATTATAACAAACCGGGCCCGCCATCTCTGGCGAGCCCGGTTTGAACGTACGAGTCCCTGCAGACTACGGCGAGTCGTCGAACTTCGGCGTGCCTTTCTGTTCGAGTTCAGCCGCCTTCTTTTCGCGATCCGCGTAATCCGATTGAGCACTGTCTTCCGTCACGTCGCCACCGGTGCAACCGATGGTGAACATGATCGAGGTCAGAGCGAGCAGAGCCAGTAGGTATCGCATTGATCCTTACTGACCCAAGGCCCACATCGGGTAGTTGATGCCCGTGTTCGGGGTCACGCCCGGACGATAGGTGCCCGAGGAGATCCCACACTGGGTGTTGGCATCCACCGGCACGCCGTATTCAGCGGCCGTGGGAGTGCGACCCAGGAATTGCTTGACCGGGTAGGCCTTGGTGCTGGTATCAGCATGGCCGACCACCACGACGCCCGCGAAGGTGACCTTCGGGTTCGGGTCGCCTTGGGCAACACAGGAGCCGTTGAGCTTCATGAAGTTGGCAGCCCAGAACTCGCGGATGGCCATCGGATAGACCTGTTGGTCCACCAGCGGGTTGTTGATGGCGTCCACCACGACCGGAGCAAAGTTGATGTCCGGGTTGGAGAATTCCATCAGCAACATGGCGTCGCCCACGTTCGGGATCGAGGTGCCCGTGCCGCCCAGCCAGCTGTTGCGGGTGCGACCAGCGGCCGTCGCGGAGCGGTTCCAGGTGTTCAGAGCACCGGTGAGCGCCAGGTTGATGGCGAAGCCACCCATGATCTGGCCGCACTGGCTGTACTGACCGGTCGGACAGGACGCCGTGTTCGGGTCGAGCTTAGCGCGACCCGGGTGCTCGAACAGTTGCACGTTCTTGGTGTAGGGGCGGACCCACTTCTGCCAGGAGTAGTGGTTCATGCGGAACGGGAAGCCGTTGGCGCCCGTGCACCACGGGGCCGGGTTCGTTCCAGGGGCGATGTTGTTGTTGGCCGCGTTGAGCGAGCTGTTCAGTTCACAGTCGTCGTTGCGCGGGTACACGTCATCGTAGTCGCCCATGTAAATCTGGAGCGCGGTGCCGATTTGCTTCTGGTTGCTGATGGCTGCCGCCTTCTTCGCCGCGGCCTTCGCTTGCGCAAAAACCGGGAAGAGGATCGCCGCCAGGATGGCGATGATGGCAATAACCACCAGGAGTTCGATAAGGGTGAAGGCCTTCTTCTGCATGATTCGTCCTCGAGTCCGGGGAACGGAGTCTAAAGTATGGGCCGAAACGGTTATCAAAATGTTAAGAGTAGGACTCCATGCGGGGTCCAAAGTCAGGTGGTACAGACAGGTTTTCCCGCAATTTATCCACATCCTGGGCGCCTTCGACGAACGATCGAAGGAAGCTACTCCCCCATAGGATGTCGATAGGGGCCAGGATTTCCTCGTATTCATACGGGGGATCGTTCCAGCGCATTTGGCCCTCGCTTTGGGCCCAAATGACCTGAAACATGCGCGCCGCCGCCTCCACCGGCCGGAAAGTGCGCCGATCCGTGACGTGCACATACGCCCCGCCGCAGATTTGCCCCGCGTGCTTGTGGAAAGTCGGCTGGAAGGTGATGGGCCGGAACCACACGCCCGGTATGTTTAACCCGTTCAGAGCTTCGCACAGATGCCAAGGATTGAGCCACGGCGCGCCGATGGTTTCAAACGGCCTCGTCGTGCCCCGCCCTTCGCTCAGGTTGGTGCCTTCAATGAGCACCATGCCTGGATAGACCACGGCGGTGTCCACGGTCGGCATGTTCGGGCTGGGCGGCACCCAGGGCAGGCCAGTATCCTCGAACATCTGCTCCCTCTGCCAGCCTCGGCAGGCCACGACGTCCAATTCCACGTTGGGATAGAACTGGTCGCGCATCCACATGGCCATCTCGCCCAGGGTGCGTCCGTGGCGAAGAGGACAGGGATGTAAACCTACGAAACTGGCAAACGCAGGGTCCAGCAGCGGACCCTCCACCGCCCCGCCAATCGGGTTGGGGCGATCGAGCACCGTGAGCGGGATGCCGTTGCGGCCGCAGGCGTTCATGCAGTGCGCCAAGGTCCAAACGAAGGTGTAGACCCGCGTCCCCACGTCTTGCACATCGGACACCAGGCGGTCGAGCCCGGCCAGCATGGAATCAAAGGGCTCGCGGGTTTCCCCATACAGGCTGTAGAAGGGAAGTCCGGTGCGTTCGTCGCGGTAGCCCTCCCACTCGATCATGTTGTCTTGGGTGTGCCCCCACACCCCGTGCTGCGGGCCGAAAACGGCGCCCACATCCACGCCCGCGCGCAGGAAGTGATCGAGGTTGTGCACCAGGTCGGAGGCCACGGCGGCTTGGTGCGTCACCAAACCCACGCGTTGACCGCGCACCGCGGCGAAGCCCTCATCAATCCATACATCCAGGCCCGTCTGTGTGCGCATGCCGATTGACTTTACTGGCCCGGGGCCTGCGTTCACAAGACTAGCCCGGGGGCCAGCTCAAGTCGCGCCCGCCCAGCAGGTGCACGTGCAGGTGCGGCACGGTCTGCCCGGCCTGCACGCCTTGGTTGATAACGAGGCGGTAGCCGTCGGTCAAGCCTTCCTGCTCGGCAATCAGGCGGGCCGCGTAGAGGAGCCGTTCATGGTCGCCGTGCGGTTCCACCGTCGCGATGCCCTCAATTTCGGCCTTCGGGATGATGAGAATGTGCACGGGGGCCTGCGCGTTGATATCCCGGATGGCGAAGCAGTGGTCGTCCTGGTAGAGGATTTCGCCGGGGATCTCCCCGTTCAGGATGCGCGTGAAAAGGGTCGGCATCAGGGCGTGCCTCCGGCTTGGGCGATGGGGTGGACCCGCATCGGGCTGGGCGTCGCGCCGACCGGCCACACGGCGCGCAAGTAGACGTAGCGGGCCTGCACGGATCGAGCGGCGTACATTCCACCCGGGCCGGCGGCGATCTCGCTGACGCGCGGAATCCGGATCCAGCGGCTGCCGGTGCCGGGTTCGCCGGTGCGGCGCGTGCGGAGTTCCATGCGGAGCGGGGCGGGGCCATCGAAGGTGATGCCCCCAATCTGGCGGTCGCGGCTGATGTCGTAGATGACTTCGGTCACACGGCCTTCCATGCCTACGGCAAAGGCGGCCTGGGCGGGCTGCGGTACGTCCACCGGTTCGGGTTCGCGGCCCTGGGTCAGGTCGCTGGCGCGGTCCACGGGCCGGTCGCTCAGGTTGGCGCGGAGGTGAATCCAGGCGGCGGCTTGCCCGGTCACCAGTCGCTCGTACAGCAATCGGCTGGAATCAATCGCAATCTCGGCGACATCACCGCCTTGGGTTACTGTCACGGGCACATCCTTGCCCTCGGCGTTCCAGCCCAACTTGTCCTTTCGTGAGATCGGGAAAAGGCCGTTGGGCGTGCGGGCCACTTCAGCACCTTGGTCCGCACTCAGTACGACAACTTTCGCGCCTTCAATGCGCTGGTTGCTGGCGTCGCGGAGGTCAACGATCAGGGTGGTGGGGCCGGCCTGCACAACATTCAGGTCGGCGGGCTTCATCGTAGCCTGGGCGTGCAGCCACGCGGCGAAGTCGTTCGGGAGGATGTTGGTGCGGAAGTCATCCCACGGCGATTCCTCGGGCCAATCCCACACGGCCAGGGTGCGGGGGGCGCTCGGCGGCAGGATGAAGTCGGCGCGGCGGTCGCGGTTGGCCGTCATTTCCCAGAACGGGAGGGACGCATCAATCATGAGGCCCGTGAACGCGAGGCGGCCTTGGCTGCCGCTCATGGCGTAGGCAGTGCGTGAAGTGGGGAGCCCGACTTCATTGGCCCGGCGGACATCGTGAGCCGACCAAGCCCCCAAGGCCGGCGTGGCCATCGGATAGATGCGCACCGAGTTGTTCTGGGCGATGGTGTCGCCCGCGACTTCTAGCTTGGCCACCACCGGGCCCGAGTTGGCGGGAAGTGACACCGGAATCTCTTGCATGGCCCCGGGGCCAAGCGGAGGCGTGCTGACCGCACTCACGTTTGCGCCAGAAAAAGAAATCAAGCCGGCGGGGAGGGATTCCGTACCCGAGTTCCGCACGGTCACGCTCCACCGTTTGATTCCGTCGCTGTCCACTTGCAGTTTCGGCCCCTCCAGGGTGGCATCCACAGCGGTAGGGCTCATCCACGAGGCTTTGATCTCTAAGCGGGGAAAGCCTTGTGCCGATTCAAAGGAAGGAATCTCTGCCTGCTGCCCGAACTCAATGGCCAGCCCGTAGTGGTCGAACGGATTGTCAATCATGTCTTGCACCGCGCCGCGCAGACCCTCAATTCGAACTCCGTTCGGGCTCTGGCTCATGGTCGCGCCGGGGATATCTTCGCTATCTTCGCTGCCCTCGGCTCCGCCGCGTTGCCACTTGCGAGTGCCCTGGGCCAGGCTCCAATTGGCTTCGTCTTGCCCCCAGGGTCTGCGCACCACACGCACGGATTGAAGCGTGGTCGGGCGGGTGCCCAGCACGGTCAAGTCCAAGCTCGCGAGTTGCACGCTCATCAAACCCATGGGCGCGCGGGTGTCGGCAAAATCAATCAGAAGCACGCGGCGAGGGCCGACAGCCAGCACCGGGCTTTGGCCAAAGGTTTGCTCCTTCGCACTCTCGGCCAGCACGGTATCGAACCCGCGATCCCACACCTGGTCGGCGCCAACGGGTTGTTGAGCAAGGGCGAGCAACGCCGTGCAAGCAACGAAGGTCATAGTCTCAGTTTAGACGTCCGTTACCAGGCAACGTAATGAACTCGGTCACTGGTCCGGGTCGGCGGGTCCAGGGTGTAGCTGGCGAGGCAGTGGATGTGCTCAAACCCGGCGTCGTAAAGTCCTTCCACCACTTCCTCGGAGCGGTGCGCCCGCTGGACGTGCACTTCTTGGAACGGCTCCTCATCGCGCGGCCAAAACTGCATTCGCACGTGGATGATGCGGGATTCGGGGTCGTAATCGCCCTTCCAGCGGTAGCGCAGGCGCAGGTGCTTGCGCTCGTCGGCCATGTCAAAGAGGTTTTCTTCGAAGGCGTACGCGGTGTTGAGGTCAAAAATGAACGCCGCTCCCGGCTTGAGGTGCTTGCGCACCTGGGCCAGAGCCGCCCGGAAACCTTCCAGTGTCGGGATGTAGTTAAGGGAATCGAAGAACGAATAAGCGCCGTCGTACTGCTCGCCGAACTCAAAGTTGGTGGCATCCGCCACGCGAAACGTCAGCGGGTGCGGCCCGGGGTTGCGCTTGCGCTTGGCCGCCTCGATCATCGCATCGCTAAGGTCAAAGCCGGTGACTTGGTAGCCCACGCGGGAGAGTTCTCGCGCCACCTTGCCGGTGCCGCAGGCGACGTCGAGCACGTGGTTGGGGTCTTGATCGTAGGTGAGCAGGAGCAAACGGTAATAGTCCACCCACATGTCGTAGGGGACCGACTGCATCAACTGCTCGTAATAGGGGGCCAGAGGCCCGAAGGATTTAGGGTCGCCGCTGGGCACGCATCCGCATGATGATCGCAATCGCGTTGAGACTGATGAGGATTCCCATCAGAACGATGATGGTGCTCGCGGAAAGGTCTTTGAAATCTTGCTGCGGCCGCTGCGCCCAGTTGAACACCTGGAGCGGCAATACGCCGTAGCTATCGAACGGCCCGGAGGGCACGCTGTTCACCATGACGGCGGCCCCGACCACAATGAGCGGCGCGGTTTCGCCGATGGCACGGCTGGCGGCCAGGATGATGCCCGTGAGGATGCCCGGTGTGGCCTGCGGCAGCACCACGCGCCGGATGGTTTGCCAGCGGGTGGCACCGAGCGCCAGCGAGCCGTCCCGCAGGCTAGAAGGCACGGCTTTGAGCGCCTCTTGTGAGACCATGATGACCAGGGGCAGCGAGAGCAGGCTCATGGTGAGTGCGCCGGCCAGGAGGGTCTTGCCGGAGCGGGCGTCCCCGGCCAACATGGCCACGAACGGCACAAAAATGGCCAAGCCCAGCATCCCGTAGATGATGGAGGGCACCCCGCTGAGGTTCGCGATGTTGAGCTGGATGATGCGCTTGAACCAGGAGTCGCGCCGGTTGAACTCTTCCAGATAGATCGCCGCGCCCACCCCAATCGGCACGGTGAAGAGCAGGGTGAGCGACATGATCCACAGCGTGCCGAAGAGCGCGTGGCGCGCCCCGCTGCCGGTGGCGCGTCGCCCGGGGAATTCGTTGATCAGGTCCGGCCCGAGGTAGCGCAACCCGCTGGAGCCGATCCGGTACAGCAGGATGATGAGCAGGCTGACGGCGATAAACGCAGCGACGCCCATGAGCACCACAAACACCCGGTCCACCGTCTTGCGTTGGCGGATGCGGGCGGCCGCTGCCGGCGTCGAAAACCGGCTCACGAATACACCTGCCGGTACTTGCGTACAAATCGGTTGGCCAGGAGGTTGAGCCCCAGCGTGATGAAGAACAGGGTGAGGCCGACGGCGAACACCGTGAAGTAATCAATGCCGCCGCGGGGCAGGTCGCCCTTGCTCGTGTTCACGATGTAAGCGGTCATCGTCATCCCGCCGTCCAGGAAGTTTGCCGTCAGGTTCGGCATGAGGCCCGCGGCCATGGCCACCGCCATGACTTCGCCAACGGCGCGGGAGATGGCCAGGATGAAGGAAGCGACGATGCCGGAAAGCGCCGCCGGAATCACGACATCCTTGATGGACTCAAACTTGGTGGCCCCCATGGCTACGGCCCCATCGGGCAGGGCGCGGGGGACGGAGGAAATCGCGTCTTCGCAGAGCGAGCTCACCAGTGGGAGCGTCATGATGCCGACCACAATCGCCCCGGCCAACAGGTTCAGCGGCGCAATGGTGGGGAAGATG
>CALRVA020000067.1:0-14006 GCA_943371495.1 Archangium gephyra | reverse complement strand
CTTGTTTTCGCGGACGGGAAAGGCGCGCGCTCGCCCGGCTTCATGGGTCGAGAATTGGGCGGGAGGAAGTCCGGCCGCAAGATGGTCTAGCCGCCGCCACCCTGCGTACGTTTGTCTACGTATAATAGGGGTATGTCGATCGTTCAGTGCGATACGCCGCTGGCGCTGAGCAAGGATTTCTCGCCCAAGGGCGACCAGGCCACGGCGATCGCGACCCTGTGCGATGGACTGGACAGCGGCTACCGCTACCAAACCCTGCTGGGGGCCACCGGCACGGGGAAAACCTACACCATGGCCAGCGTGATTGCACAGATGCAGCGCCCCGCGCTGATCATTGCCCACAACAAGACGCTGGCCGCGCAGCTATGCCAGGAGTTCCGGGCTTTCTTCCCTGATAACGCGGTCGAGTACTTCATCAGCTACTACGACTACTACCAGCCGGAAGCCTACGTCCCCCAAAGCGACCTGTACATCGAGAAAGATAGTTCGGTCAACGAAGAGATTGAGCGCCTGCGCCACGCGGCCACCCAGAGCCTGCTGGAGCGGCGCGATGTGATTGTGGTGGCGTCGGTCTCCTGCATCTACGGCCTGGGTTCGCCGGACCTCTACGCCGAGAGCGTCATCACTTTTGAAAAAGATGTGGACTTCCCCATGGATCAGGCCATCAAGCGCATGATCCAGATGCAGTTCACGCGCAACGACATGGTGCTGGAGCGCGGCACTTTCCGGGTTCGGGGCGACACGCTGGAAATCCAACCCAAGGACGAGGAGATTGTCACGCGGGTGGAGTTCTTTGGTGACACTGTGGAGCGCATCCGGCTGGTGGACCCGCTCACCCAGCAGACGCTGGACGAACCCAGCAAGTGCTCCATCTTCCCCGCCACCCACTACGTCACCCCGTTTGAGAAGATTGACCAGGTGCTGGGGCAGATCATCGAAGAGCGCGACCGGCAGGTGGCGTGGTTTGAGGCGCAGGGCAAGCTGCTGGAAGCCCAACGCCTGAAGCAACGCACCGAGTTCGACATCGAGATGATCCGCGAGGTGGGTTATTGCAATGGGATCGAGAATTACAGCCGCTACTTTGACGGGCGCGAACCCGGCGATCCGCCCTTTACGCTCATTGACTTCTTGCCTAAGGACGCGGTGGTGTTCATTGACGAAAGCCACCAGACCCTGCCGCAAATCCGGGCGATGTACAACGGCGACCGGCAGCGGAAGAGCGTGCTGGTGGACTACGGCTTCCGCCTGCCCAGCGCCCTGGACAACCGCCCATTGAAGTTTGAGGAATTCTTAGAACGCACGCCGCAGGTGGTGTTCGTCAGCGCCACCCCTGGTCCGTTCGAGATTGAAAACGAGAGTCAGCGAGCGGAGCAGATTATTCGGCCTACTTACGTTATTGACCCCGAAGTAGATATCCGCCCCACCCAGAATCAGATTGACGACCTGATCTACGAGATTCAGGAGCGGGTGAAGCGCAACGAGCGCGCCCTGGTCACCACCCTCACCAAGAAGATGGCCGAGGACCTGACCAACTACCTGCAGGATGCGGGGGTGAAAGTGAACTACGTGCACAGCAACGTGCACTCACTAGAGCGACCGGAAATCCTGCGCGACCTGCGGCTGGGGGTCTACGACGTGATCGTGGGCGTGAACCTCCTTCGCGAGGGCCTTGACCTCCCCGAGGTCACTTTGGTGGCCATTCTGGATGCCGACAAGGAAGGCTTCTTGCGCTCCGGCACCTCGCTCATCCAAACCATCGGCCGTGCGGCCCGAAACGCCGGCGGCCGCGTGATCCTCTACGCCGACCGGGTGACGGACTCGATGCAGTACGCCATTGACGAGACCAACCGACGGCGCGAGATCCAGCACGAATACAACGTGCGCAACAACGTTCAGCCCACCACGGTGATCAAAGAAGTGCGCGAAACGGTGCGCGTTTATGACACGGTGAAGGAGCTCTCGGCGCAGTACAGCACCGACACCAAGTCCGCGCTGGGTGAGGGGCAATCCTTGCGGATTGAGGACATCCCCATCCTCATTGACCGGCTGGAGAAGGACATGAAGGACCTGGCCCGGGCGATGGAATTTGAGAAGGCGGCGGCGGTGCGCGATGAGATTTCGGAGCTGCGCAAGCTCATGGGCCTGAGCGATGGCCGCATCGGGCAAGAGAAGCGGAAGCTGCCGGGCCGCGACCGTCGGTCGCGCTAAATCGGGGCGCGTTCGGCGTAAGATGGAGCGCATGCGACTCCTCGTTCTCGGCGGCACCCAGTTTGTGGGACGACATTTGGTGGCCGAGGCCCTGCGGCGCGGCCATGAGGTCTCTCTCTTTCATCGGGGCCGCACCAATGCGGACCTGTTCCCCGAAGCCGAGCACATTCTGGGCGACCGCTTGGAAGACGTGAGCGCCCTCACCGGCACCTGGGATGCGGTGGTGGACGTGAGCGCCTACGTGCCCCGGGCGGTGGACATGATGATGTCGCAGCTGGCGGGCCGGGCGGGCACGTATCAGTTTGTGAGCACGATCAGCGTCTACGAACCCGAATTCAATGGCCTGATGGACGAGAGTGCGCCCCGTGTGCCGGCCCCCGAGCCGCCCACCGAGGAGATCACACCGATGACTTACGGCGCCCTCAAGACGGCCTGCGAGGACGCCTTGAGTGCCTGGACGGGGCCGGTGCAGATCATCCGCCCGGGACTGATCATTGGCAGCCACGACGCCACCGAGCGCTACCCCTATTGGCCGTGGCGCATGCAGCGCGGCGGAGATGTGCTGGTGCCGGAAACCCGCCAGCCCATCCAGTGGGTGGACGTGCGCGACCTGACCGGCTGGATGCTGGATCTGCTGAGCACGGATGCCACGGGGCCGTTCAATGCCGTGGGGCCGTATGACTTTACGACCTTGCCCGACCTGGTGAAGGCCACCCGCGACGTGGTCAACCCCTCGGCGAACCTGGTGATGGTGCCCGAGGCGGACTTGATCGCGGCGGAGCTGGGCGGGGCGGACCTGCCGTTCTGGTTTGCTGGCGCGGGCCGGGCGGGCATCATGCAGGTGAACAGTGACCGCGCCCAGGCGCACGGTCTGCGCTATCGCCCCGTGGCCGAGAGCATCCATGACACCCTGACTTGGTGGAGCGAGACGCGGGGCGAGGCCAAGCCGAAGAACGGCCTGACCCCAGAACGCGAGGCCGAGCTACTCGCGCGCTTCGCTTAGGCTTCGGGCTCTTTCGGTTCTTCCCTTACCACGGCGAAGAGGCCCTCGCTCTCCAGGGCGGGGGCGGGGAGCGACTTGGTCAGCACCTCGGGGAGTTGCAGAGAGGCCACCACCGGGTCCTCGACGAGCTGGGTTTCCGGGATTTCCTTGGCGTGTTCCGCCCCCAATTCGGCCATGTCTCGCACGCGCGGAATCAAGCGGGTGCGGAGATTGGCTTCCATGCTGTTGTAGGATTTCACGGCGGAATTGAGGCCCTTGCCCATGCTCACGTAGTGGCCAATCATCACCTGGATGGAATCGTAAAGCTTGCTCGCGGCCTGGTGGACTTCCTTCGCTTCCTTGGCCAGTCGGTCTTGCTTCCAGCCGAAAGAAACTGCCCTTAGGAACCCTAACGAGTTCTGGGGCGAGATGAGCATGATGTTGAGGGCCAGCATGTCCTCCACGATGGACGGGCGGACGTCCAGCGCGGCGCGGTATGCGCTCTCACTCGGCAAGAACAAGCCCACGAGTTCCAGCCCCTCCACCTTCTTGGCGTAGTCCCGTTTGGCGAGGTCCTTGGCGTGCCCCATGAGCTTCTCCGCGAAGGTGATGAGGAACCGCTTGCGCTGCTCCTCCTCGGTGGCTTCCATCGCCTGCAGGTAGGCGTCCAGCGGCGTCTTGGCGTCAATGATGATGCGCCGATCGCCGGGGAGCGTCACGATGGCATCCGGGCGGCTGTTCTTGTCGTCACCCGGGATGTGCACCTGAGTTTCGTAGTCCACGTGTTCGGTGAGTCCCGCCACTTCCAGCACGCGGGTCAGGGCCAGTTCGCCCCATTGCCCCGCCGTGCCCGGGTCGCGCAGCGCGGTCACCAAGCGAGTGGTGTTTTTATTTAGGTCACCATATAGATCGTTCATCTGACGAATCTGCTCGGTGATCTCCGTCTTGTCCTTGGTTCGGCTTTCGTCCAGCGACCGGTTGAGTTCTTCCAGTTGCTTCAAACGATCCTGGAAGGGCTCCAGAGTCTCCTTGATCGCCTCTTGCCGCACCTTCAGGTCGCCATCGGCGTTGTCCTTAAACCGCTTCAGCAGCTCTTCGGCCTGGCGCACCATTTCGGTGGTGCTTTGCTTGAGAATGTCTTCGCTCAGAGCTTTGAAGCGGTCCTCGAGAGCTTGCTTCGTCTCCATCCACTCTTGCTTCTGCTGTTCAAAGCTACGCTCTCGCTCCTCCTGGCCGCTGGCTAGCCTGGCAATCTCCGACTCGCGTTGAGAACGCACCTCCGTCTCCGCCTTCAACGCGCCTTCAACCGTGGCCAGGCGGGCCGAAATCGCTTCCACCTGCCGGTTTCGCTCCTCCAGCGAGGCGACATGGATGTTCGCGGCGTTCAGCTCCTCCGTGCGAGCAGCCAAATCGCG
The DNA here is from genome assembly GCA_943371495.1 of Archangium gephyra. GTDB lineage: Bacteria > Armatimonadota > Fimbriimonadia > Fimbriimonadales > Fimbriimonadaceae > JAHBTC01. The sequence goes on along the minus strand of CALRVA020000067.1, from coordinate 9,401 downwards.
GCGCGCCGTTTCGGCCGCTTGCCGCTCAAACTGCCCTTCCGTCTCCGCTCGAGCCACCTTAGGCCGAAGCCAAAGCAACACCACCAGAGCCCCCACCAGGATGCCAACCAGCGCCCCCACCACGAGAGAAATCGAATCCACGCCGTTATTTTAACCCCAATTTTACAATGGGTATGTAGACATGCGTCTATTTATGGTGGTAGCATTTGTTACACCGAGCCTCTTTGAGGCAAGGACGGAGTGATTCTCAATGAGTGACCAAATCCCGGGCCGCGCCCATGCGTGGCTAGAAATTGCGACCCGCACCCCTGACGAAGCGACCAAGTTCTACACCGAACTCTTTGGTTGGGGCACTGAATTCATGGACATGGGGCCGGAGATGGGCAAATACACCATGTTCAGCCACAACAACAACTCTTGGGCGGGAGTCATGCCGCTCGAAGGTCCGCACGCCGAAGGGGTTCCCCCGCACTGGGCGATCTATTTCAATGTCGCCGATGTGGATGCGGCGGCGGCCAAGGCCGCCAGTTTGGGCGGACAGATCCTGGCCCCGGCCTTTGATATTGAAGGCGTGGGCCGCACGGCGCTCATCCAAGACCCCTACGGAGCGGTGAGCTACCTCTTCAAGAGCGTCAATCCGAAACCGGATGAATCGCCGGAAGATCCGGTGGCCTGGCTGGAACTCTACGCGGGCGACAAGCAGGGTGCGATTGACTTCTACACCCAAGTGATGGGCTGGGGCAGCGAGCACAACACCGAGATGGACTACACCATGCTCAGTGTGGATGGCCGCAACTTCGCCGGCGTGATGGCCATGCCGGAAGTGCCGCCGCACTGGGGCGTCTATTTCGGCTCCGCCAACGTGGACGAAACCCTGAGCAAAGTGAAGGCCGCGGGCGGCGATGAGATCATGGCGCCGTTTGATGTGCCCACCGTTGGTCGCATTTGCGTGCAGAAGGACGCCGAAGGCGCCGTCTTCTACACCATCACGTTCTCAGGAATGTGACCCGGCATCCGAGGACGACCCGTCCGAGCTCTCCGCAACGGGAGTCTCGGAGGGGTTGTCTTCTGCGGGAAGGTAGGCACTCGCGTCCACCCGGCCGTCTCCCGTGGCCCCGGCTCGATTCGAGACGACGTTCCAAATCACCAGCAGGGCGATCAGAACAATGGTGCCCCCAATGGACATGAGCACCAACGTCTGCTGAAAGTTGCCCATGTCTTCGGCGGTGCCGCTAATCTTGGCCCAGGTCATCGCCCCCTAGCCTAGCGTGAGATTCTGGCGGAGAACTGGACACCAGGGGCTTTCGGTCGCTACACTGTAGACATGCGCGTGACTGCAGACCTACTCCGACAGCCCATTTTCAGGGACATGACGGCCGAACAGGTGGGCATCCTGCTCGACTTGAGCGATGAGCGGATCTTCCGCGATCGTGACCCGGTCATTCGCATCACTGAGACCAACCCGGACCTCTTCATCGTGGCCGAAGGCGGCGTGGAAGTCCGCACCGCGACTGGCGACATATTGGCCACTATGGGCCAGGGCAGCGTTTTCGGCGAAGTCTCCATCGTGGACGAAATGCCGGCCAGCGCCACCGTGCTGAGCCAAGGCATGACGCGCCTTAACGTCATCCACCGCAAGACGCTCCACGCCCTGCTGGATGGCGACCCCAAGATGAAAGCGCAATTGATGGAGAACCTGGCCCGCATCCTGGCCGGGCGCCTGCGAGCCATGAATGCGCACATCATGGTCGGCCGCATGGACGACTGATCGGCCCCCAGGCAAGGCCCTTTCGTCCCCACCATCCCAACGCCCGGCTGAATCTTGACATATAGTTCAAGATAGAAGGGGTTGATGATGAGTGAGTTCATTTCTCGTGGCTATGCCCACCCGCAGGTGCTGGTCAGCACCGATTGGGTGGCGGAAAACGGCTCGCAACCGGGCGTGATTTTGGTGGAGAGCAACGAAGATCCGTTGCTCTATCCTTCTGGCCACATCCCCGGGGCGCACGAGGTGGATTGGACCCGCGACCTGAACGACCCGATCATCCGCGACTACCTGGACCAAGATGCATTCCAGGCGCTCATGCGCCGCCTCGGAGCCACCGCGGACAGCCACATCGTTTTCTATGGCGACCGCAACAACTGGTGGGCGTGCTACGCCTTCTGGATTTTCACGCTGTTCGGCCACACCAAGTGCTCGGTGATGGACGGCGGACGCATCAAGTGGGTGAACGAGGATCGGCCCCTCACCAAGGAGGTCCCCGCCGCCACCCCGAGCGACTACGTGGCGCAACCGCGTGATGACGCCCAAGAGCGCGCCTTCCGGGATGACGTGCTGGCCCACGTGCGCGCCGGCGGCCAATTGGTGGACGTGCGCAGCCCTCAAGAATTCACCGGCGAGCGCCTACACATGCCGGACTACCCGAACGAGGGTGCCCTGCGCGGCGGCCATATTGCCGGGGCCAAGAACGTGCCCTGGGCGCGGGCCATCCGCCCGGAAGACGGCACGTTCCTGAATGCCGACGAGCTCAAGGCCCTTTACGAAGCGGAAATCGGCCTGAAGCCGCAAGAACCGACCATCGCCTATTGCCGCATCGGCGAGCGCAGCAGCCACACCTGGTTCGTGCTCAAGTACCTGCTGGGTCACCCGCAAGTCCGCAACTACGACGGCAGCTGGACCGAGTGGGGTAACGCCGTGGGCTTGCCGATTGAACGCCCGTAACCATGCTGCCGCCGCGCCTGCAAGAAATCCTGGACGATCTCGCGTTCTTTACGGACCGCAGTGACCGCATCGAGGCACTGATCTCGCTGAGTGAACAGTTCCGGCCCATTCCGCTGGAACTGGCGGAGCGCCCCTACGACGAAGCCAAGCGCGTGCCGGGTTGCGAAAGCGAGGCGTTTGCGTGGGCGTTCCGGCAGCCGGATGGCACCTACCAATTGGAGTTTGACGTGCTCAGCCGCCAAGGGCTCTCGGCCATGGCGCTGAGCTACGCCCTTAAAACCGGCCTGGACGGGGAGAAGGCTGAGGCCATCCTTGCGGTGTCGGAGACGCTGATCCCCGACCTCTTCGGGGCCAGCCTCAGCATGGGCAAAACCATGGGCTTGATGAACACCCTCCGCCTCATCCAAACCCAAGTCCGACACGCGGAAGCCGCCGCCAACGTTTAAGCTATTCTAAGCCTATGATCTCGGCGCTGCTCGCAACGGCCGCACTGCCTTCCCGCTTTCAACTGGTCGCCCCCCTCGCGCTTCCGCCCGTACGGGTGGATACGCGGATGGCGAAGTACGGCGTGGCCCAAGAGATGGCAGCGCAGAACCGACTGCAGGCCCGGATGCTGTGGATTGACGCCACCGCCAACCTCGACCGCGTGAACTCCGCCGAAAAGATTGACACCCTGGTGAACAAGATCGCGGATGCCGGATTCAACACGGTGGTCTACGATGTCAAGCCGATTGTCGGGCGGACCACTTATCCCAGCGCCCTGGCCGACCGCTTGACGGCCTGGCGCGAGGCCCGCATGGCCCCGGATTTCGATCCCATGCCGGAGTTTGTGAAGACGGCACGGGAGCGTGGCCTTGGCCTCTACGTCGCACTCAATGCGTTCTCCGAAGGTCACCTGTTTGCCAAGCAACAAGCAGGGCCGAACTCGCCCTTCGGCGACCCGGGCTGGGGGTATCGCCACCCCGAACTCCAGAGCGTCGTCTACGTCGCCTACCCCACTCTGGGTGGGCTTCGGTTGCATCCCTCGGTGGACCCCGCCGCCTGGGATACTCCACTGGCGCTTTTCGCCAAGATTCCGACCCAGACCATCACGGGTCCGACGGCCACGGTGGATGCCAACCTGAAGGTGATTGCCACCCAAGAGGGTCTCCCGGCCACTCTCGCCGCGGGGCAGCGTCTCTTGGTGGGGCGAGGAGCTGGTCACGGATTTATCCGGTCAATTGCGCCCGGCGCGAATCTCAGCCTGGGGAGCGAAGCTGAATTCATGCGCACCGGGGAGGCCGATAACCAGGTGCCACTGATGATGAACCCGCATCTCAAAGCCAACCAGGATCGCGCCATCTCGTTCCTCAAAGAACTCGCGGATAAGTACGATATTGACGGCCTGATCTATGACGATCGCCTGCGGTTCAATGGGATTGAGGGCGACTTCAGCGATGAAGCCAAAGCCCAGTTCGAAGCGCGCATCGGGCAAACCGTGCGGTGGCCGCAAGACATCTACACCGTCACTTTCAATGCCGATCTCACGCGCGGAGTTCAGCCGGGCCGCTTTTACGATGCTTGGCTCGCATGGCGCGCCGAGGAGATGACTAATTTTGTGCTGCGGGTGCGGAACGAAATCGCCACCCCCGCTAGTGGCATCCAGTTCGCCACCTACGTCGGCAGTTGGTACGGCGATTACCCGAAGGTCGGCGTGAATTACGGCAGCGATAAGCTCCATGCCGGGTTCCCTTTCCTCACCCGCGATTACCAAGCCACCGGCTTCGCGCGGCACCTCGATTTTCTGATTACGGGCTGCTACTACCGCGTCGGCACGATTTACGAAGCCATGATGCGCGGCCGCCCCACTGGGCACACCGTGGAGGCCGCCTCGCTGATGAGCAACCGCCTGGCCGATGGCGACACCTGGACGTACGCGGGCATCATGCTCAGCAACTTCGATGCGCGCCCGCAGGATCTCCCCGCCGCGCTGCAAGCCGCCGCCGCCACCTCGCAGGGGATCATGATCTTCGATCTCAGTCACAACATTGACAAGTTCTGGCCGTACTTCGAGCAAGGATTCCGGCACCCGGCCACCGCGCCCCACACCCGGCCCGACCTGCTGACCAAGCTGCGCCAAGCCCGAGAAGCCCAGCGCACACGCGGCGACATGCCCGCCCCCTTCCCGATGTTTGAAGGCGCAACCGGCACCGGATGGTAATTCCTGCCACGAAACGTACCGACGATTCGTTTGAGAATATAAGCCCTTGTGAGCCAAAGCCCGCCGACGACGATTGGTAAGTACCAAATCATCCGGGAAATCGCGCGCTCGAACGATATCGTTTACGAAGCGTACGACCCCGCCATGAATCGTCGTGTGGCCGTGAAGGAGCTGGCGATGGTGCCCGGCGCCACCGACACCCAGCGGCAAGAGCGACTCCAACGGTTTTTGCGCGAGGCCCGCGCGGCGGGTTCGTTGCAGCACCCCCACATCGTCACGGTGTACGAGGTTGGGCAAGATGCCAGCGGCCGCCACTTCATCGCGATGGAGTACCTGGAGGGGCAAACCCTCCGCAACCTCATTGATTCCAGCGGGGCGATGAAGCCGAAGGACGCCGTACACCTGGCAGAGCAAGTGCTGGAAGGATTGGCCTTTGCTCACGGGCGCGGGGTCATCCACCGCGACATCAAGCCGGACAACATCCAAATTCTGCCGGGCAACCGGGTGGTCATCACCGACTTCGGGATTGCACGGCTGACCTTCGAGCCCAACATCACCATGGATGGGCAGGTGTTCGGCACTCCCAGCTACATGTCGCCGGAGCAGATCCACGGCGGCGATCTGGACGTCTCCAGCGACCTCTTTAGCCTCGCCATCATCCTCTACGAGATGGTCAGCGGGCGCAAGCCCTTTGCCGGCGACAACGTGGTGGCGATTGCCTATGCGATTGCCAACGCGAACCCGCCCATGCCCGCCGATTGCCCGCCTGCGCTGTGGCGCGTGATTGAGAAAGCCCTGCAAAAGACCAGCGCCCTGCGTTACCGGGGGGCGGAGGAGATGCTCCGCGAGTTGAAGGCCGCCGAGGGCGCGCTGAACCAGCCCGTCGTGCCGCCGCCGGTGTCGGCGTCCAGCCACATTCTGGCCGGACCACACCAAAACCCCGCCACCGCGCACTTGGTGCCGCCGCCGATTTCCACCGCCGGCCTCACGCCCGCGCAGGCGCAACTGATGAACCAGGTGTACGGCCAGGCTTACGGGCAAACCGCGGCCAGCCCGGCCACGCAGTCCGCGCCTTACGGGCAGGGCTACGGCCAACCCTACGGCCAGACCCCCACCTACGTGCCGGTGCCGATCTACTATCCGCCGCCGCCGCGCCCCATCAGCCTGTCGCCGGAAACCAAGTCCTGCATGGGCCGCTTTATGTGGGCGGTGGCCATCATCGGGCTGCTCTTTGCCATTGTCATTTACGGCATCGGCGCACTGACGGAGACGATGGACCGCAACCCGGGCGCCGCTCAATCCATCCCTACCACACCCCAGCAGGCGCAGGCCCGGCTGGAGCCCAGCCTGGATGCCGCCCGCGAGCGCGCCGAGCGGATCATCACCCCGCCACCGGCGGGGCGCGAACAGGAATTAGCCGGTCCCACGCTGCAGGATGCTTTGGGCCTCGTAACGGCGGCGCTGGAGGAACCGAACCCCGCCCGGCGTGCCCAGCTCTGGAGCCAGAGCAGCCAGGCCTTTGTGGCCGTCGGGATGAGCAACCCGGAGGGCATGGACATCGTGTTCGCCCAGGCGGCCAGTGTCTACATGGGTGCGGCCGAAATGGCAGCGCAAGCCGGGCGGTTTGACCGCGCCATTGAGGCGCTCTATCAGGCCCAGGGGTTCACCAACGGCAACCAAGACACGGCCTACGAGATTCAACAGCGTATGAATCTCTACCGCGCCCAGATGTAAGCCCGGCAATTCTAGACCTCAGTCGATGCTGAGGAGCGCCCCGCCATCCACCGTCAGGTTAATCCCGGTGATGTAGGACGCGGGCTGGCTGCACAAGAAGAGGCCCGCCGCCGCCACTTCTTCGGGGGTGGCCAGGCGGCCAATGGGGATGCTCAGGCCGGCCTTTACGAGCTCTTGCTCTTCATCTGTGCCGGCCCGCTCGGCCCGCACTTGCGCCAGGTGCCGCTGACGGTCGGTCAGGGTGTGCCCGGGCAGCAGGCCATTCACCGTCACGCCGTGGGCGGCCAGTTCTCGCGCCTGCAGGCGCACCAGCGTCCGCAAACCGGCCCGCAGGGTGCTGCTAATGGGCAAGAGCGGCTCCGGCTGCTTGGCCACCAGGCTGGTGACGTGGACAATGCGACCCCAGCCGCGCTCCTGCATTCCCGGGGCCACCAACCGCACCAGACGCACCACGTTCATCAGGGTGCTGTCCACCCCGCTTTGCCACTGCGCGTCGGTCATCTCCGTCCACGGCCCGGCGGGCGGCCCGCCGGTGTTGGTGATCAGAATGTCCGGGGGGCCAAGGTGCGCGGTCACGTCCGCCACCCAGCGCTCCAGGTCGGCGGGCTGACTCACGTCCACGGGGTCAAACCGCATGCCTTCCGGCAGGTCCACGGGCGTGCGAGCGCAGACCGCGACGCGGCAGCCTTCGGCCTGCAAGCCCTCAGCCAGGGCGCGACCGATCCCCTTCGTGCCGGCGGCGACTAGGGCCACGCGGCCCGCAATTCCCAAGTCCATGGGTTCATGCTACCGGGTCGGTAGAATGCGGGTCGCCCCGCACGCCGGGCACCCTGCGGAGGGGTGGCAGAGTGGTCGATTGCAACGGTCTTGAAAACCGTCGTCTCGCAAGGGACCGTGGGTTCGAATCCCACCTCCTCCGCCATTCATTGCAGTCGCAATGATTTATTCATTACGAAGTGTAAGTCTTTGGAATTAGGGGGACAGTTGCCAGTCAAGAGCAATGGGTTCGATTTAGGTATAAATACCTAGTTGCGTTTGGGGTTTGGCTTTAGTCACCTTTATAGTAGAGAGATGGAACAAATTTCAACTCGTTCCGCTCTCTGGTGTTCCGCATCCGGAGTGCTCGCAATAGGGGGGGGGCATATTAGCCTCGCAAGAACCCCGTGCCGTGGGCCTCGCTCTTGTGGGGCTTAGCCTCGTGACCCTTTGCTTGGCGGTCAAGCCGCTTCGCTCCCTGTCGGCAATTGGATTCGTCTCGGCAGCCGTCCTGAGCTTTGTGGGAGGAGGCATGGCTTATGCTCGCCATACGCCCATCGAATCGAAACTTGAATCAGCTTTGCACCGGGCCGCTCCAGCTCCGGAGAAAGCTTCCATGTGTCCGGCGGCGAAGAATGCTAAATCTTCATTGGAGGCCCTGAAGTCATGAGTAAGTCCTGGAAGCCCGGCCCCACGATTTTGGGTGCTCTCCTGGGTATGGGGTTGATCGCGGCTGCTCTCGCTTTCGTTATGCCGCGCCGCAATGAAGTGCAAGCGGAAGCTGCTGCCCGCAACGGAATGCGCGCCGTGGTCAATGCCCTCAATGTATACGTGGAGAACTACGGCGAATACCCGAAGTCGCTCAAGAAACTCAAGGATGTGGACACTCGCGTACCTGCCGGTTTTGTCCTCAAGAACCCAACGGCCAGAGGGAGTTACGTTTACGCTTTTTCCGGTTCGTGCCTTGAAGGCGCTCGATCGGGAACCTTCAAATACGAGTGGGATCCTGCGAAGTACTGGGTCATTTCCACAGCCGGCCGAGATCTATACCAAGAGGGCCCTGCGTTCAAGATCGAGGCTCCAGACGCGATTTTCCGCTATGAACAGCGGGAAGTACCCGGGCGGAAGTTCTTGTCAGCTTTCATGGACGGTAGAGTCGAGCACACGCCATTCCACAACAACTTCATTTCTCAATGCTCTGCCTACAACAGCGGAGCGAGGAAGGAACAGCCATGAAACAAGCTGCTAAGCTCCTGCCCATTGTCACATTGCTCGGAGTCTTGGCCTTTCAAGTCACCTATGCTTCGAACTGGCCCTGCGACGGTACAAACATCATGGACTGCGATAACGGCTCCTTTGAAGGTGACGTTTGCGGGAGTGATGAAGATGAAGTGTGGGGCTTGTGTCGTGGTGAGGAATGGGTGCCAGCTGACTTATACGTTTGCAACGGCAAGAACGACAACTGCGGATCACAATCTGGACTCTGCAATATCATGGTGAAGTACGAAGTCTTTGCCAGTGAGGTCTTGTGCTGTGAAGCCGATGAGTGCCTCGCAGGCACTGCGAGCAGGGAGAACGAGGATTGTAACTTCTTAGGCTGGTGTGTTGACGGCGTTACCGGTGCTAAGCAAGCGTTGAATCGAAAATGCAACGGAGACCCTTGCACAGGACCATTCCCAACTCCTGTTCCTTCGACAGAACCTGTCCTACGAGGCCCTGGATATACGGGAGGCTGGGGATGGACTCCAGAACACATCCCAGCCGTTCCCTAGAACTTAGCAAGTGACCACAAGCACCTCTGATTGTCAAATCAGGGGTGTTCTTGCTAATGCGATCCTTCGTCCGCGTCGTCTTTGGTGCTCCGCGCCACCACATTCGCGACCATCACCGCCAGCGCCACCGCCAGGCACAGCCACGGGAACATCATCCGCCCCGTCCAGCCATCGCCCCCGGCGGACACGCGCACTCGCGCCGTCAGCAGGCCCTGGT
>CALRVA020000066.1:0-14247 GCA_943371495.1 Archangium gephyra | reverse complement strand
AGTGGATTCGCGGTAAGGCGCAGAGTCGAAACTTCCGCGAGGCCGTCGATCACTTGGCGGATCTCTTGGAGAACCGGCTCAAACGTCGCAAGGAAAAGCAGGCTTCCTAGACCTGCCTCATCCGGTTCGCCGGATCTCAACCTTTTGCATGCCTGGGCGCCCTTGGGGCCCCGGGCATGCTCGCTTTAGACGGGCGGGTTCTGGCTGATCTGATCCGAGCAAAAGGCGATGGCCCGCACTTCCGCCGCGCCCGCTTGGCGCAGGGCCTCACGGCAGGCCAGCACCGTACTGCCACTGGTGATCACATCGTCCACCAGCACTACCCGGCGCCCATGTACGAGTGGCGAAGCGGCAAAGGCGCCCACGATATTGCGCTGGCGGGCGGCGCGATTGAGGCCCACTTGCGGCCGAGTGGCGCGGATGCGACGCAGGGCCCCGCTGACATGGGGCAGCTGCGAAGCCAGCCACTCGCTTTGGTTGAATCCCCGCTCAAACCTTCTTGTCCAGTGGATCGGCACGGGCACCACCATCTCGTCGTCGGCAATGGCGTGGCGGGCGGCCATCAGTCGGGCCATCGAGTCGCGCAGAGGTGAGGCGCGCTCGTACTTGAGCCGCTTCACCGCCTGAGCGGCCCGGCCTTCGTAGAGATAGCACGCATCCACGGCCATGGGGTCGGCGGAATCAATGACCCACGCTCCGGCGGAGCGGAACGACTGGGCGCAGGTGGGGCACAGGGCGGGTTCACCGAGCCGGCCGCAAAGGGCGCAGGCTTCGGGATATAGCCACTTCCACACCGCCGCCACGGGTTCAGTATATCAAGCGGCCCACCCGGGGGGCAAAAGTCAGAACGCCCGCCGAGTCAAAGACTCAGCGGGCGCTACTCCCCTTCCTACGATGTGGCTGTGCTTAGGCCTCGCCGTGCGTATGGCCGAAGAACGGCTCAAACGGGATGAGACCCAGGCGCGTCGCAGCGCGGAGCGCTTGGACGCGATTGTTCACCTGAAGCTTCTGGTAGATGTTGGCGAGGTGGAAATCCACCGTTCGCTTACTGACTACCATTTTGTCGGCTGCTTCCTGACTCGTGTGACCCTGAGCGATGAGACTCAGTACTTTCACTTCTGTCGGCGTCAGCCGGATGCCTCGCGGCGATTCACTTGTTCGATTTGTGTTAGGCAATGCCATGACCCTTCCCTCGTTGCAATTCGTTTGCCGCCCACAGACCTCCTTCCATATCCATACGCCGTTTTACAATGGTCCGGCGAAAATTATCGAAAATCGTGTCCAATGCATGCACCACGGGATGCGCGGGCCGCGAGGAATACGCTCTGTCGATCAGGAAATCGTTGCCCATATGCCTCGTCAACAGATTGGACGTAATCGGGCAGTTCTTGTTCCGTCACGAGGGCAACACAGGCTCCACCGAACCCAGCACCCGTCATACGAGCCCCTACACAGCCCGGGGCGGCGCGGGCAATTTCGGCCATCGCATCCAGCTCTTCGCAGCTCACTTCAAAGAGGTCCCGGAGACTTTCGTGGCTCGCCTGCATCAGGACCCCCATTTGGTCCCGGTCGTCCGCTCTCAGCGCGGCGGCCATCTGGTGGACGCGGGCATTCTCGGCCACCACGTGCTGGGCGCGGTGCAGATCTTCTTCGTTCATCGAGGAGGCCTGGGCTTCGAGTTGCTCCGCCGTCACATCGCGCAAGTGCGAAACCCCCAGGGTGGCAGCGGCTCGCTCCACCGAGGCCCGGCGGTCGTTATAGGCACTCCCGACGAGACCCCGGCGTCGCCCGGTGTCGCAAAGCATCAAGACCAAATCATTCGGGATCGGCACCGGCTGGACCTCCATCGTCCGGATATCCATGAGCAGGGCATGCCCATCAATGCCCAAAGCGCTGGCCGCCATATCCATGAGCCCGCAGTTCACGCCGACATATTGGTTTTCGCACACTTGCGCAATGCGGGCCACTTGCAAGGGATCAACGGGGAGCCCCGCCAGGGTCAGCCAGAGCCATCCGAAGGCGACCTCCATCGCTGCGCTGCTGCTCACGCCCGCGCCGATGGGCAAATCATTGGCCACCACCACTTCGGCATTGGTGCCCACGGGCAGGCCCGCTTCTCGCAGTGCCCAGGCCATCCCGGCGGCGTAGTTGGCCCACCCGCGAGTGCTGCCGGGTTGCACTTCTGCCACCTGAAAAGGCTTGGCCCAGCCCCGGGCCACGCTATAGAGGCGACTCGGCCCCGTCGTCACGCGCGCCGCCAGGCTCACCCCGTAGGGCAGGGCGGCCGGCATCACAAACCCATCGGAGTAGTCCGTATGTTCTCCAATGAGGTTCACCCGGCCGGGGGCTTCGACCACCAATTCAGCCGGGCCGCCAAAGGTGTCCTCGAAGACGGCGCACGCCCATTCCGATTGCATATCTTTCACCTTATCACGGTTCGCGCGCCTGGAACCTGGTAATTCTTCCATGGGAGCATTGCTAGCCGGTATGGAACCCCTTGAATGTAGCGGGCCGGCCACTGTTTGTTGCCCTATTCGTGGCTGGTTCCGCACACATCTTTGTTACACTTGGTAACCTCAGGGCATGGGTCACCAAAGTCGCCTGGAAACGGCGCAGCAATGGCTTGCCGAACACGAATCCGACATGCTCGCGGATCTCCAGGCACTCCTCCGCATTCCGAGTCTGGAATCTGACGCCGAACCGAACGCGCCGTTCGGGGCCGAGAATCGCCGCGCGCTTGATTTCATGCTCGACCTCGCGCAGCAGGCCGGGCACACCACCAAAGACCTGGATGGCTACTGCGGGTACGCCGAAATCGGCACCGGCGATAAGGAAGTTCTCACCCTCGGTCACCTGGACGTGGTGCCGGTCGGTCCGGGCTGGACGTACGATCCCTTTGCCGCGACCCTTGCCGATGATGGATACATCTATGCGCGCGGGGCCACCGACGACAAGGGCCCGACCATGATGATGTGGTACGCCGCCCGTGCCGTGCAGCACGCCTGGCCGGACCTCCCGGTTCGATTGCGTTCGTTCTTTGGCTGCAACGAGGAGAGCGGTTTCCTCTGCGTCCATCACTACACCCAGCACGAAGCTCCGCCCACCCTGGGGGTGGCCCCGGATGCCGGGTGGCCGCTCATCAATGCCGAGAAAGGCATCTCAGACCTCATCGTCGTGGTCAGTCCGGAAGCCTGGGCCGGTCTCGGCGTGCAATTGCTGGCCTTCCGGGGTGGGCAACGTCCGAACATCGTGATTGACCACGCCATCGCCACGGTGCGCGTATCGCCCGAAGCCCGCGCCGAGGTGGAGACCAACCTGCGTGACGGATGGGACCGCAATGTGACCGCGACTTGGGACGGTGACCTGCTTCACATCGAAGCCGTGGGCAAAGCCGCCCACGGAAGCACCCCGTGGGTAGGTGACAACGCCGCCGCCCGCGTCCTGCGGTTCATCAAGGACATCAGCCCGCGGATCGAGGCGAGCCGCTGGCAAAGCGTGCTGGACCTGTTCCAGATTAGTGGGGCGGGCGTGGGCTTGCAACTGAGCGATGCGCCCAGCGGGCCGCTGACCCTGAACCCCGGCATCGTGGACCTGACCGAGGCGGGGCTGCGCTGCACGCTCAACATCCGCTACCCGGTGACCTGCGACTTTGATGATCTGCGCGCACGGGTGGAAGCAACTCTCGCTGCCGGCAAAATCCCGGCCACCGTGGAATCCATGAGCAACAGTAAGCCGCTCTACTTCCCGATTGACCACCCGATCGTGGAGGCGATCATCAGTGCCTACGAGGCGGAGGAAGGGGAGCGGCTCACGCCGCGCAGCATGGGCGGGGGCACCTATGCCCGGGCCGTCCCGAACTGTGTGGCCATTGGCACGGCCTGGCGCGGGGATGGGGATGCGCACGAAACGGACGAACGCATCCACCAGTCATCGCTCATGCGGACGGCCCGCATTTACGTGCGGCTTCTGTTCAACTTGATCGAAGCCGCTCAGAAGGCATAGCCGTTAGCGACGGTCAGTACGGAAGCGCTCGATAATCGCGAGCGCTTCGTCCTTGCCCTTCCAGCCCAATACGTCCACGTTCTTGTTTTCGAGCGTCTTGTAGACCTCGAAGAAGTGGTGGATTTCATCCAACGTGTGCTGGTGGACCTTGGACATATCTTCCCGGTCGCCAAAGCGCGGGTCGTTGCTGGCCACGCACAGGATCTTCTCGTCCGGGTCCCCTTCGTCGCGCATTTCCAGCACGCCGATCGGCTTGGCATCCACAATCGTGCCGGGAGGGCAGGGGTGCGAAACCAGCAGCAGGGCGTCCACCGGGTCGCCATCTAGGTAATGCGTCTGCGGGATGTAGCCGTAATCCCAGGGATAGAAAAGCGGGGAGTGGAGGACGCGGTTGAGGCGCATCACCCCGAAGTCCTTGTCCAGTTCGTACTTGTTGGTGCTGAACCGGGGGATCTCCACGATGACGTTCACTTCGTGGGGGGCGTTGGGGCCGATGGTGACGTCAAGCAACGACATGCCGAAATGCTACCGCTCCGAATGCGAAAAGCCCCTCGGTCCTAAGTGAACCGAGGGGCATTTGACTTGGACTTTCTTGCCAGGTTTAGGCTTGGCGACGTCGGCGACGGGCCAAAGCGGCCAAGCCAGCCCCGAGGACGAGCATCGTGCCCGGTTCCGGCACCCCGGCAATGCCGGTATTGCTTTGAATCCAGTTGGCACCGGTCGGCACTGTGCCGCCAATGCGCGCGTAGCCGCTCAGGTCGCCGTAGTCGGCATTCAGGTTTCCATCGACCCCGGCGAGCGTACTCGTGACGCCGATGAGGCGCCACACGGGCGAGGCCGTTGTGCCGAAGTTGCCGAACAGGCCACCGCCGGAGTCACCACCGGCCACGTTGCCTTCTAGGTTGCGCGGGATGGCGGAACCGATCACGTTATCGGCGGCGTTGATCGGGTTGTCGAAGTCGGTGTAGATCACGTTTTGGGTGGCCGTGGTGTTCACGAAGTCCGCCACGTTTTCGAAAGCGCGGCGCGTGCCCGCCCCGGCGTTGATGCCCGTGAGGCCCGTGCCCGTGGCACCATAGCCCACGCTCACCGTGTCGCGGCCCAGTTCCAGCGCGCCGTTGTAGAACGGCACGGCGGCAACGCCCGGATTGGAAGCCAAGCGAAGCAGGCTGAAGTCGTTGTTATTGAGGCCCCAACCGGAGAAGGCGATCACCTGCGTCACGCCGATGTTCGTGCCGGTGACGTTGAAGGTCGGGTTCTGCGAAATGTTGCTGGCCACGTGCGCCGCCGTCAGCACCCAGTGCGAACCGCCGCCGAAGCCGATGTACGTACCGGAGCCCAGGCCGCCGGTTACGTCAACGCGGCCGACCGAAGAAAACGGCGCGTTGTTGTCAAGCGTGGTGTAGAGCGAATCCGCCCGGTCGTGACGGATGGTCGAGCCAAACGAGACGGCGGTGGCAACACAGGCCAAGGCAAACAAAGTGAAACGCATTGTGATTCGTCCTCAAGCGACCAAGGTCGCACGAATACGCGAAAGAATACAGCAAGGGGAGTGGTGGTTAACCCCCTATTAATACGGTGTTCGCCGAAATTCCTAGGGAAAACTCGTACTATTCCCACTCACCCATCAGCCCCCACTTATGGGCGGCGATGGCGCGAATGGCGACCAGAGTGCCGGGCTCGACCTCACGAGCCGGGAAGTGGACCATGCGGAAATCGCGGCTGTAGCCCTGCAGAAGGGCCTTGTTCTTGGGCGAGGGGCCTTCCACCATGACTTCCATGGTGCGCCCCACTTGGGCTTCGTTCCGGGCGATCTGGATGTCGGTTTGCACGCGGATCAGCTCCTCCAGCCGGGCGCTGGCCACCTTGTCGTCCACCTGCACCATCGTCGCCCCCGGGGTGTTGGGGCGGGGCGAATACTTGAACATGAAAGCCCCGTCGAACTGGAACCGGCGCACGGCCGCCAGCGTGCCTTCAAATTCCTCGTCGGTCTCGCCGGGGAAGCCCACGATGATGTCCGTGGTCAGGCCAATCTCCGGCACCGCCGCCCGCAGGTTATCCAGGATGGTGGCGTAGCTTTCGACGGTGTAGACCCGGCGCATCCGGCGGAGCAAGTCATCGTGCCCGGCCTGGAGCGGCATGTGGCAGTGCTCCATCACGGGCTCGACGTCGCGAATCGCCTCGATGAGGTCGGACTTGAAGTCGCGCGGATACGGCGAGGTGTAGCGAATGCGCTGCAACCCGGGAATCCCGCTCAAGATGCGCAAGAGCTGCGCAAATGTGACGCGGCCCTCTTCTAGCCCCTTGCCGTAGCTGTTCACGGTCTGGCCGAGGAGCGTGATCTCCCGGGTGCCCTGCGCGACCAGCCCGCGCACTTCGCGGACGATATCTTCGGTCGGTCGGCTGCGCTCGCGGCCGCGCGTAGCGGGCACGATGCAGTAGGTGCAGAACTTGTCGCACCCGTACTGGATCGGCACAAACGACTTGAGCTTCGCTTGCCGCCCCACTGCGCGTTGGGGGATGTCGGTGACGATGGCGCCTTTGCGTTCGGGGAGGTCCAGCCGCTTTTGGAATCGCCGCGTCTGCAAGGCTTCTTCGACCAGGCCCGGTATGCGGATGACCTGCGCCGTACCGACCACAAAGTCCACGTGGGGCGCCCGGCGGCGGATCTCGTCGGCGCGTACCTGCGCCATGCACCCGGCCACCCCGATGACGAGATCCGGGCGGGCGTCCTTAAGCAATTTTAGTTCGCCAAGGAAAGAGAAAGCCTTGTCCTCGGGCTTCTTGCGCACGCTGCAAGTGTTGAGGATGACGAGGTGGGCCTCGCGGGGCGACGCGGCCGGCGTGAATCCAATTGACTCCAAGCCCAAAGCAATCTGCTCGCTGTCCTCTTCATTCATCTGGCAGCCCCAGGTCTGCACGTAGTAGGTGCCGCGTTGGAGCGGCCCCCCGGTGCGGGCGGGCAACGAAGTGGGAGATAGCGAAATCAAGCTCATGGCAAGGGGTGTGGCGGGCCGTCAAGATACCCGTTTCTTAGGTTCAATGAGAGGACGATCAGGGTCCAGAACGTATACTCAACTGTTGTGACGGTCTCGACCCTGAACCGCCTTTCCATTATCTTTGCATCTCTGGGCACGTTTGTGGCCGGATACTTAACCTTGAGTCACTACCAGGCGAAGGATGTCTTTTGCGGTACGTCGTCCAGTTGCGAGGACGTTCTCAAGAGCCCGCTCGCTAACGTGGGTGGTGTTCCGACGGCCGCTTTTGGCCTCGGCGCGTACCTCATTCTTTTGCTGTTCGGCTTCATGCGAACGTCGTCCGTAGGCGCCGAGTTCACTAAGCGCGTGAAAGTTGGATTTGCCATCACGGGCGTCGGCTTCCTCACCAGCGTATTCTTGATTTATTACGCTCTGGCGGCCATCGGCGCCCAGTGTTATTGGTGCATGGCTTCGGCCGCCATCATGACGGTTCTGTTTGCCCTGCATGGTGCCCTCATGAAGGCCGTTGCGCCCGAAGAGCCGGACAAGGCCGGGATGCCCCTGGCCGTGGGTGGCGCGATGCTGGCCATCGCCGCGGCGTTCATCATGCTCAATGTCGAAGCGGGCAAAGCCCCGGCGGGCGGCACCCGCATCACCGGCGTGACCGATGCCCAAAAGCGACTTTATCTGCCTGCGGCATCCCGCATGAAGGGGGACGAAAACGCCAAGGTCACCGTGGTGGAGTACATGGACGTGAACTGCCCGCCCTGCCGGCTGGCGGCCCCCATGGTCGAAGAACTGATCGCCAGCTACGGCGGCAAGGTGCGATTGGGCATCAAGCACGCCCCGCAGCCGATCCCGGGCCACGAATCGAGCCCGAATGCCGCCTCGTTGCTGACGGTGGCCGAATCGAAGGGCAAGTTCTGGGAACTCTACAACTTGATGATGGACCCCAAGAATGAGGTCACGGTCAAGAGCAAGGAGGGCCTGAAGGCGCTGGGCAAAGAAGTTGGGCTGACCGAAGCGGAGGTGAACAAGGGCGTCGATACGCCGGACAACCTCATCCTGGACACCTTAAGCAAGGACCTCGACCAGTTCATGAGCCTGAACCCGCCCGGGACGCCGCTCTTCCTGATCGTGGCCGACGGCAAGGACCTGCGCCACGTGGGTCCGGGCCAACTGACCAAGGTGCTGGAGTCGGCGGAGTATGCCGACCTCCTCAAGTAAGTCCAAGCGATGACACCGAAGCGCGGGGCTCCCGTTTGTGTGGCCATGTCCGGCGGCGTGGATAGCGCCGTCGTCGCGTACCTGCTCAAGAAGCGCGGGTACGACGTGGTGGGCATCACCATGCAAATCTGGCAAGAGAGCCAGAGGGATCCTCGGCACGCCGGGTGTTGTAGCCTCGGCGCGGTCGAGGACGCCCGGCGCTCCGCCCGGATGCTGGATATCCCCCACTACGTCATCAACTTCAAAGACCAGTTCAAGCAGACCGTCATCGACGAGTTCGTGCGGGAATACGCGGCCGGGCGCACGCCCAACCCGTGCGTGACCTGCAACAAGAAGGTGAAGTTCGAGGCGATGCTCCAGAAGAGTCAGGAGCTCGGTTGCGAGGCCTTGGCCACTGGCCACTATGCGCGGCTTCGCCGCGACCCCAAGTCGGGCCTGATGCGCCTGATGCGCGCCCGGGGCATTGCCAAGGACCAGAGCTACGTGCTCTACGGGTTCACCCAGGCCCAGATGGAAGGTTGTTACTTCCCGCTGGGCGAGATGCCGGACAAGGCCGAAACCCGGCGCCTGGCCCGCGAGGCTGGATTGCCGGTGGCCGATAAGCCCGATAGCCAAGAGATCTGCTTTGTGAGCGAAGCGGGCGGTTACCGCGAGTTCCTGCGCAAGTCGCGGCCGGATATGTTTGAAGAGGGCGAACTAGTGACCGTCGGCGGCGAGCTCCTCGGCACCCACCAAGGGGTGGCGGATTTCACCGTGGGCCAGCGCCGGGGGCTCGGCGTAGCCAAAGGCAAGCCGCTTTATGTCATCGAGATTCAGCCGGACCAAAACCGCGTGGTGGTAGGCACGGATGACGACCTCAAATTGAGCCTCGTCCGCGTGCCCGCTTGGCACTGGACAAGCATCGCCCCCACGGATGTCCCCCTGCGCGTCCAGGCTAAAATCCGGTACAACATGGTTCCTCAGCCGGCGACCTTGCGGGTAGAAGGTGGTACGGCAATCCTCACCTTCGACCAACCCGTGCGTGCTGTAACTCCGGGCCAGATTGCCGTGGCTTACCGGGGAGAGACGGTGATTGGGGGAGGGAATATCGAATGACAGTAGAAACCGGACTTCTCATCACGATCGTGATCTTGGGAGCCGGGATGGTGATCGGGGTGGTGATGCTCACCCGCACCATTGGTTTGCTTCGCAAAGAGGTGAACCAGCTTCAAAATCGCATTGCGCGGCAGGATGCTGATCTCACCGCGCTCCAAGCCCAACTCGCCGAGTTTAAGCAATCTCGGCAGTCCGTGGGAGTCAGCGATCCGATCATCGCAGCCCTGGAAGGTTTGGCAGAGTTTCAGAAGAGAGGGGCCGTCGGCACCGCTATTCATGTCGGTATGGGCCTGATTCGGGCATACTGGAAACCAAAGCGCCGCGCACTACCCGCGAAATCGGGGGTGAAGGCACTCGGAGAAAAAGATGAATCATCAAGACGATAAGAACGCACTCGTTTACCTGCTGGCCGGCTTTGGCCTCGGCGCTCTCATCGGTGCCGTGGCGGGCTTGCTCTTTGCGCCCAAGGCGGGCGAAGAAACGCGCCACGAACTGGCCGACCGCATGAAGGAACTGAAGAGCAAGACGGAAGATTATGTGTCCGAACAGCGCGCCAAGCGACGTTCGCTGACCAACGAACCGGACGAAGCCGGAGCCTAAGGACTCCGTTCGTTTGTGAACAAGCCGGCCGTGGGAGGATGGCGACTCGCCCTATGGGGCGTGATCGTGCTTGCCGCGGCCTGGTTTCTTTATTCCGTCCGCGCGATTTTGCCGCCCTTCCTTTTGGGTTGGGTCATCGCCATTGTCCTCGAGCCCGCTGTGCGTTGGCTTCGCTTGCGCGGGATGCCGCGCATGGCCGCCGTCCTGCTGCTCACGGTGGTGTTTTTCGGCCTCGCGACGCTAGTGGTCGTCAAAGTCAGCCCCATTGTGGCCGGGCAGATTTCGTCCGTTCGCGACCAGCTTGTGCGCGTGACTCAGGGCCTCGCCGAAGGCGACCAGAAAGCCAACATCTACACCAATTGGAGCCCCGCGGTGCGGGCGGCGCCCGATGGCGCCAGCGCCATGGTGGACGATCTGCTGAGCCGCTACGGCGACCAACTGACGCGGGCGGGGTTGCCCTCGAACCGGCAGGCCATCGTTGAGCAGTACGTTGAGCCCCAGCGGGAAAATCTTGTCAAGGCGTTGCAAGGCTTCGTCAATGGCTTCTTTGGCATCGTGGCGGGGGCGGCGCAGAGCGTCTTGCTGCTCGCCATCACACCTCTCATCGTTTTTTATCTGCTCAACGACATGGATCGGATGGGCAAACGGGCGGCCACGTGGATACCGGTCAGCATACGTAAAGAAACGCTGAGCCTCATCGGTGAGGTAAGCGGCGTATTCCGGTCGTATCTGCGCGGCATCTCGCTTTTGGTGCTCATGTATTCGGCGGCGGCGGCGTTGCTCCTCGGCATCCTGGGCGTGCCGTTCTTCATCATCCTCGCGGCGCTGGCGGGCCTGCTGTATCTCATCCCCATGTTCGGCAGCCTCATCAGCACGGTGCTGATCTTTGTGGTGTGCCTGGTGAGCGGCCAAAGCGGTCCGGCCTGGACCTCGTTCGGCTCGCCGATCATGTACGCCATCATCTGCACGGTGGCGTTCTCACTGCTCTCGAGCTTCGTGTTCGACCAGATCATCGTGCCGCAAGTGATCGGCGGGGCGGTGGAGCTTCACCCGCTCTTCAGCATCTTTGTCATTACGGCGGCGGGCGCCCTGTTCGGCGTGCCGGGGATGCTTTTGGCGTTCCCCGTGGCCGGTTCGGCCAAGGTGATCTTGGATCGGTTGCTCCGAGTGGTCAGTCAGCCCCCACCGGCCCTGGCGGGCCTCCCCAGCGTGCCCATGCGGCACCGACTCTCCGAAGACTAACCCGGGCGGCTGCGCTGGTGCACGGCAAATCGCCGCGCCAAATCGCTGGCCGTCAGCATCAGCTTTCGGCGACCCGAGGGGAGCACCAAGTTCCACCGGATGGGCGTGATCTCGAACTCCCAGTCCACTTCACTTTCTCGCCACAGCATGAACAAGCGCTCGCCATCGAAGTCCATGCCCTTGAGCTGGCCGACCAGCCCCATGTGGCGGCGGAGCCAGCCTCGGAACTGGATGCGGTCCGGCGTGATGCGCAGGGTGCCGCTCCGGCGTTGGCCGTCCTTCACCCACACCGCGCGCCCGCTCCAGCACAGGGCATTCGCCTCGCCATCCAGCCCCAATTCGCCCTGCGCATAGGCCAGCCGCAGGGCATCATCAAACAGCTCTTCGAGGTCGTCTTCTTCGTCGGCAGTGGGCAGGTCGCGGGCAATGCGGTGCCACGAACCCAGGTCGTGCACTTCGCCCAGATGTTGCGCGATGGGGTTGGTCTCGGCGCGCACCAGCTTCAGCCCTTGCGGCGTGGTGTCGAACTCGACATCTCCGCTGCGGCACACCAGTCCAGGGTTGGCGGTGGTTTGCCCCACGGCGACCAATGGCAAGATGTCTTTCCTCATCGCCCGCAACGCGTAGCCCCGCTCGTACCCTGAGCCGGTCTGCGGTGAAAGCAAAGTGAAGAACCCGTTCTCCGTGTGACCGCGCGCATCGCACTTGGGGCACATGCCATTGCCCAGCCCCATCTCGCCGGTGGCGGCCAGCTCGGCCCACTCGCGCATGGTCCAGGCCGGTCCGTCCGGGCCGAGTTGCCACGTGTTGTCCACGTAGGGGGCCAGCGCTTGGTCGCAATCCTCGCAGATCATGAGGGCGCGTACCTCCAGCGTGCCGGCCTCGGGTTGTTCTCCGCACCAGGCGCATAGCCATCCGGTTTTCGTTTTGGTCAGCAGACCCTTCTCGCAATGCGGGCAGGCCGGGCGCCGCTTGCTCGTCGTGCGATGCCGGAGCACCCCCGTCTGGCATTGCGGACACATGCCTTCCTGGGCTTGATAGGGCGTCCATCGTCCCGCCAGGCACACCGGGCAAGTGCGGGCTTTCGCGGGCTTGGGGTCTTCCAGAACATCACCGCAGGCTGGGCACTCGCGGCGGGCAAATTTGAGGTCCTGCAGGGCGACCCGAATCGCATCTAGGTGCCGCCAAGTGGGCAGAGAAGCCGGCACCGACTGCAACGCCCATGCGGAACGGGCTTGCATCGCGGTCGCAGGGCGCACCGCCGGATCGAGGCTGCGCCAGGAGGAAAGCTCATCCGGCCCGGCGGGTGGATGGAGTTGGTCGAGCAGGGCAGCCAGGGCGAAGAGGTCGCGGGCGGGCAAGTGCATTCGCCGGCGGTCACGGCCTTCGGGGGTAGGGTCCATCGGGTCGTCTTGGTCAAAACGATCGGCCAACCACGTACGGGCGACCCCGATCCCGCCTAGCCACGGCCGCTGATCCTCATCCAAGAACACCGCGCGGGGAGTTACATCGCCGTGGATCCAGCCGTGGGCGTGCCACTGCTCCAGAATCAAGAGCAGGCGTTGCGCCCACCGGTCACGGTCCAGATGGTCCAGCGAAACTGAGATTTCGTCGAGGCGCACGGCCCCGGGGATGGCGTCGGTCACCCACCACAGGGTGCCCCCTTCGAACCCAACCCACTCGGCCCCCAGCCAGGGAATGCCCAGGCGAGGGGGCACGGCCAGCAGGGCGCGCCGCACCATGTGGGCCAGCATCCGTCGCTCTTCGGCGCCCAGGCCCTGGGTTGCGGCCTCCGAGAGGCACCACGCCCACTTTTCGGCCCCGGTGGCAGACTCCACGGCCGCGTAGATCGGGTGCACCGGGTCCGCCCATTTGAGCTCCCCCCGGCGATACCGGCCATCGGCCATGGTCGTCATCGGGTTCTTCGGGGTCATCGGGTCCGGAAGAGGAGGCAGCTGACTCACGTGAATTCTTGCCGACAAGATACACTTTTCTCTATGATCACCTCCTGGGTTTTGTCCGCCACGCTCCTGTACATGGCCCCGCAGGGCACCACGCACGACTACACGCTCAAGGCGACCTTCGATGGCTTCCTTCCCATCCTGGGCGGCAACACCGGCGTGGTGGAGACGAACATGGTGGTGAAAGTGGACGGCCTGACCACGGGGAGCGAGACCCTGAAGGCCGCCAGCGAGATCACGGCCTTTGATATCGCCTTCAATGGCGCCAAGCTTCCGCTCGGCCTGGAAAGCGTGCAGGAGTTCTTCCCCCGCACGACGATTGAGTTCTCTCCTGCGGGTCGCATCAGCAAGACGAACGCCCCGGATTTGACTTTGCCCGTGCGCCTGCCGGGCCTGGATGCCAAGCGGTTCCCGGACATCACCTACGTGCCGATTGAGTTCGACGCCAAGCCGCTGGAAGCCACCCAGGAGTGGACCTTTGAGCGCATTTTCGATGGCGCGCCCATGGTCTACCGTTGCCGACTGGAGAGCCTGACGGCTACCCACGCCGTAGTCTCGGTGAACATCGCCCAGGAGCTCAGCTACCTCGAAAACGAAGCCTTGGAAGTGGTGAAGGAAGAAAAGGATGCCTACAGCCGCGTGAAGGCCAAGCTCACGGGCTCGGGGCAGGTGATTTTCGAGCGCGAAGCCGGGGCCGTGGCCCGGGTGGTGATGACCAACGACTCGGTGAGCCAAGTCACGAATATCAAGACCGGTGAAACCCTTGAGCGCAAGCTCAAGACGACCTTTGTAGTGGACCGCAAGGGCGCTAAGTTGCCGGAAGCGGGAGTCATCCAGGCCAAGGTGCGCGAGGTTTCGATTTGGGATCGCGTGCGTTCGAGTGCCGCGACCGCGCCGGCCCTGGCGAGCGTGTGGTGGGAAAAGATCAAGCCGAACCTGGCCATGAACGCGCAGGAAGCCTGGCAGCGCACCTTCCGGTGGGCCCTCGAATTGTGGCAGCGAGTGGGTCCGGGGGCGTGAGCGCCGCCGAGCGGGCCGCCTGGTTGCGCGCGGAACTGCACCGGCACAACCGCCTCTATTACGTCGACAACGCGCCGGAAATCAGTGACACGGAGTACGACCGACTCCTGCGTGAACTGATG
>CALRVA020000065.1:0-14521 GCA_943371495.1 Archangium gephyra | reverse complement strand
GCCTGCACCACCCGGATGTGTGGCCGCTGGGCGATCTCGGCATCCAAAACGGCCTGAAACGGCTGGTGCGCCCGGATCTTAAACCCGCCGATATGGCGGAGCTGGGCGAACGCTGGCAACCGTACCGCTCGCTGGCCGCCCGGTACATCTGGAAGAGCCTGGACAACACCCCGGCGTCGTAACCCCATGCCGCGCCCTCTCATCCTCAGCAACGGCCGCTTGTATTTGGCCTACGACGCGCACTATCAGCTACGGGACCTCACCTGGCCGCACGTGGGCTACCCCAACCACATCAACGGCGAGCGCGCCCGATTGGGGGTCTGGTGCGAGGGGCACCTGGCCTGGACCGACGCCCCCGAGTGGGCCGTACACATGGCGTACGAGGAGGACAGCCTGGTGGGGGTGACGACGCTGACGCATCCGGCCATGCAATTCCGGCTGGTTATCACCGAGGGCGTGGACCCCGCCCAGCCCGCGCACGTCCGGCAGGTGGTGGCCGAAGACCTCTCCGGCGCCGGGCGATCGTTGCGCCTCTTTTGGCGGTATTGCCTGGAGATCGGCCAGAGCGACGTGGGCAACACCGCCTTCTACTGGGCGGCCCAGGATGCGATGGTCACCTACCGGGGCGAGCACGCCTTTTTGTTCGGGGGCCGAACGGATACCGGCGGCATCAATCAGTACTCCACCGGCATCGCCAACTTCCAGGGCATGGAGGGCACCTGGCGTGACGCCGACGACGGCGAACTGGGTATGAACCCCATCGCCCAGGGCTCGGTGGACTTCACAGTGCGGTTCGATTTGGACCTTGCGGGTGGCCCCGCCACCTTGTGGACCTGGATGCACTGCGCTCCCCAAATGGACGACCTCCAACCCACGCCCTCGATCCGCACCATGGCCAGCGTGCTAGACCAAGCTCGCACTCACGGCCGCGATTGGGTACATCATTCGGAACCCGAATCCTTCGTCACCCTGCCTAGCTCGTGGCGGTCGCTTTACCGCCGTTCGCTAATGGTGATGAAGGCTCATAGCGACCACGGCGGAGCCATCCTGGCCGCCAACGACAGCGACATCATGAGCAGCAACCGGGCGCACTATTCCTACTGCTGGCCCCGCGATGGCGCGCGCATCGCCGAGGTGATGGACCACAGTGGCCGCCCCACGGTGGCCCGGGAATTCCTGCTCTTTGCCCGGCACCTGGTCCGCCCGCACCGGCCGTTCTTCCTGCAAAAATATCGCCCGGATGGCTGCATCGGGGCGAGTTGGCACCCGTGGGTGCACCTAGGTCAGCCGGTGGTGCCTTTCCAAGAGGATGAAACCGCCCTCACCCTGTCCCTTTTGCGCTCACACTTCGATCTCACGCGGGACCAGCTTTTGCTCGAAGACGTGTGGCAGCACTTTGGGCGCGGGGCTGCCCAGGCCATGCTCGCGCACCGAGATGACCACGGCATGCCCCTGCCCAGTTGGGATCTGTGGGAGGAGCGCTACGACGTCCACGCCTTCACCACGGCTGCGACCACCCGAGCGCTGGAGGACGCCGCCTACCTCGCCGCGCATCTCGGCGACGACCTTGCCTCCGGCCTCGGACCCGCCGCCGAGACGATGCGCTCCGGGTTCAAGACCACCTTCCTCGATCCCGAGCGGGGCGTCTATCTGCGCCGCCCGGGCGACACCACCGTGGATTCCAGCGTGCTCGCCGCCCTCCTGCATTTGGACGACGACTTCCGCGAACCCCATGCTCTCGCCACCTATCAGATGGTGGTGGACCGCCTGACCATTCCCACCGCCATTGGCGGCCTGGCGCGATACGAGAACGACTACTACCACCGAGCCTCAGAGTGGTTTACGGGCAACCCGTGGGTCATCAGCACGCTCTGGGCCGCGCAGGTGGAAATCCGCCTTGGCCTCCTCGAACTTGCCCAGCAAAGGCTGGAATGGTGCCTGCAACGGGCCACCACCAGCGAATTGCTGGCTGAGCAATATCACCCCGAGACCGGAGCCCCTCTTAGTGTCTCGCCCCTCACCTGGTCGCACGCGGAGTTTGTAGGAACAATTCATGACTACCTGCGCGCCACGGCGGTACCCTCCTGAGCCTATGCGTCCCGTCGTTTTGGGAGAGGGATTCTGGAAGGAGCGTCAACGCGCCCTGCTGGATCGTGGCCTGGCCCACCAGTGGCACCAGTGTGAAGACACGGGTCGGCTGGAAAACTTCCGCCGCGTCGCCCGGGGCGAAACCACCGGCCACGTGGGCCGCAATTACGACGACAGCGACCTCTATAAGCTCAGCGAAGCCACGGTTTATGCCCTTGCGCTGGACCCGGCGCACCCCGTTCGTAAGCCCTTCGAAGAGTTCGTCCGCACCCTCGGCCAGGCGCAGCAGTCGGATGGCTACGTGCACACTTTCCACCAACTTGGGCGGCACCAGCCTCGGTACTCGCTGACGGCCGCCTACCACGAGCAGTACTGCCTGGGGCACCTCATCGAAGCGGGCGTGGCGGAAGCGGAATCTCTCGGCGAAGGCCCGTTATTCGCCGTGGCGAAGAAGGCCGCCGACCACTTGACCGAAACCTTCGGCCCCGGCCGCATGGACAAGCTCCCTGGCCACCCCGAGCCCGAGCTGGCCCTATCCCGCCTCAGCCAATGGACCGGCGACGCCAAGTACCGCGAGCTGGCCAAGTGGCAAGTCCTGCGGCGCGGCCAGCGCCCCAGCCCTTTTCAGGCGGAGTTCTCCCAGGCCGACGTGCACCCGGCTTATCACGCTCTCTTCGCCCCTCGCGGCACCTACGAAGGCCACTACGCACAGGATGATCGCCCGCTCATTGATGCCGAAACCCCGGTCGGCCATGCGGTGCGCGCGGTCTACCTCTATTGCGGGGCCGTGGATGCCGCGCCGGACGAGACCATGCCGACCCTTCACCGGCTTTGGGATTCCCTCACCCGGCACCGCATGTATATCACCGGCGGCATCGGCTCGGCGGGCTACAACGAAGGCTTCACCGAAGATTTCGACCTCCCCAACCGCGATGCTTATGCCGAAACCTGCGCCGCCATCGGCCTCGTTTTCTGGGCGCAGCGCATGGGCCGGGCCACGGGCCAATCCAAGTTCGCCGACGTGATGGAACGCGCGCTTTACAATGCGGTACTCAGCGGCATGGACCTCGAAGGGACCGGCTATTTTTACGACAATCCGCTGGAATCCCGAGGCGAAAAGGCGCGCAAGCCGTGGTTCGATTGCGCCTGTTGCCCGCCCAACATCGCCCGCCTCATCCTCAGCATCGAGCGGTACCTGGCCCGGGTGGAAGGCGACCGCGTCACCATCGAAATCCCCGATGCGATGACCATCACCGTGGCCGGCGGCCCGCAGTTCCGGGTGGAAACCGAGTATCCGCACGCCAGCGAGGTCCACGTGGCCACCGAACAGCCAGGCCACGCCACCTTGCGGCTGCGCATCCCCAACTGGTGCCGCGACGCCCGCGCCTCGCTCAACGGCGAGATGGTGAACGAGATTCTGGACGGCTACCTCACCGTCACCCGCGAGTGGCAAACCGGTGATACGCTGCGACTCGACCTCGCCATGCCCGCCGAGTGGATGGTGGCCGACAGCCGCATCCCCGACGCCGCCGACCTGCTGGCCCTGCGCCGAGGCCCGGTGATTTACGCCTGGGAAGAGGCTGACGCCGAAGCCCCGCTTCATCTCTATCGTTTGGACCCCTCGCGCCACCCTGAAATCAACGGCCACGAACCCCACGGCCGGAGCCTGGTGGCCGCCGCCCGGCTAGAAAGCGAACACTGGACCCGCGACGCGGCTTATGTGCCCTACCCCGGCCCGCAAGAAGCGCCCCGCCCCGCCCGCGCGGTGGCCGTGCCCTACTGGACCTGGGGCAACCGAGGCACCGGCGCGATGCGCGTTTGGATGCGCCGCGTCTCCAGCTAACTCAGCAACGCGATTCGCGCGCCTTGCCCCGCAAACCACTCGTAGCGGGGCACGGTTTCGCTCACGCGCACCGGGCGTCCGGTACGCAGGGCCGCCAGCGCTATGTGCTCCATGTTGCCGTTGGGGGCGATATAAGCAAAGTCCAGCCGACACGCCAGCCCCGCCACCAAGCGATCGCGCACGCGGTTGGCGTTGCGGTGGAACGACCGCAAAGGATTCACCGCCGAAAGCGCCAGGTCCGTCTTCGGGTCGAACTTGTATCTCCAAAGCCGCGCCGCCCGGAACGGCTCATCACTCAGGTCTTCGCCCAGGCCTTCAAACAGCCCCGTATCCAGCACCATGATGCGCGGCGCGCCCCACCGCAGCGGCACCACCGCCGCCCGCTGGTAGGCCGGGGTGTTGTGGCCCGCCACTAGAACCTCGCCCCGAATCACCCCATCCTCCGTCAGCCGTTCAATCTGCCGGGTGCTCTCGTCCGTCCCCCCTCGGCTGGCCAGCACCGTAAAGGTCGGCTGATGCAGCAGCTTCTGGTTGCCGTAAAGGAACAGAACCCCCGGCGGGTCGGGTTCCAGATGCTCCACGTGGTGCGGATAGTGCGGGTCCGCCGCCGTCACCACACCCACGTTCATCCGGTCCAGCCGCTCCAGTAGTTCCTGGGCTTCGCCGCGCAGGGTGCCCCGCTCTTCCGTCCACCGATTGGCCGCCGCCGCCCGCCAGCGATACTCCTCAATCAGCACCTCCGGCGCAAGCGTCCACACGTCTTCATCGGTGCGGCCCAGCAACTCGTGGCGCACCCAAAACCGGGTGATCGTCTTGCCGCCGACCCCCGGAGCGAGGGCCATGGCCAGCGTGAGCAAGCGCCGGTCGCGGGTCATACCTTCGCGAGCATGGCCGGGCTCACGGCCAGTTCCAGGGCGCGTACCACGTCCGCACCGCGCTCCTTCATCACGTCCGTCACCGCGCCGTGGTCAATCCCTTCCGGGTCCAGGCCGCAACCGAGGTTGGTGACTACCGAAATCAGTCCGTACTCCACGCCCGCTTCTGCCATGGCAATGGCCTCGCTGGTGGCAGTCATCCCCACCACGTCGCCGCCCAGCATCTGCAGCATGCGAATCTCGGCGGCCGTTTCGTAGCGCGGCCCGTCCATCCCCACGTAAACCGAGCGATCCGCGTGCGGCAAACCCAACTCCTTCAGCGCTGCCCCAATGGCCGCACTCCCGGCAAAGCACTGCGACATATCCACGTGGTTCACGGTACGGTTGAACCCGGTCACCTGCCGTCCGGTGGCGTCAATAAAGTCCGTCACCACCGCCAGGGTGCCCGGCGCCCAATCTACGCGCAGCGAACCCACCGCCGCCGTGGCCAGGCATCGGCGCACGCCCATCAGGCGCAGGCCTTCGGCCATCGCGCGATAGCCAATGCCGTGCGGGGGCGTCTTGTGCCCGGCCGCGTGCCGCGCCACCACCACCACCCGCTGCCCTTGGCGATCTTGCAGCCAGCCCCGCATGGGGCCGAACGCTGTCGGCACCATCACCGCGCGACCAGGATGCGCCCGCAGAATCTCGCCAATTCCCGTGCCTCCGATGAGAGCGGCATCCGCCTTTACCATGCGCGCAAGGATACCGGTGGTGGATACTGAAAGCACATGGCTCCTTCCATTCAATTCAACGGCGCGGCGGAAACGGTCACCGGCTCACAACACGTGATCACGGTCAACGGCAAGCGCATCATGGTGGATTGCGGTCTCTTCCAGGGTCCGCGCGAGATTCGGGAACGAAACTGGGAGCCTTTCGCCTTCGAGCCCCACGAAATTGACGCCGTGGTGCTGACCCACGCTCACACCGACCACATCGGCCTTCTGCCGCGCCTCATCGCGAAGGGCTACCGAGGCCCGGTCTACGCCACCCCCGGCACCATTGGTTTGTGCAAAATCAGCCTGCCCGATGGCGGCCGATTGCAAGAAGAAGAAGCCAGCTATCACAACCGCCACCAAACCAGCCGCCACAACCCGGCCGCCCCGCTTTACACCGAGGCCGATGCTTACGCCGCGCTCAAACAGCTCGTGCCGGTTCAATTTTTTCAACTCCACGAACTCCCCGGGGGCGCCCAGTTCCGGTTCCTGCCGGCGGGTCACATTCTGGGTTCCGGGTTCGCTGAGATCTACTTTGAGAATGGCGAACGCATCCTGATGGGCGGCGACCTCGGCCGCTACGACACCCCCATCCTCAAGGACCCCCACACCTGCACCCACGCCGAATACTTGGTGATTGAGAGCACGTACGGCGACCGGTTCCACGCCGACGAGAACCCGCAAGACGTGCTCCGCGAGGTCATCCAGTACATCCACGAACGCCAATCCTGCGCGGTGGTGCCCAGCTTCGCCATTGGCCGCACCCAAGAGCTACTGTGGCATATCCATGAGCTCGAAGAGCGCGGCGAGATTCCGCACGTGCCCATCTTTGTGGATAGCCCGATGGCCAGTGCCACCACCCTGCTCTACAACGCGCCCAGCGACGATATGGACCCGGACCTTAAGCTCGATATCCAGGAAAACAACTCGCCTTTCCGGGCGGATTTCGTGCGGTTCATCCGCGACCGGAACGCCAGCAAAGCCCTGAACACCAACGATGGCCCGCTCATGATCATCAGCGGGAGCGGCATGGCCAATGGCGGCCGCGTGGTGCACCACCTGCGCCAGCGCATGCCCCACCAGGACAACGTGGTGCTGTTCACGGGATACCAGGCCGCCGAAACGCGCGGACGACGCATCCTGGAGGGGGCCGACACCGTTTCCATCTTCGGCGACGAGATCCCCGTCCGCTGCCGGGTGGCCAAGCTCAATTCCCTCTCCGCCCACGCCGACCAAAACGAGATCATGCGCTGGCTGGGGGGCTTCCAAGAGGCGCCTCGGAAGACATTTATCGTCCACGGCGAGCCTGCGGCCCAGGCCGTTTTGGCGGAACGCATCCAGCGCGAACTGGGCTGGGATTACGTGATCCCGCACCACCAGCAGTCGTTCAGCCTGGGTTAAAAGAGCGTGCCGGGCACCTCGATCGGCACCACGGCGCTGGGGTCCTGAAAGCGCGGGTTCCCCATCGCCCGGGTCACCGGCCAGCACTCGGTGAGTTCATCCGGGGCGGGAGCCAGCAGGGCGGGGTTGGCCTCGCCGGGGCCGAGCCACGCCCCAAAATCGCGCTCGAAAATCCACACCGGCATCCGGTCGTGCAGTTGCCCCACCACCCCATTGGCGGCGGTGGTGAGGATGGAGAAGGTTTCGAGATAGCCCTCGGCGCGCTCCCATATCTCCCAAATGCCGGCGAAGGCCGCGTACTTGCGGGAGCGGATGAACCATGGCTGCTTGTCGCCCTTCTCCCCGGTCCACTCAAAGAATCCGTCCGTCGGGACGAGGCACCGGCGGCGCTTGTACGCGGTGCGGAATGAGGGCTTCTCCGCCACCGTCTCGCTACGGGCGTTGATCATGCGGACGCCGGTGGTGTGGTCGTCTTGCCACGGCGGCACCAGCCCCCAGCGCATCAGGCGCAGATGGCGGCCCTGCTCAGCGGTCCGCACCACCACCGGCACCGCCGCGTTGGGGGCGATGTTATAGAGCGGAGTGAGGTCCGGCAACGGTGCGGTGAGCCCGAAGTTCTCCTGGATTTGGCGAATCCCAAACTGGGTGAATCGGGCACACATAGGCTACGGCCGCGCTTGGCCGTCCCCGCCGAAGGCGCCCTCGGCTCCCATCATCTGGAAGAACCGCGCCAATCCTGACTCCTTCAGTTGCGCATCGGCCTTCGAGATCTGATCCTTCAACGCCTGCGGGAAGTTCGCGCGGGTGTAGATCTCACCCTTCGGGTCCACCTTCATCAGCGTCAGCGAGCCCGGAAGTTGGCACTCCGGCGACAGCATCACCTGGAAGTCCACCAACTGCCGTGTGCCCAGCCGGAACTGATTGAGCTGCGGCATCCCGCTGCCCCCGGCGGCAAAGCCCGGCGTCTGCGTGATCATGTCGAACAACGCCAGTTCATCGCTGCCGAGTGCGCGGAGCATCTGCATGGATTCGCCCTGCGGCGTTACCGGCGCCACCAAGAGGTCCGACGTAACGAACGGACGGATGAATCCGTTGTTCGGCAGGCCGGTGGCAAACATCTCGGTGGGCTCCAAGGACGCACTGCGCTTCATCCCAAAGGCTCCGCTCATCCCGAACGTCATCATCGCAATGAACCGGTTCGGCCCCGTCACCGGCGGGCGCACCGGCTGCAAAGAGTCGGGCTCGTTGTAAACGTAATGCGCCAGCAAGTCCGTGGCCGCTTGGCCCAAGTTGCGGATGGGGAGATCCTGCCCCTGCAAGATGCTCGCGCGGTGGTTCGCCGAGAGGCGATTCCACAACCGCATGCTGAACTCGTGCCCCGGCATCTGGCTGGCAATCAGGCCATCCGTGCCCGCCCACTGCTCATAGAACATCGGCATACCCTGCGGCTCCGCCCCTATCGGCTTGGAATCGATGTAAGCCGCCCACGAGTTCAGGTCCGGCACGCCGCCATTGGCATTCGAGCTGTTGATGAAGCCCTGGATCGCGGCCCGGCTCATCCGGTTGCGCCGGGTTTCGGTGGGGTTCTTTGGCGCCATAAGCGTCACGCCCCCTTCTTCCGTCAGCGTGTAATTCTCGTCCAGGCTGAGCTGCAACTGGCCCAAAGTGCGCGGTGCCGCCTCAAAGAAAGTCGGCATCCAGGCCTGGTTGTCGTCCAGGTAGGCCACCACATTCTTGTTATGGTGCTTGGCCCAGGCATCCCAGGCGTCCGATGCCATAAAGCTCAGCGGCTCAAAGGTGTAGGGGTTATAGGCCCACTGCTTCAGCTCTTCAGGGATCACCCGGTTGGTGGAGAACGATGCGGCGGAGAAATCTGCTTGCAGCGTCAGGATCTTCTTGCTTTCCTCGCGGTATTCAATCACCGGGGTATTGTCTTCGGGCGGCGGCGGGGTGGTGGTGTCATCCCCAATGGCCTCCTCTTCGATCTCGTCCATCGGCACCGGAGCCGCCTCTTCTCCCCGACGTAGATCCAAGTTGGCCGAAGCAATCTGGGCTCCGTTCTCATCAAACAGCCGCGCTTCAATCGAGTTGCGGAAGGACGCCCAGCTGCCCACATTCGGGCTCATAACAATCAGCAGCTTGGCCGGGCGCGTGCGCACCGGTTGCGGCATCAAATCTTCCTTCTTGATCCCTAAGGCATCCATGGCTGAGCCCAAGAAGCCCATCATCATGTCCATCTCGCCTTGGCCCTCTTGGCTGGCCTCCGCCATCATGTTCTGCTGCTTCACCATGGCGTCAACCAGACCGGCGGCGGGTCCGCGCAGTGCGTATTGCGCCCGGGTGGGGTTGCTGCTGAACACCAGGCGGTTGGGATAGTTCTGCCCGAAAGCGGACTTGGGGAGCGCACGCAGGAGCTTCAGTAACTCCATGGTGGTCTCGTCCTCGATGTCCTGCTTCAAGCTTTCTTGCACCGTCTCAATGTGCGCGCGGCGGTCGGCCTCCAGTTGTTCGTTGGCCAGTCGCTTGCGCCGCGCCGAGTCCGGCTCCAGCGTCATCGTCTCGCCGGAGACCTTCCACTTGGCGTCCGCCGATTTGGCAATCAGCTCCATCAGCGCCTCGGCCTCCACGCCCTTGACGTTCACATAGAGCACGTCATTTTCGAGCTCGGGGTCCACGCGCAACTTCTTGCCCGTCTCCGCTTCTAGTTTCTGAACCAAGTTCGGAAGGCGAGCGCCTCGGCTATAAAAATCGAGCGCATAACCGGGAGCCACAACCCCCAAAGCCAAGACCGCGAGCAAGCACCGCATACATATGTAATGACGAGTGGCTTAGGGCGAGGGTTGCGACTCTTGCTGAGTGGCGATCTCATCCCACCGCCGGAAGTAGTCATCCAGCGTGATGGATTGCCACCCTCTGGCGGCTAACTCGTCCGTGATGCGCCCGATGGCCTGCGCCGTGTCCGGCTGAATATCGTGCAGCAGCACCACGTCACCGGGGCGCGGCGTGAACACCACGTTCTTGTAAACCTTGTACGAATCCTTCACCGCCGTGTCGGCGCTCGACATTGTCCAGATCACACTGGGCATCAGCCGGTGGCGCGCCAGCTTGGCCGACCAGCTTTCGCGGATGCCATACGGCGGCCGGAACATCGTCGGGTACTTGCCGCACGCCTTCTTGATCGCCTCTTGGGTCTTCAGAATCTCGTTCAATCCCGCCGATTGCGAAGGCTTGGCCGGGTGGTTGTAGGTGTGGTTCGCCACCGTGTGCCCTTCGTCAAAAATGCGTTTGACCAGATGCGGATAGCGGGTGGCCCGCCAGCCGAGCACAAAGAAGGTGGCCTTCATGTTGTGCTTCTTGAGGGCATCCAGCACAATCGGAGTCAGCTTCGGGTCCGGGCCATCGTCAAAGGTTAATGCGATGACCTTATCCTTAAAAGGGGCTCGTTTCGAGATGGTTTTGCCCTGAAATCGCTTCGGGATCTCCCAGTCCACCAGCTTCGGGTCCCGTTCGCCCTCGCCGTACACCTTGGGGGTGGTACTCGTGGTCGTGGGGGGCTCGGCCGGAGCGGCCTTGAACTTCGGCCCGACCTCCCATGCCCAAACAAGAGCCGAGAGCGGCATGGCTTGCGCCGCCACCACTCCCAGGCCTAAAACGATCGCCATCCCTGCGCGCTTCATCTCTCCTTCTCAAAGGCCAAGCGGGCAAAAGGTGCGTCGCGATCGGTCTTCTAACTATCCGACGACCGGGGGGGCTGGAGCGTGTCGCAAATGATGGTCCAAATCGAAAATTTCCTCAATCTGTTCCGAGCTTAAACGCGCCTTAACATCAGGGTCCTCCGCCACGCTGGTGCGGAAGTCGTGGCCATCCCACGCCCGGGCCGCATTGCGCTGCGCCACCTTGTAGGCGGCCTCGCGGCTCATACCGGATTGAATCAGCGCCACCATCACGTGCTCACTAAAGACGAGATCGCCCATTTGGCGCAGGTTGCGCATCATGTTCTCGGGCATCACCACCAGCCCGGCCAGGATGCGATTGACCCGGTGCACCATAAAGTCGGTGAGTTGGAACGTATCCGGGAACACAATCCGTTCCAGGCTGCTGTTGGTCAGGTCGCGCTCATGCCAGGTCATCACGCTCTCCTGCATGGCGTGGGCGTTGGCGCGCACGAGGCGGGCCAGGCCGCAGACGGTTTCGCTGTTCCACGGGTTGCGCTTGTGGGGCATGGCACTGCTCCCGGTTTGGCCCTTCGCAAAGGCTTCTTGCACTTCCAGGATTTCCGTGCGTTGCAGGTTGCGCAGTTCCGTGGCGACGCGCTCCAGCGAGCCCGCCAAGGTGGCCAGCACGTTCAGCACGTGGGCGTGGCGGTCGCGGGCGATGATCTGGGTCGAACTCGGGTCGGCACTCAAACCCAGGCTCTCGCAAATGGAAGCCTCGAGTTCCGGCGTCACGTGGGCGCGGATGCCCACCGCCCCGCTTACCTTGCCCACGGCAATTTCCTCGCGGGCCTGGGCGATGCGCTTCAGGCTGCGCTCCAATTCGTTGCGCCAACCCTCGCACTTGTGGCCAAAGGTGATGGGCTCGGCGTGGATGCCGTGCGTGCGCCCGATGCACGGATGGTGGCCATGCTCCTTGTGCAGCGCGCTGATAGTGCCGCAAAGCGTCTCCACGGAGGTGCGCAGGACGTCCAGGCTGTCGCGCATCATCATGCCGAGGGCCGTGTCAATCACGTCGTAGCTCGTGACGCCGAAGTGGATCCACCGCGCCGGGTTGGGCGTACCGTCGCCTTCGCTGCCCTCGCCAATGGCGGGCACGCCGCTCACGTTCTCGCTCACGTTGCGCACAAAGGCCATGAGGTCGTGGCGGGTGACCTCTTCAATCTCGTCGCACCGATCGAGATCGAACTTCGATCGCTCCTGGATCGCCTTCAGGTCTTCCGCCGGGATGATGCCCGCCCGATGCCACCCTTCGCAAATGGCAATCTCCACGTCCAGCCATCGTTGGGTCTTGGCTTGGCGACTCCAAATGGCGGTCATGCCGGGCGTGCAGTAGCGATCAATCACGCCGGGAGGCTACCCGCCTCATTGACCAATATCGGAGCGGAAATGCTTACCCGCAAAGGCCACCTGGTCCATGCCGGCGTAGGCGCGGGCGCGGGCTTGGTCCAGGTCATCCGCCACTGCACTCACGGCCAGCACGCGGCCCCCATTGGTCACCAGTTGACCTTCTTCCAGGGCCGTACCCGCATGGAAAACCACCACGCCCTCGGGCATCTCACCGAACTCGATGGGCACGCCCTTCTGGCTGCTGGCCGGGTAGCCCGCACTGGCCGCCACCACGGTCACGGCCGCTTGCGGCGACACCTGCACCGGCGGCAACTCCTCACCCCGCGCCGAAGCCCACAGCAAATCGCCCACACCCTCCACGCGGCGCATCACGCTTTGCGTTTCCGGATCACCAAATCGCACGTTGTATTCCAGGCAGAAGGGCGAGCCCTCCACCACCATCACGCCACTAAAGAGCACGCCGGAATACGGAATCCCCTTGCCGCGCAGGTTCTC
Source organism: Archangium gephyra (assembly GCA_943371495.1). Classification (GTDB taxonomy): domain Bacteria; phylum Armatimonadota; class Fimbriimonadia; order Fimbriimonadales; family Fimbriimonadaceae; genus JAHBTC01. The sequence continues at coordinate 2,001 of CALRVA020000065.1, read as the reverse complement.
CACGATGGGGCGAACAATGCGGGCTTCGGTCTCCTCCACCATGGCCGCCGTCACCCACGGGACGGGGGAATAGGTGCCCATGCCGCCGGTGTTTTCGCCCGTGTCGCCGTTGCCCACGCGCTTGTAGTCCTGCGCCACCGGCAGACTCAGCAAGCCTTGCTCGCTCACCACGGTGAGGAGCGAGAACTCGCGCCCTTCCAGATAATCCTCGACCACCACCAGGCGGCCGGCATCCCCAAACTCCTCGTCCAGCAGCATCCGGCTCAGGGCGTGCCGTGCGTGCAGTTCATCGCCACATAAGATCACCCCTTTCCCCAGGGCGGCACCACTGGCCTTGATCGCCACATGCCGCCCGCTCGCAAACCGCTTGGCCACTTCGTCGCACGCCTCCTGGTATTCAGTGTGGATGGTGGCGGCGGCGGTAGGAACTCCCGCTTCCACCATCATGGCCTTACTCCAGGCCTTGCTCGCCTCCAGCCGCGCGGCCGTGCCTCCCGGGCCGAATGTGGTGATGCCCCGCTGCCGCAGTTCATCGGCCATGCCCGCAATCAGCGGATCCTCCGGCCCGATCACCACTAGGTCAGGCGAAAAGCCGCTCAGCCCCTCCGAAACATTTGTGTAAATCGGCCCGAGTTGCGCCACTCCGGGGTTCCCGGGCGCGCCCGCCACCTGGTGCCCCTCTTGGGCCAGGCGCCAGGCCAGGGCATGCTCGCGCCCGCCGCCGCCGACAATCAAAATTCTCATAGTTCTCTCCGGTACTCCAGCGCGCTCAAAAGGGTTGCCGTATCGGCGTAGTCAAGTTCGCCCCCGATGGGCATGCCATGCGCCAGCCGCGTCACGCGGATGTCCAGCGGCTTGATCAGCTTGGCCAAGTAAAGCGCGGTGGCGTCGCCCTCCACCGTCGGGTTGGTGGCCAAAATCACTTCTTGCACGCCGCCGCTCATGCGCGCCAAAAGCTCTCGAATCCGAAGTTGCTCTGGCCCCACGCCGTTCAGCGGATTGAGCAAGCCGTGAAGCACGTGATACACACCCTTGTACTCCGCAATTCGCTCCATCGCCATGATGTCGCGGGCCTCACTGACCACGCAGATGAGGTGCGGGTCGCGCCGGCCATCGCGGCAGATCTCGCAGGTTTCGCCCTCGGCAATGTTTTGGCAAATGCTGCAGACGCCCAGCGACTCGCGCGCCACCGTGAGGGCGTGACTAAAGCGGCGCACATCCTCGAGCGGCATGCGCAAAACATGAAAAGCCAGCCGCTGGGCTGACTTCGGCCCGACCCCTGGCAAGCGCTCAAATTGCGCAATCAGTTCCGCCAGGGGGCGAGCGAATCCCATCCGGTCCGCTTAGAGGCCGAGGCCCGGAATGTTGGGCACGTTGCCCATGATGTCCTTCACGCGGGCATCGCGCACTTCCACGGCCTTTTCAAAGCCCATGCGCATGGTGGCGGTGATGGCGGCGCACAGGCCTTCCACGTCGTCCGGGTCCACCAAGGCCTTGTCGATCTTGAGGTCCACCAGTTCGCCGCGACCGTCAAAAACGGCCTCGACGCCACTGTTGCGGATGTCAATCCGCTCGTTGCCCAGTTCGTCTTCAAGCGTCTGCGCACGTTCCATGGCCCCGCGCATGTTCGCCATCATGTCGCCCATGCCTTGGCCGCCAAATCCCTTTGGAAGTTTCATGATTCTGATCTGCCGAATTCCCGCTGAATCTCTTCGACCAGCTGGTCACCTTCGAACACCGATTCTACCGCTCTTGTCGGCACGATGGGAGCGACGTCGGCTTCCGGTCCCCCGTCCGCTCGGGATTCGTATTGGAACATGATCACGCTCTTCGCCCATTCGCGAGCCGTTTCTTCCACGGCGGCCACGGCCTTCGGCTTCTCCTGGTACCTCTGCAGGGTGATGCGCAGCGGGAACTCCACCGTCCACTCATTGCCGTCCACGCGCACCAGTTCGGTGCCGGCCAGCCACGCCTTGGCCTTGTCGTTCTTCTCGCTCCAGT
>CALRVA020000064.1:0-14705 GCA_943371495.1 Archangium gephyra | reverse complement strand
TGAGGCCGAATGGCGCACCCGGATGGCCATGCGGATGGCCAGTGTGGCCCCGGATATCACCGTGGAGTGGCCCGCTGACCTGGAGCCCGACCCCGTGGACCTGGAGCAAGTGCGCGAAGCCCGCGAGGATGTGGCGGAGCGCTTTGGTTGGCAGCCCTCGGCCCCGCTCACCATTTGCCTGCTGGAACCGCGCTTGGATGTGCGCTGGTTCCCGTACCGAGGCGGCTACTACACCAACCGGGGCTCGCACCACAAGATCGTGCTGCCGGGCGGGTTGCTGGGCTACGACGATTTTGGGCGGGCATTGAGTCACGAGATCGCCCACTCGATGGTGGAAGAACGCGCCGGTGGTCTGTGCCCGATTTGGCTCAACGAAGCGGTGGCCCAGGTGGCCGACCGGACTTCAACTCGGGGCGCGCGGCGGCGATTTCAGAGTCATCTTTGGACCTGGCTGGAACCCCGTGAACTGGACCAAGCCTTTGGCGCGAATCGCCTGGATGATCCGGGCCAGCGAGTGCTGCGCGCCTACATGCAGGCATGCCTGATCGGGCAGTGGTTGGCCCGGCGCGGACCGAACCCCGGCGAGCCGCAACTGGGGGCGACTCTCGATGCTTTTACCGACAACGGCGTGTGGAAGGATTTGTGGCTCCGTATCCGGGGATATACAGCCGCCGATGAGGCCATCCGTCAAGTTTTTGGCCTGGGGGAAGATGAACTGTTCCGCCTCGCCCGGCCTGCAGGTGGTACCTCCGCCGAAGACGAGGGCTAAAACTAGGTATAGATAGGCGGGGCGGCGCAACGACGGGCCGCACTTGATACGGTTTTCCGGAAGGTCTGATCACAGTGGCGCAAAAAGCCCAGCAAGAAGCTCAAGTTAGTCCGGCCGATCTAGAACGTTTCTATCGAGAAATGGTCTTGATCCGCCGCTTCGAAGACAAGTGCAATATCGCTTACCGCCAGGGTCTGGTGGGCGGCTATATGCACGTTTACATCGGCATGGAAGCCACCGCGGTCGGTTGGAACGCGGCGCTTAAGCCGGGATGGGACTACGTCATTACGGCGTATCGCGACCACGCGCAGCCGCTCATCATGGGCAGCGACCCGGTGAAGGTGATGGCCGAAATCATGGGCCGCTCCGGGGGTTACTCCTTCGGGAAGGGCGGTTCGATGCACATCTACGACATCGAAAACTGCTTCTTTGGCGGATGGGGCATCGTGGGTGGTCACACCCCGCTCGGCGCCGGTCTCGCCTTTGCGGCCAAGTACCGCAAGGAAGATCGCGTCACCATCTGCTACCTGGGTGACGGGGCCTCCAACGCCGGTGTGTTCTTTGAATCGCTGAACATGGCCGCCCTTTGGGATCTGCCGGTCATTTTCATCATTGAGAACAACGAGTTCGCGATGGGCACGCGCTTGGAATACCACGCCGCCGATACGCAGCTCTACAAGCGCGGCGAGCCGTTCGGCATCAAGTCCGAGCGCCTGGACGGGATGGATATTCTCCAGGTCAAGGCCGATGCCGAGCGCATCGTGAACTGGGTGCGCGAGAACCAAAAGCCGTACCTGGTGGAAGTCATGAACTATCGCTTTGCGGGCCACGGCGCGGCCGACAACGACCGCCAGCTTTACCGCACCAAGGAAGAGGAAGACGAGAACACGAAGCGCGACCCGATTGCGCGACTGGAGAAGTACCTCACCGAGAACAACCTGATGACCGCCGAGAAGATGGAGGCCATCAATGTAGAGATTGAGGAGCGCGTGGAGGCGATTTACGAAGAAGCCGTGAACTCCCCGCACCCCGAACCGCACGAGGTCTACGCCCACGTGTACAGCGACATGGAACCGGAGAAGGGCCACTAATCATGCCGACGCAAGAACTATCGTATCGTGACGCCTTGCGCATGGCGCTGGTGGAAGAAATTGACCGCGATCACAACGTGTTTGTGATGGGCGAAGACATCGGCCGCTACCAGGGCACCTTCCGCGTGACGGAAGGCCTGTTCCAAAAGTACAACGTCGAGCAAAACGACTGGCGCATCATTGACACCCCGATCGTGGAGCCTGGGTTCACCGGCATTGCGATTGGTGCGGCCATGACCGGCCTGCGCCCGGTGGTGGAAATGATGACGATGTCGTTCAGCATCCTCGCGCTGGACCAGATCATCAACCACGCCGCCAAGATTCACTACATGACCGGGGGCCAGTCCACCGTGCCGATGGTGATCCGAGGCCCCGGTGGGGCTGCCAAGCAGCTCTCGGCCCAGCACAGCCACTCGCTGGAAGGCTGGTACGCCCACTGCCCCGGCCTGAAGGTCGTGGCGCCGGCGACGCCGCAGGACGCTTACAGCATGTTCAAGCAAGCGGTGCGCGATGACAACCCCGTTATCTTCACCGAGAATCCCGGTCTCTACACCATCAAGGGTGAAGTGACCACCGGCCCCGATGTGCTGCAGCCGTTTGGCAAGGCGCAGGTGCTGCGCGAAGGCAAGGACCTGAGCCTGGTGGCGTACAGCCGCATGGTGCATGTGTGCCTGGAAGTCGCCGACCGCCTGGCCGAAGAAGGCATCAGTGCCGAAGTGGTGGACGTGCGGAGCCTGCTCCCGCTGGATACGGAAACGATCTACCAGAGCGTGCGCAAGACGAACCGCGCGATTGTAGTCTACGAAGACTGGAAGAGCGGGGGCTTTGGCGCGGAAATCGCCAGCCGTATCAGCGAAGACTGCTTCGACGACCTGGATGCGCCGGTGGGCCGCGTCGGTGGCCTGAACGTGCCGATGCCGTACAGCCGCGTGCTGGAACTTGAATGCATCCCGAATGCGGACGACGTCATGGCGGCCGTTCGCAAGCTCGGCTAACGCTCCGGACTAGATACGAATCTCCTCATGGACCTTGCGGTTCGTGGGGAGATTTTGTTTTTGCGGTTTTGCCTAGCCACGGGTAACGCGCGGGCGGTACCGTTCGTTGAGAACTAGGATTCGGTATGCGAAGGTTCATTTTGGTTTGGGTGGCGGTGTGGGCCACCGTTTTGGCATGGGGACAAACAAAGGCGGAGTGGACGATGTTGGTCTACATGGACGCCGACAACGACCTCGAGTATCCGATGATGCTGGACCTCGAGGAGATGATGGAGGCGGGCTCGTCGCGTGATTTCCGCATCATCGCGCTGGTGGACCGTATAGAACTGAGTCCCCTTATGGGGCTGGATCATGACAAGCCTCTGGGGGGGCTGGAGAACTGGACCGGTGCGAAACTGGTAGAAGTCGAGAAGGGCAAGCTGAAGGAACTCGCCGACTGGGGCGAAGTGGACATGGGCGACCCCGCCACGCTCAACCGATTCATTGATGAGGGGATGAAACTGGCCCCCGCCAAGCGGGTGAACCTGCAGATGAGCGACCACGGCGGCGGCTGGATGCCGGGGTGGGCCGACATGACCTCGGACACGCACCTGACGTTGGATGAAATCCAAGACGCCCTCCTGAAAGCCAAGGCGAAGCACGGAAAGTTTGAACTCTTAACCTTCGATGCGTGCCTGATGGCCACGGTGGAAGTGGCTTCGGCCTTATCCGACAGTGTGAACTACATGATTGCCAGCGAAGAGCTGGTGCCGGGTCTGGGCTTTTACTACGGAAAGACGCTGGCCGCGCTGAGAGAGAATCCGCGGATGTCGACCGAAATGTTCGCCAAGCAGTTCATTCAAGGGTCGTACGACTTCTATGCCAAGAATGAAGAAGAAGACTTGCAAGCCATTGCTACCACCTTTACTTGTAGTCTCTTGAAGCTCCAGCGCGCCCGGGAACTGCACATGGCCACGAGCCGGCTAGGCACGACGCTTGAAGTTGCGTTCCGGGTGAATCCGGAGGCGCGCACGACGATCAGTCGGGCGCAACGCGACGCTTTCACCTTTGGCGAAGACTTTAGCGAGTACGCCCCGGCCTTAGTAGACCTGGCCGACATCCTGGACCGCATGGGCCAGAATGCGCCGGTGGTCACCTATGGTCTCGGGGCCAATGACGTCCGAAATCTCATGAAGCAGATTGTGCTGTTTGCGGTGAAGGGTGATGCCATTGAGCGAGCAGATGGGATTAGCGTCTTCTGGCCGCGCTATGACACCTATCTTCAGGGCTTGAAGGATTACGATTATCGCACCCTCCGAGTGAATGCCGGCGAAGTGAAATGGCCCCAGTTCATCACTCGGTTCATTGAAGAACTAGCCAAAGACACCAAGCCGCCAACGATAAAGGAAGAGGGTAAAGGGAAGAAGCGAAATCTGGCTGCCCAGGCCATGCCGAAAGTGACCTGGTCTTATGATCCAAAGGACACCGCCGAAATCTGGTCGTTCTTGGGTGTCCCAGCCGATAACGAAGATGTCCTTCTCATAGGAATGCTGCCCGCTCCTCTGGATGGCTCCGGCAAGCTGGAACTCACATGGACGGGCACCTGGCCCGCGCTGTTTGATAGCGAAGGGAGCCAACTGGCGCCCATCCTGGGCGCGGAATACGGTGAGAAGGGGATGACCGCCTACCTGCGCGGGCAACTGGAACTGGCGGGCGGCCAGAAGAGTGAGGCGGTCCTGACCTTCTTCGGGGACTACAAGCAAGAGCCGATGGAACTCGTGCGCATTGCCCTGGTCGAGGGGTCTCAACTCCGAACTATCGTGCCCGAGCCGACCATGATCTTCCGCCCGGAATATCCGGTGGTCAACTTTGAAACAGGGGCCACTTCCACGTACATCAACCAAGATTCCGAACCCTTCCGGTTCGGTGAAAAGGGACTGTGGCTGCAGCAAGTGGTGCTCCCCGCTCAACCTTATCGCTGGGGGGTCTACATCGAGGACTTCGCCGGGAACTCCGCCGGAGCGTATCGAGAGCTGACCTTCCCGGCGGGCAGCGCTCTGCAACAGGATAATAGGTTACGTGCCGTCCGCTAAGTCTCGCGCGTTCACGCTCATTGAGTTGCTGGTGGTCATTGCGATTATCGCAATCCTTGCCGCCATCCTGTTCCCGGTGTTCAGCCGGGCGAAGGCGGCGGGGAAGGCCACGGCCTGCACCAGCAACCTCAAGAACCTGGGTCTCAGCTTCCACCTCTATGGCGCGGACTACGACGACCAGCTACCCCCGGCCGCTTACGGCACGTCCACCAGCTTTGTGTTGTGGCACGACGTGATTGACCCCTACTTGAAGAACAAGCAGGTGTGGCACTGCCCGGGCAGCGAGGTGAGCGAGAAGGACCTGAGCGGTGCCATTACGAGCCACTTTGGCTACAACGTCCAGCCGCTCACGGGCATTGCGTTGGACTTTTCGAACCTGGATACACAGACTCCGGTGAGCTTCACGCAACCCGAATCGACGAGTGAGACCGTGATGCTGACCAGCGCCAAGGCGAGCGTGGAGAACAGCTTCTGCGGTGACGACGGCAAGTTCTTGCTGCTGCCCAGCCAAAACTTTGACGCCGACTGCTGGGGCCGCCCGGACCCGGCTGCACTTGAGAAAGTGGTCATCTTCTGGATGGACGGCCACGTGAAGCGCCAGGCTCTGGGCAGCTTCTATACGGATCAAGCCCCGGCGGACAAGTACTTCGATCTGGAGTAGTTGCCCGCTCGGGTAAGGCCGAGGTCAGTCCTTGTACGGGTCGAACTCGTCCGAGCCCGCCATGCACACGATGAGCGGGGTGAGGGTGGTCATCACCTGGATCGTCCCTGCATGGTGCTGCAGCACCGTCGGTAGGTTCTTGTAGACCTCTGGCGCTTCGTCGGCTCCGGCCCCTTTCATCACAATGCCTCGGCGCGCAAGATCTTCGCGCACGGCGGGCATGTTCACCACACCTTCCGAAATCTGCACGGCCTGGCGGCGGCCGGCTTCATCCTTCACCCAGCGCTTCTTGCCTGCTGCGGCGGTGCGCGACATCACTCGCCCCGCGCCGTGCACGGTCGAGCACAAGGCTTGGCGCAATGCGCGTGACTCGGTGCCCCTCAGGATCACTGAAACATCCCCCATCGAGCCGCCGACAAACCCCCGCTGGCCCGGGAAGGCGGGCGTGGCGCCCTTGCGCACCACCCAGTACGTCTGGCCAGAGTGTTCCTCTTGCCAGGCGAAGTTGTGATGGTTGTGCACGCTCTCCTCGATGGTGCCACCGAGAATCGCGGCCACATGCTCGCACACCCAGTCGCGACCGGCGTAGGCGTATTCACCCGCCAGTTGCATCGCCGCGATGTATTCCTGCCCCACCTCGCTGTTCACTTCCAGCAGGGTCGGCGGGGAGTCCATATTGCCGTTCGGCTTGGCCCCGCTGGCCTCGATGAAATGGGACGCGATGCGGTGGCCCAAGCCCCGGCTGCCAAAGTGGCATCCCACCCAGACATTGCCGGTGTCCTGGTCCTCGAAAACGTCCACGTAGTGGTTACCGGAGCCGATAGTGCCGAGCTGATTCCGCGCCGAGCTGAACAAACTCTGATTGGTCCTCAGGAAGGGCACTTCCTTCCAGGTCGGTGACTCGAATACGGCGTGGTCAATCTTCGTCTGATTCACACGCCCGACGCCAAAGGAAAGAGAGGCAAAAATCTGCTCGGCTAACTCGTTCAGCCGAGGTCGAATTTCGGAGGCTTTGAGGTCGAGCCGCACAGCTTTGTTGCCGCAGGCAATGTCAAATCCGACCCCCGCCGGAGAGATGTGCTCCGGATAAGCCAGCACGGCCCCGATGGGTACGTTGTAGCCCTTGTGGCCGTCGGCGCACAGCACGCCGTAGGCGCATTCATCCGCCGCCACGGCCTGGCGCATCTGCTTCAGGGTGCCTTCATCATGCTCCCCTAAGATGTGTAATTTGTTCCGATCCATGGGTTCTTCACCCCCATTGCCAAGGAACGCTAATGCTCGTCGCCGTGGAGTTGTCCTGCGGTTTCCGGCAAATACTTCAATGCAATAAGGAAGGTCATTGTGGCGATGGCTAAGGGATAGAATAGGCCGCTTAGCTTATTGCCAGTGTTGGCCACCACCGCCGAACTGATGAGCGGCACCAGGCCCCCAAACACCCCGTTGCCGATGTGATACGGCAGCGACATGCTGGTGTAACGAATACGGGTGGGGAAGAGCTCCACGAGGAACGCTGCCACTGGCCCGTACACCATTGTCACAAACACGACCTGGATGAACACCAGTGCCCCCAAGAGCACCCACTGCGGTTGCTCGGGGTTCGCACCGGCGATGGTCATGAGATGGAAGAGCGGGAGATAAAGCAAGATCGCCAGCCCCATCCCGGTCAGCATCACCTTCTTGCGGCCGATACGGTCGCTGAGGCGGCCAAAGACGATGAAGAGCGGGGTGGCTAGCAGCAGGGCGGCCCCCACCGTCATCCACACGCCGTCGCGGGGGAGCTTCAGGATCTTCTCCATGAAGGACATGGCATAGAACTGCCCCGTATACCAAATGACGCCCTGCCCGGCCGTGGCCCCAAAGAGCGCCAACAAAACAAGACGGCGGTTCTCGGGGTTGACGAAGCTCTCGCGGAGAGGATTCTTTGAGGTCGTCCCTTCGCTTTTCAGCTTGGCGAAGAGGGGGCTCTCGCTCATCTTGAGCCGGATGGTGATACTGACAATCAGCAGCCCCGCGGAGAGCAAGAACGGAATGCGCCAGCCGCCCGCGTCAAAGGCTTCCTTCCCCATAATGCGCTCCGTGCTGAGTAGCACCAACAAAGACACAAAGAGGCCGAGTGTGGCGGTGGTCTGAATGAACGACGTATAAAACCCACGCTGGTTGGGCGGGCTGTGCTCGGCCACGTAGGTGGCCGCCCCACCGTATTCACCTCCCAGGGCCAATCCTTGCAGAGCGCGCAGCAACACCAGCAGGGTGGGGGCCAAGACCCCGACCTGGGCGTAAGTGGGCACGAGGCCAATAAGCACGGTGCTGATGCCCATGAGGCTAAGGGTGACCAGGAAGGTGTGCTTGCGCCCCACGATGTCGCCGAGACGGCCAAAGACCAGCGCCCCGAACGGGCGCACCAAGAACCCCACGGCAAACGTGGCGAGGGCGGAAAGGAAACCCACCACCTCATTCCCCGGGGGGAAGAACTCGCGGCCGATGATGGTGGCCAGCGCCCCGAACAGATAGAAGTCGTACCACTCGATGAGCGTCCCCACCGAAGAGGCCGTGATGACACGGCGCAAAGTTCGCGGGTCGTCAACGGGAGGGTTGGCAGCAGCAGAAGCAGACATAGGGCAAAAACAAGGGCCGGGGCTGTGCGCTCCCGACCCTTGTGACCTTACCGCTTACGTATCGATCAATCCAACGGCTTGATGCGAATCGAACGGAAGGCCACCACGTCGCCGTGGTCTTGCACGGCAATGTAGCCGCGCGCCCGCTTGCCGAAGTCCTTCCAATCACGGAACTTGCTTCCGGCAATGAGGTTCGCCCACTCCATGCTGCTCAGGTCAATCCGCGCCACGAGGTGATTGTTGAGGTAGTGCTCCACAACCGATCCCCGCGCGACGATGCGGACATCGTTCCAGTCGCCCACGTTGCGCGTGATGCCCGGAGGGGCCGCGTAGAGGCCGTAGACCGAGCCCGCCGAGGTGAGCGCGTTGGTGCCGTCGTTGTGGCGGTCGTTGTCCAGCACTTGCATCTCAATGCCAGTCATGTAGGGCACGTCGAACTCCTCAGTGCAGCGGTAGAAGATGCCGCTGTTGCCGCCCCGGCTGATCTTCCACTGCATGCGAAGTTCGAAATCGCCGTACTCGTCCAGCGTGCGAAGGTCGCCGCCTTCTTTGCCCGGGGTGAAGGTCAGTTCGCCGTCCTGCGCGGTCCAGCCCGCCGGGACGTGATCCTTGCGGAACCCGATCCACCCGGCCAGTGATTCGCCGTTGAACAAGAGCTTGAACCCGTTCGCGGCTTCCTCAGCGGAGAGCGTGTTGGGCGGGGTCGGCAGGGTCGGATTCACGGTGCCCTGTCGGTTCGGCATCTTGTTGAGCGTGTACCAGGCTTCGGTGCTCCACAGCGCGCGGTCTTCCTTGCTCTTGAGAGCCGGGTGGATGCGCACATAGAACACGTGATCTTCCTTGAGGCCATCAACTTCCAAGAAGACTCGGCGTCCGCCTTCCGAGACCGTCACGGACTTGGCCACCAGGCGACCTTCGTCCACCTTCGGTCCCCCGTAGGCTTCGGTCGGCTCGTAGCGCCACTGGCTGATGTCATAGAGGCTGAGATCGGCGGCCTGCTCGATGTTGGCGGGTTCGGTGAAATCAATCTCGATCCCGTTCTGCATCGGGCGCACAGTCTTCATTTCGAACACGTGGTCGCCGTTGTAGGTGATCTTTTGCAGTCCGTACCACTTCTTGCCGGTCTGCGCCCAGTTGCCGGTGGAGCCGATGCCGCCCACAAAGATGGAGCCATCGGGGCCGACCATGACGCGGTTGATGCCCGCCATCATGCCTTGGGTGAAGCGGAACACGCAGCCTTGCAGCACGCCGTCCACTTCCTCCACAAAGACTCGCTTAAGGCCACCGTGGGTCACGTCACCGTGCATCATCTGGCCCGCAAAGGGGCCCTTGGTGAAGCGAGCCGGTTGGCTCGGGGAGTTGCCGATCTCGTTCTGGGGGAGCCACACCACCGGGGGCGTGACGGGACCGCTGGTGACCGACTCGGGGCCAACCGAAGCGTTGCCGTAAAAAGCGCCTTCTACGAGGGGAATGACCTTCGAGGAGGGGAGCCAGTCACCTTGGTTGTCGGTGATGTAGAAGCGACCATCCCAGCCGACGCCGATGCCGTTGGGCGTGCGCAGGCCATTGGCGACCTTGCGGTATTCGCCGGTCTTGTCGTTGATGGCAACCACCCAGCCGCGATCTTCATTCTGCGGGCGCGTGCTGCGTCCGCCCGGATCGATGGCCGTAGCAAGGGCGGCATAGAAGGTGTTGCCGCGATGCACGAGGCCAAAGGCGAACTCGTGGAAGTTGGCCGTGACACCCCAGCCGTTAGCCAGTGCATAGTACTGGTCAATGACCTCATCTCCGTTGAGGTCGACGAGCTTGGTCAGCTCTTGCTTCTGCAAGACGTAGATGTCACCGTCCACCACCTTGAGGCCAAGGGGTTCGGCGAGACCGGCCGCGATGCGCTTGACACTCGGGTTGCGAACCGTGCCCCAGACGTTGTCCACGATGTAGACACCGCCGACTTCATCCCACGTGCAGACGACCATGCGCCCGTCGGGGAGGAAATCAATTCCGCCCACGCGGGGCTCAAAGCCCGGAACGTCGATGGTTTGCAGAGTCCAGGCCGGGTGCACGCTTTCCAGCGGGCTCCGGTCACCGGGGCGGTTGCTTTGCCCGTTCAGGAGGACGCGCTTAGTTCCGGGGGCCGTCACACGGACTTCGCCGCCTTGAGCGGTGAGAACTTCGGTGGGAACGATGCTCCATTCGGCATCGCCCGGCTCCTTCCATTCCAGGCGCAGGGCTGCGTCGGCTTGGTTCTCAAAGAATTCGATGAAGAGCGGGATTTCGCCGGGGCTCAGGTCCAGGTAGCCCGTTTTGGGTTCGCTGGCGCCATGCAGGCCGTCGTGGTCAATCACGAGCTCATCGCCCAGGAAGAACTTGGAGCCGTCGTCGCTGGCCAGCCGGAATTGGTGGCGGCCCGCCTTGCGGACATTAAGGAAACCGGTGAAGTGACCGAGGAAGCGCTCCTTGAGGTCGCCAAAGTCACTGTTGCCGAGATCGAGCTTGGGCACCACCACGCTGTAGTTGGGGGTTTGCCCGCCCACCAGGCGCGGCACACGCTCCAGGTCAATGCCCACATCATAAAGGCGCATGGCAATGCCCGGCACGCGCACCTGGCTACTCTCTTGGGCCACGGCCGGGGCAGGATTCAAGCTTGCCATCAAGCCCTGGCCGGTCGCGGCGGCGGCGGCGGCAGGTTCGGCCGGCGCTCCGTAGCGGGTGGAGAGCACATTCGTGCCGTTGCGCAGCTCAATTTCCGAGGGCGTTAGCATGGGGTAGGCGCGCTTGGAATCCGGTGCCACGAACTTGGTCGCCACATCGAGGAACAAACGCTCGCCCCGCGCCAGGCCACTCACGGTGAAGCGGCGCTCGAGTCCGACTCGACCGAGGCGCAAGGGAAGGGCCTCAGGAATCTCGTTCACGGTCACAAACTTGGAGCCCAGGGGGATTTCGTAGTTGAACTCCACCTGGCCTCCCTTCTTGGTATAGCCACGGAATCGGGGCTTGACTTCGGTCACTTCGCCGCGCGCGTTAGCCACGGACCAGATGGGCCGATCAATGGTGTCCAGCTCATAGACTCGGCCTTCAGAAGTGGGTTGCGGGCCATGCTCGGCGGTGTAGACCGCGCCTTGGAACTTGACCGTGCCTTCCCAGGCTTTATAGAGGCCGCAGTTGGTCGCATCATAGGCGATATAGAGGTGGTCCGACAAAGCCACCGTCACCATGCGGGCTTGCTTATCGAGAACGCTACGGAACACCCACGGATCGCGCGGGCGGGTGGGTAGCTCGGCGGTTGCGGGGCTCACTGCCGTGAGGGTGAGTCCGAGGACCAACGAAACCATGACGCCTCCCATTATCTCACCAAGTTGAACGCAATGGACGAAGGTTTGGCCAAATTCTGAGTAGGATGCACCGTATGGCACAGAAGCGGTCGGTGGTGGATACCGATATCAAGCGATTGAACTGGCGCAGTGTGGGTCCGGGCACCATGGGTGGCCGCGTGAGCGAAGTGGTTTTTGCCCCGGGCGAGAGCAAGGTTTTCTATGTGGGTTTGGCCTCGGGTGGCCTCTTCAGAACCAAGAACAACGGCACGACTCTCGAATCCCTGTTCGACAAGGAAGAAACCACCAGCGTGGGCAGCATCGCGGTCTGCGACTTGCCCGCCAACTTTGACCATCCTGCCGAGGCCAAAGCCGGCAAGAGCAAGAAGGAGCTGAAGGATCTCGGCCGCAACCAGATGATCTGGCTGGGCACGGGGGAAGGCAACGGCCGCAACTCCAGCTCGTGGGGGAACGGGGTGTATCGCTCCACCGACGCCGGGGCCACCTGGCAGCACATGGGCCTGGCCGATTCGCACGACATTCCGGCCATCGTGGTGGACCCGCGCAATCCAGATGTGTGCTACGTGGCCGCTCTGGGCCACCTGTGGGGGGCCAACGAAGAGCGCGGCCTCTACAAGACCACCGACGGCGGCAAAACCTGGGCGAAGGTGCTGGCGGTGAAGGACCACGGGTGCTGCGATGTGCGGCTGGACCCCCGCAACCCGGACGTCGTCTTTGCGGCCATGTATTACCGCCGCCGCAAGGCGCACAAGTTTGATAGCGGCAGCACCGAGGGTGGCCTCTTCCGCAGCCAAGACGGCGGCAAGTCTTGGAAGAAGATCAAGGGTGGCCTCCCCGCCCACACCGGGCGCATCGGCATAGACCTCTATGCCGAGAACCCGGACATCATGTACGCGGTCATCGAAAGCGGCCAAGGCGGCACCAACAGCATCCGCGACGACCGCAGCAAGTCAGGTGGCCTCTTCCGCAGCGAAGACGGCGGCAACACCTGGACCCGCATGAGTGTGCGCGCGCCGCGTGCGTTCTACTTCTGCAAGGTGCGCATCCACCCCAAGAACGACCAGAAGATCTACATGCTGGGTTGGGAAGTGGAAGTCAGCGAGGATGGCGGGCGTACGTTCCGGGGCGGCTTTGGCGACAAGATGCACGTGGACATGCACTCCATCGCCTTCGACCCCAATGATCCGGACCACATCGTGGTCGGCAACGACGGCGGCATCTACCAAACCTTTGATGGGGGTGCGAAGTGGCAGTTCCTTAACCAGATCGCCATCGGGCAGTTCTATAACATCGCGCTGGACATGAGCGAGCCGTACCGCATTGCCGGGGGCTTGCAGGACAACGGATCGTGGGTTGGTCCCAGCAGCACGCTGGTGGAAACCGAGAAGTACGAAGACGGCACGCCGCAAACGGGCATTACCAATTCAGATTGGAAGTACGTGTGCTGGGGGGACGGATTCCACGTGGCGTTTGATCCCGAGGACCCGGACGTGATCTACGCCGAATGGCAAGGCGGCAACCTGACCAAGGCGAACCTGAAGACCGGACGACGCTGGCACCTGCAACCGCAGCAGCGAGAAGGGGGAGCCGCTTATCGGTTCAACTGGAATGCGCCCTTCTTCGTGTCGCCTCACAACCCGAGCGTGCTGTACCTCGGCGGGAACATGGTGTTCCGGCTCAGCGATCGGGGCGAGACTTGGGAGCGGATTAGCGGCGACCTGACCACCAACGACGTGGAAAAGATCACGACCGAAGGGTCGGCGGCGGAGACGTTCTGCACCACGACCTCTTTGGTTGAATCTCCGCTGACCGAGGGATTGCTGTGGGCCGGCACCGACGATGGCCGCGTGCATGTGCGCGTGGATGGCGAATGGAAAGATGTGACGCCGAAGGGCAACGATTGGTACGTCAGCCGGATTGACGCCTCGGCGCACGGGGCGGGCCGCGCCACGATGAGCCTGGATGGCCACCGGGACGACCAGTACGACCCGCGCATTCTGCAGACCACCGATTACGGCAAGACCTGGAACGACATCACCGGCGATTTGCCGAAGCACCGCAGCGTGAAGGTGGTGCGCGAGGACCCCAAGAACCCGAACGTGATCTATTGCGGGACGGAGAACGGGGTGTTTGTCACTCTGAACGGGGGCAAGGCGTGGCTACGACTGAACGGAAAGAACCTGCCGCAATGTCCGGTGGACGACATCCAGATTCACCCACGCGAGCACGACGTGGTGCTGGGCACCCACGGGCGGAGCATCTGGATTCTGGACGACGCCCGGTTCCTTGCGGAAAGTACTGAAGCGGTGCTGGGCGAGGCACTCCACGTGTTTACTCCTCGCTCCTGCCGCCCGATTGAGCGGTTGTTCCTACAGGGCCTGTGGGCGGACGACGAATTCCGGGGGACGAACCCGCCGAAGTTCGCGCCCATTACCTACTGGCTGAAGGAAGCCGCCACCGAAGAGGTGAGCGTGACCGTGACCGACGAAAAGGGACGGGAGATTGCCAGCATGACGGGGACGGGCTTTGCCGGCTACAACCGAGTGGTGTGGGATGCCCAGCCCAAAGAGATCTACCGCCTGCCTGACGCCGGCCAAGAACCGTGGTGGACGTACTTTGTGGCGCCGGGGACCTACAAGATTCAGGTCAAATGCGGAAAGTTGAAGTCAGAGACATCGCTGGAAGTGCTGCCCGTGCTGAATTGTTAAGAAAAATTCCCCACTTCAGCATCGATTGGGCCTTTCCTTGCGTCTTTCTAAGGATAGGCCCCCATGACTCGCCGCGAGTTTGACGAACAAATTGATGAAATCCGTGCCTTAGTGCTGCGGATGGCGGACTGTGTCGTCGAAATGCTGGAGCTTGGCGTGCGGTGCGCGATGGAGGGGGAAGAAAGCCTCTACCAACGCGTAAAGTCGCTGGACGATGTCATTGACGAGAGCGAGAAGCTCGCGGTGGGCATCGCCGTAGACTGCTTGCTCAAGCAAGCACCCGTGGCCAATGACTTGCGCCTGCTGACGAGCACCCTCAGCATCATCGGTGAACTCGAAAAGGCCGGGGACGACGCCGAGAAGATGGCCAGCCGGGCGCGGCGGCTTTCCGGGCATTTCCCGGAAGAGCTCAAGTCGGCCCTCTACGATTTGCAAACGGAAGCGGCCAAGGTCATTCGGTCC
>CALRVA020000063.1:0-14719 GCA_943371495.1 Archangium gephyra | reverse complement strand
CGTCGAGATCGCCGGGATTCTGGTTCGTCAGGTCGACATCCCACAGGCCAGGACCAACCGTGTAAACGTGGTCTCGGTAGCTTTCAGGATCCAGGCGACCGGAGAAGACGGCGGAGGTTTGGTAGGCGACGGCGGCGACCGCAAGGGCGGCGAAGGCGGCGATGGCGAGAGCACGGTTCTTGTTGTTGCGTTGCATTTCAGTTTTTCCTGGGACGACTCACTGGTTGTCGTCTCTGGTGGGGAAGACGACACGCCGCCAGCCCTCTTACAAACGCACTGAAAAAAAGTTTGAAAAAGCGAAAACGAGGCTTTGCCCCCAATTTCTATTCGCACGCTCAGTATAATTTCGATTCATCAAAATGACTTATAACCTCGATAAAATCGGCAGTGGGCACGCAGTCGTGAGGATAGCGGTCACGAAGGTCTAAGAGGTTCAGGTTGCCGGTGGGCAGAACCGAGAACTTTCCATCCCGCTTGGCAAAAGCCTTCGAGTAGGAACCGTTCGTCGCCACGACCGTGCGGGTGAACCCAACTCGAACTTGAATGGCGACTCATGGGCTAGCCGGCCAAGCAGGGCTTCACAGAATTGCGTACAGATCGTAGGTTCGAATCCTACTGCGGCAGCCACTTTTGCAATCGAGAACCTCTCCCATGGGCGGGGTTATGTTGTTCATAGGGGTCCGGGTTTTGCGGCCAATCCTAGTGAAGCCCCAATTGAACGGATCTTGAATCAAAGTGAACGTTTGCTGAACTCAACTTGCAAACTCTGAACGAGTGACCAAGCTCGCGAGACCGCTCCGTACGATAAATCAAACCCCTGAGCTGAGAGATGAGCAAAGGGGTGAGGCAATCATGAACATTACAAAACAAGTCGCAGAAATGCGGGAAGAGCTGCTTGAGTTGCGATTCGAACGCCGGCGCCTCCTCAAGACCATGCTCGCCGGCGGGGCGGCCGCCGTGGGTGGCAGCCTGTTGGCCGGATGCGGGGGCGATGGCACCTCCGTCGGCACCCCAGGTGGCGTCACCGATGCCGACGTGCTGAACTTCGCGCTGAACCTGGAGTACCTGGAAGCCGAGTACTATCTGCGCGCCACCACCGGGGCCGGCCTGAACGCAGGCGATGCGGGGGCCGGGGCGGGCGCCGTAACAGGCGGTCGCGCGGTGACCTTTGCCACGGGCGCCTTCCGGCAATACGCCGAAGAAATCGCCGCCGATGAACTGGCTCACGTGCGGTTCCTGCGGGCGGCGTTGGGCGGCGCGGCCGTTTCGCGTCCGGCCATCGACCTCGAAACCAGCTTCAATGCCGCGGCCAGTGCAGCGGGTTTGGGGGCCACTTTCGACCCCTATGAGAACGAAGTGAACTTCCTGCTCGGGGCATTTGTGTTCGAAGATGTGGGCGTCACGGCCTATATGGGCGGGGCGCGCCTGCTGGCCAACAAGGATTTCTTGGAAGCAGCCGCCGGCATCCTGGGCGTGGAGGCTTACCACGCGGGCACGGTGCGTACGGTGCTCTACAACATTGGCGGCGCGGCGGTGACGGCGGCGCAAGCAATTTCCGATCTCCGCGATAGCGCGGATGGCGGCGGCGACAAGGACCAGGGTGTAACGGCGGGCGGCAACGCCAATATTGTGCCGACGGATGCCAACGGCATCGCTTTTGCGCGGTCTACTTCTGAAGTACTCCGAATTGTCTACTTAGGGGGAACGAACCAAGGCGGGTTCTATCCTAACGGGCTCAACGGCAACATCAGCGTCGCCTGACCGTTTGGTTGATCGCAGGCAGCGGGGGTTCCCCCCACTGCCTCGCCACTATAGTCTGCTCTCCTCGATCACAATGCTAAGTGATGGAGATTGTGCATATTGGCCCCGAGGACCTCGAGGCGTACGGGCAGATTCCCATCCATTTTTGGGTGCGCGAACGCTGGACACCGGGCGGATTTGAAACCGTGCCGGAACCCTGGAAAAAGGAATACGACGCCCCCGGCAACCGACCGCAGGATTGGCATCTCCATTTCGATCTCGCCCGTTGGGGGTTCTTGGTTGCCCGAATCGAGGACAAGGTGATAGGGGGTGCCGCCATTTGCCGAGACACGCCCGGCCTACATCTCCTTGAGGGACGCACCAACCTCGCCCATGTTTGGGACATCCGGGTTGATCCCCAGTTTCGCGGGGAAGGCGTCGGGCGGCGGCTGTGGCAATACGTCGAAGCATGGTGCCGTGCCCACGGAGTCAGCGAACTGAGAGTGGAAACGCAGGACATCAATGCGCCCGCCTGCCGTTTCTATGCCCGGATGGGGTGTGAACTCTTGATCGTGAATCCCGGTGCCTATCCCGAGCTCCCGGACGAAATCCAGTTGATTTGGGGCAAGCGTCTTAAGGCTGATATCGAGGCTACGGGCGACTAAGCCCCGGGCTTCGGACGGCGCTTGGGGCCTTCCATCACGCGGATGATCGTGCGGGGTTCCACCCGGGTACCGGCGCCTTTGGCCATCGCCACCGCCTGTTGCACCAGACCGCGCACGTAGTCATCCAGGTCGTTCCCGTGGTTCAGGCGGATGTGCCGGATGCGCGCGCCCGTGCCCTTCAGCCGCCCCGCGGGGTCATCCAGCGACGCCCCTTGCGAGAACCCGATGTTCACATAGCTGGTGTAGGCCGGCAGGTGGATGAAGTGGTCGGCGTTGCGCTCGGTAAAGCCGTAGGCCACGCCCACCGCATTGGTGGCATCCCACACCGTCTCGATGCAGTCCGGAAGCATGGCCACCAGGCGCTCCCGCAGGGCGCGGGCCAGCGCCTGGGTGCCCACCGGGTAGGGGGCCAAGAAGGTCACATATTCCGGCGGTTCGGGGAGGTTCATGATCAGTAATATCGGCAAACGCTGAAGGTATTGCCCTCGCAATCCTTCACCCGGGCGACGTCGCAGACGTCCGGGATGGTCACCTTCGCCATTGTTACCTCACCGCCGTGCGCCAAGATGGCGGCCACCACGCGGTCCACATCATCCACGGCAATGGAGCACTCAAAATTCCCAATCAGGGTCGGGAATGGCTCGTCCTGCTTCTGCTGGATCGAAGCCTTCACATCACCCACATCGGACATAAAGAACCCCGGGGGACCCCAAGCCGCAAACTTCCAGCCGAAAACCGCATCGTAAAAGGCGAGGGCGCGTTCGCAATCGAGGGCGTTGATCGCAAAGTGAGAGAGGATGTTCAGGGACTTGTCGTCGGCCATGTCGATGAGTATGCGAGTCGGCCGATGTGGCGTGATGCAATAATCCTGCCAATAAATGTCGCAGATACGCCACCCAGCCGAAGGTTCGGTTCTCGTGCGGTTTTGGTCGCTGGACCATCACCGTGCGGAACCCATTCTGTGGACCCCCAATTCTTGGAGCAAGCTCATTTATGCCGTGGAAGGCACCGTCATCGTCCACACGCCAACCCAGTATCTCCTTCTCCCTCGGCACCGGGCTCTTCTACTTCCGGGGGATTCCCAGCACTCAGCGCGCACGGCGGGGCGGGCCAAGGTGCGCACCCTCTTTTTCGCGCAGCCCCTGGCGGATTCATCACGCCCTCTCTCCGTCCGCCCCCTCTTTCACGAGTTGATCCACGAAGCCTGCCGGGTCGGTCCGCTCTTATCCTCGCATCCGGAGCACGTCGCCTTGGCGCGGCTGTTGGAAGCCGAGATCCCTAGGGCACCCACCCTGGCGAGTGAGATCCCGATGCCCACGACACCCTGGGCCAAGTCGTGGGGCGAGTCTTACTTGATGAATCCTGGCGAGGCCCCTCCCGTTCCCTGCTCCCTGCGCACTCAAGAGCGGGTCTTCTTGAAGGAGACCGGTCTCACGCTGGGGAGGTGGTGCCAGCAAGCACGCGCCCTGGCCGGACTCCGGGCCCTATCCGAAGGCGCAACCGTCTTGGAAGCCGCGATGGCGGCCGGGTTTGCCACATCCAGTGGGTTCATTCAGGCCTTCCAGAAGCAGTTCGGCATCACGCCTGGTCGCGCGATTTCCCAAACGGAGGTCACTAGCCCTTAGCAAGGGTCAGCGCCAAGGTGCCTGCCGAGAAGGGGCCATGATGGTGCCGCTTTCCGGCGGTTCGGGGAGGTTCATGGGATTGGCACCAGTTTAGCTCAACTGCCCGTACTACAAAGATTCGCAATGACAGAACTACCGTCTTGGATACGCAGCCTACAAACGTCGGCTCATCCACTGCTGTAGCTTAGAAATGCACTCGTCAGGCTTGTCGCGCACCTCGTAAACCCAGAAACGCACCACATCATAGCCTAGCTCAAACAGCCGCTGATTCCGCATCAGATCTCGCCGACAGAGTTCACCTGTCCACGCCCGGTGGTATCGTTCACCATCAATTTCAACCACCAGTCGACGGCCATCGTGTATCAACAAAAAGTCCACGAGGTACTTTTCAACTGGATATTGCGGAATCAGTGAAATACCCGCATTGAAGGCAAGTCGATAAAACTCCCGCTCCCAATCAGACACCAGCTCTGGCTTCGCTACAGTTGGATAGGATGCGCCTAGTGTTGAGACCACCTCTCGATCCGCTAACAACTTCTCCTCTTCAAGCGACGTCGCATACCTAGCAAATCGAGACAGATACCCCACTTCGCTTGAACCGCATTCAACTAAATCCCCTACTACGATCAGCTGTGCTCGTGCTCTTGTAATAGCCACATTAAATAAATTACTGTTTGAGTTCAGGAAGCCGAGAGCCCCCGATGGCGTATCCTTTGAAACAACAGGTGAGAACAACATAACATCTCGCTCATCCCCTTGAAACCTATGGACAGTTTCGACCATAAATCCACGCCTATCCAGTTCGACTGACAGTTCACGATCCTCGCGAGTAAGCTCCAAAATAAGATTCCTCTGAGGATTAAATGGGGTCACTACCCCAATACTCCCGACGTACTCTCTGTCAAAGATTAACGAGCGCAACTCCTGAACCACTGCTTTCGCCTCAATCTTATTGAATGCGCTACCAGCAGGCGGCCGCGTCACAACTCCACGTACATCCACCCAGCGGACCCCAGGCTCCTGCCGGTTGGGTGATTTGAGATCGACGTATCGTGTCGCAACGCGTAGCCGACCATCATAGAATTGCTGGTTCGAAAATGAGATGATATCCGAGTGCGACCTGTGGTGATCTACTAGGCTGACAACTTCATCTCCTCGAACCTGCGCCTCGGCAAGCCCGTAAAGGGACTGCTTGGAGTATATCCAGTGCGGGAATTCATCCAATAGACCACATTTCTCAAGGAGCGACATGTCTTTATCTCTAGGTATTGAACTAATATGCCGAAGCTGCTGCTGGTCACCAATCACAACAACCGCTCTGGCTCTGTAAAGCAATGGTAAGGCCGAAGCAATATCACACTGACTGGCTTCATCAAATACCACAACATCAAACAACCCTGGATCAAGGGGTATCCGACCTCGAGCTGACAGCGAAGTAACAGCCCAACAAGGGAGGAGATGTGAGACCTCGCGAAGCAGTTCCTTGTACTTTTTCTTTACATCAGGAGATAGCTTTTCCTCACCAGCTTCTAGTACCATCTGCAATACCATCGAGTACTTACTCAAGTTCCTACGTTCTGTTGCAGAAATACTCGATGGCCTTATCCGAAGCCATAGCTTCCACATCACTTCTGATTGACGAGCAATTCGAGCTTGGATGTCACTTTCGAGCCTTGCAATTTCCTCGAGCGAGCGAGCTCGGCTTAGCTTATTGAGAGCGCTTAGATATCTGGAACACAACCTTAAATCCCCGAGTCGATTGCCAATCTCTTCAACTGCATGCATAACTCGGGAAATGTCCATTCCCCGGCTATGACCACGGGGAAGGATGACGCCAATGTCACGGAATGATGCCTCATTGATGCGCATGGATGATTCCAGTGACTGGAAGCGACTGCTTTTGATGAGTGGCCAAATGAGTCGCTCTATTGGCTTTGCCCTTCCTTTGTCTGCACGGTCACAGGCACCTTTCAGCTCGGAGACACGAGTCTCTAGTCTTGCGATGTCTAAATCGATCGACTTAGCGAATATCTCCGCACCGAGCCTTCCCCGGGCGCCTTCCGCGTCTTGCTCGCACTGATCCACCTGGTTTCGCGCTTCAACTAACCTTCGAGACTCTTCAGCTAGAGCTTTGAGCTCAGACACCATGCGCTCGTGAGCTTCAACTGCCTGTTCGTAATCCGCTTGCTCTGTCGGCGTGGAGCTCGCAGACAACAACCCCATTACAAGCTCAGCCAGCCGTGATTGGTAGTTTTTTGAACCAACACGCAGGAGCATCGGCCTTGAACCAAGTGCATTGACTCGCGTTTCAACAACATCAACAGCTTTATTGTTCTTACTGGCAAAGAGGATCTTCTTATCTGACCAAGCAGCATTGATCAGCAGGTTTGTTACAACCTGGGACTTTCCGGTACCTGGCGGGCCAGTAATCACCGTGTTCTGATTTGTTAAGGCGGTGATGACAGCCTGCCGCTGCTCCGTGTTCATGGGCAAAACTTCAATGAGGCTTTGCAGCGACTCAATGCTTACCTTTGCTTCTCGCCCTTCTATCCAAGCCCCAAGGGCTGTATTCGCATACGATTCTTGGGGTAAGCGTGCAAGCAATCTCAATTCGGTTTCCAGCCCCTTTGTGAATGGCGATCGTTCGCCGAGCATTACTACACAACGGTTGTATATCCCCGATTTTCTGATCTCACTTAGTGGACCGGACGCATCAAGACTTACGTCTGAATCAATGTCATCTTCCCATGGCCATTCGTGCCGAATTGCTTGGAGACGCATTGCTATTTCATCGATTTCAGGACGTTCACCTTCGATACCTACCCCCAGCTCCTGCTCTAAAAGAGCAAGTTCGTTCATGATCTGATCTTTACTAACTTTGGTGAGGTCCTTGAATGCGCTCTGATTAATTATCGGAAATTCCAGGTCTATCACAAGTTGACCGTCAGGTTCTGCTTCGATTGAAAAGAGGAGTACGGGTTCGACAATACGTCCTTTCCATCCCGATTTACTGGATTGGATTTCCTTGATTCGGACTGGATATCCGAGAAAGAGCTCAAAGCGTCCTTGCTCTTTATTCTTTTTTTGCAGTAACTTTCGAGCGTCTTCGTTGTGTGTTAGTTCAGTAGAAGTTACAGGCAATTTGGATAACTCAACGTAGTCGAGATCCCATTTTGATTCTTGAAAGGCCGAGACGCCGCTTTCGTCATAACCTAGGCAGGCAAGGTAGTATCGGCACAACTTGGCGAGAGTTGTATTGGCAAAGCCATTGGCATCATTTTCACCTCCATGTCCGGATTTGCTGGAGGATCGTAGTGACCATTGATAGGTGCTGTTTTGGACTACTTGCCCCCTGAGGGGACCATAGAGCAGCTTGTTGATCTGTGATCGCTCAGCCCCAAGCGATTTCGCCAAAGCGTCTGCTTTCTGGTTAGGCTTGTCTCTAAGCGCTTCGAGGACTCGTTCGTTGAGCGTAGACATCGGCTGGGTTGCCCCATTGATACCCAATGTGTTACCCAGAACGAAAGGAGGAGGCTAGCAGACTATTTTTAGCCCCCGTTCCGGTCGCACCGCCCCGCCCCCATGTGCCACGCTAGGGTGTGCTTGCCGCGTGCCTTGCCCTGGCCCTCACCCCCCCGCCGGCCACCCCCAATGTCCTCCTCATCGTGCTGGACGACGCGGGCTACGGCGATTTCGGGTTCACCGGCCACCCCACCATCCGCACGCCGCACCTGGACCACCTGGCCACGCAGTCCGTCCGCAGCCCGCAGTTCTATGTCTCCTCCCCGGCGTGCACGGCCAGCCGCTACAGCATCCTCACGGGCAAAAACCCCAGCCGCTCCGGGTTCGGCACCTGGGTGCTCGGCCCTGAGAGCCAACCCCACCTCAATCCGCAGGAGCAAACCCTCGCCGAAGTCTTCCACCAGGCCGGCTACCGCACCGCCCTCTTTGGCAAGTGGCACCTGGGCTTCCCCAATACCGCCAACGGCCACACCCCCCTGGCCCTGCCCCGCGCCCACGGCTTTGATGAGTGGTTCGGCATCCCTTATAGCAACGATATGCGCGGCGGCGATTACCCGCCCCTGCTATGGATCGAATCCACCCCCGGCGGCACCGAACCCGTTCCCGGCTACCGCGTGTATCAGCGCGAACCCGACAACCGGCTTTACACCACCGCCCTCACCGATCGCGCCCTGGCCTTTATGCAGCGGCCCGGAGGCCCGTGGCTGGCGTGCGTGTTCCACCCCATGCCCCACGTGCCGCTCACCCCGCACCCCCGCTGGGCGGGCACCAGTCGGCGCGGCCCCTACGGCGACGTGATGGAAGAGCTCGACGCCGAGATTGGGCGGCTGGTGCAAGAAGCCGAACGCCAGAACACCATTGTCGTCTTTACCAGCGACAACGGGCCGTGGATTTTGAAGGGGCTGCAAGGGGGATCCTCCGGGCTCTTCACCGATGGCAAAGGCAGCACCTGGGAGGGCGGCCTCCGCGTGCCCATGCTGGTGCGGTGGCCGGGGCAACTGGCGCCGGGGGTCTACGCGGGGCCGTGGGCCAGCCCGGATCTGCTGCCGACCCTGACCCGATTGGCGCTGGGGAGGGCGACGACCACCGAAGATGGCGTCGCCGTGGACTTGGCGGGGGAAGGCGCGGGGGACAGATTATTGCTGTTCCACGGGCCGGATAACGGCGTGACGGCCGCCCGCTGGGGGCGCTGGAAGCTGCACCTGCGCCTGCTTTCGCAGGTGGGGGGCAAATACACGGCGGATGAGCCGCCCTTGCTCTATGACCTGGAGGTGGACCCCAGCGAGAGCCGCAATGTGGCGGCCCAGCACCCGGATGTGGTGGCTGAGATGCGGGCGATGGTGGGGGCGCCCCCGCGGTGAGGGGGCAGTCCATTGCAACCTTGGGCGGTTTGTTGAAATACTAAGAAGTAGCTCCGCCATGATGCTCTCGACCTTCTTCAAATGGCTCGCCATTGTCAATGCGGGGGTTCAGCTCTTCAAGGCGTACCAGGGGTTTGTTTTGCAGCAGGGGGCCACTGGCGGCGGGCGCCGGGTGGGTCAATATCTGGAGGGGGAGCAAGCCGTGCAAGCGGGGTGGATGCACCTGGGGGCGGCGCTTGTCTTTGGATTGATCGCCTTTGCGATTTGGTTTTGGTGGGAGCAGAACGAAGATTGAAGTTTGGCAGATGGGGACGGCCAGGTGAGTGAGCCAGCGAAGACCGAAGAGATCGTTCATCCCCGCACGGACTTCCGCGACGCGATGAAGGCGGCAGGGGCCACCGACGCGGAAATTGAAGCCCTGATGCTCGCGCATGTGCGTATTGATGGATGGGCGATACTTGGCTTTTGCTGGGTCACGTTAATAGGTTCAACTGCCTTTAGGGGCGTGTCTGCTAAAGACTATGGTTTGTCCGATCATTGGAACATCATCATGTCAGTTGCGCCGATGTGCATCCCAGTTTTATGTTTAGGATTTCTAATTAGACGAGCGGCTCGAAATTGGATCGCCCATCACGAAAGTCGCCTTGATTGCCTCATAATACCTAGCATAAGATGTCGCGCTTCGGAGAATACGTACGAGGAGTACTTCTACGCTTGGGTTGCCTTGTGGATTGCACAAGCGATCTTGCTTTCGCTTAATAAGACGCCAAGTTATGCCTTCATTTTTGGAATAGCAGCATTCAATGGTGCCGTTATCCTTGGCACAATGCAGTGGAAAACTGGCTCCGTGCGCATATCTGCGCCAGTCAGCTGGGAAAACGAGATTTTCTATCCCCACCAAGTGAAAGCAACGGCCGGGTCCGTCGTCGGTCAATTCCAGAGTCAATTGGGAGTTTATTCATGGGAAGAAGCCAAGAAAGAGCGCGCTCTTGCGCGAGCTGATCGCGCGGCCCTTCGCGCCCGGCGCGAAGGCCGCCGCCCCAAGTGACGCGCAATAAAATCTCAATAAATCCACAAGCACCAACCCAGATCCCATCTCTTTGCCGCCGCAACAATTGCCGAACTTTCGCCCTATTTCTAACCACTAAGGAACCACGTACCCCCCTAACTATTCGTGCGGTTTTAGGTTCATTCACGCAATTCTGCTAGGCTCCCCTGGCACCCCCGTTGGCTAACCTCACCGTCGGGAGAGGGCTTACTGTGTTGCCCTGCTTTGTTCCCCATCAAGGAACTCACCCACGGAAAGGACAAGATATGAATAAGTTCGCGTTGATTGGCCTGGCCACGCTGTTTACGGCGGTGGCTTCGGCGCAAATCGTTTACTCCAATAACGCCCTGCCGGGCGATAGCTTCACCAACGCCGGCGGCTCCAACCAGGGCCAGGCGGTGGGCGCCAGCGGTTGGTATTACAACAACACCCGCAACAGCGGCGTGGTGGGCATCAACACCAGCTATGCCCGCAGCGGCAACGGTTCGGCCCTGATGCAGACGACCCTCGGCCCCGGCGGCGCCAGCAGCAAGGCGGACCTCGAGTTCCTGGCCTCGGCCGTGAACGGCGGCGGCAACTTCTTTGCCAATGGCACCCTGGGCACGCTGGGCAACCTCAGCAGCGTCTCCTACGAGTGGTACCGTGATAGCGCCAGCACCAACAGCGGCGTGCAGCACCCGGCCCTGCGCATCCTGATTGATGCCGACGGCAACCTGGCCACCACCAGCGACCGGGGCGGCCTGGTCTACGAAACCGTCTACAACGGCGGCACCGTGGGCGTGGACACCTGGACGCCGGGCGGCATCACCGCCACCACCAACATGTGGAACTTCGGCTTTGGCCTGGGCAACGAGTTCGGCGGCTTCAACCGCACGCTCTCGGATTGGGTCAACGGGTTCACCGTGGGCTCCACTGCCAGCAATCTCAGCGCCAATTCGGCCGTGCTGGGCTTCAGCATGGGCGTGGGCAGCGGCTGGGGTCCGTTTGTGGGCGCCGTGGATAACTTCGGTTACCAGTTTGTGGGCAGCCCGGCTTACACGGCCAACTTCGAAGCCGTGCCCGAGCCGTTCAGCATGCTGGCCCTGGCGGGTGGCTTGGCCGCACTGGCGCGCCGCCGCCGCGCGCGCTAAGCTCGCACCGGAGCCTGAGAAGTCCCCTCTTCCCCTGCGGGAGGAGGGGATTTCCTGTTTGTCGCTACCCCCATAATGGAACCCCCACACCGCCCCGGTCGGTAACTTCCCTGCGGACCATGCTCACTTCCCTCGCTTTCCTCCTGGCAGCGCAAACCACCACCCAAACCCCCACACGGAACCTGGCCCGCTACGTCTACCCGCTGGCCCCCAGCCTCCCCTGCCCGCCGGTGGAGATCGACGTGACCGATTCCCCCGAGAGCAAGGTGTGGGCCGAGCAAGCCGCCGCCCTGGTCCGCGAGTGGTACGGCCCCCTCACCCAAATGATGGCCACCGATGGCCGCCACCCGGTCACCGGGCAGCCCACCGGCCGCAAGTTCCAGCCGCCCGCCCGCATCACCCTGGTGTTCAAAAAGACGCTCAACGTGCCCGCCTATTGCAGCGGCGGCACCATCACCATCAATGGCGAATGGGTCGCCCAGCGCCCCGATGACCTGGGCATGGTCATCCATGAGCTCAGCCACGCCATCCAGCAGTATCCGCGCAACGAAATCGACGCGGGCTGGCTGACCGAAGGGATCTCGGATTACATCCGGTGGTGGCGCTACGAACCCCAACTGCACGCCACACGCGGGCGCACGGTGCCGGATTTCAGCCGCGCCAAATACACCGATGGCTACCGCACCACCGCCGTGTGGCTGGCTTTCATCGAGCAGAAGTACGACCGGCGGCTGGTGCCCACGCTGGACCACCACATGCGCCTGGGCAAGGACCCCATGCCGGTGTTCAAGGAACTGACCGGGAAATCCGCCGACGAACTGTGGGACGAGTTCAAGACGGAGTTTAAGTAAGCGCGCTTATTGCACAATTAGGGCCGTGGCCCCGCTAGGGCTGGCCTGGCTGTTGTCGCCGGGGTTGCGCTTGCCCACGTAAACCGTGATCATCAGGGTCTTCTCGGCGGCGGAACGCCCCTTGCGGCTGGACTTGAACTCACCCGTCGCCAGCTTCTCAAACGGCTCGAACCCCAGGCTGGAAAAGAAGGCCGCGCCCGCGAGCTTGTCCTTCAGCGAATCCTGGGTTTCGTTGGCAAAGTAGAACATCGTCCAAGGCTCGCCCACCGGGCTCACCACGGTCTTTTCCGCGCCAACAAACACGGGGTCGTCTTCCAGCGGCGCTTGGCCGACGGTTTGGGATTGGCAGGCCACGGCCAGGCCGAGCGGGAGCGCCAGGGCGGCGAGGAGGTGAGCTTTTCGCATGGTGATGCGGCTAACTTACCCGCTGGATTCCGGATTTAGGCGGGGCGGAGCAGGTGCGGTGGTGCCGGCGGTCCACCGAGCCCGTCACTTGACCGGCGAGGTCATGGACGGTGGTGGAACGGCGGCCGGACGGCGAGGAGACGAGGTTCTAACTTGTCGTTGGCGTTAAGACAACTGAGCAACCTACGGAACCTTCAATAGCTGTCAAATCAGATCCCAGCTTGCCCTCGACAATTGAGATCGTTGAAAGAGTGCCTTTAGGAGCCCCTTGTCGGGCTCCCCAAAATGCACTCTCCTTACTAATTCGAAGCTCGGACCAGCCTCCAGCAGTGAAGAAGCTAGAAGAAAGGATCTTTGTTCTCATGGAGATTGCTGTTTCTTTCGGAAAATAATAGACTACCCATTTTTCACCGAATGGCCGAACCTCTCTACGTTCTCCGCCGACAAATACGACATCATTCTCCTCTTCAAATAGAATCGTTCGCTTCGAAGTACATCCAAGGATAGCAACAATGGATACTAGACTAAAGAATTGCAACGTCCGAAGCATTTTGACACACCGTTTCAGATCCGCGTTTCGCGGCCCGTACGTTCCATTGGGAGATACGAAAAAGTATAGCACAGCCCGCGCGGCGGACTACCAGCCGCGCGCTTCCGTGGGCGGAGCGGGTGCGGTGGCGCCGGCGGTCCACCGAGCCCGCCACTTGACCGGCGAGGTCATACGAATTGGTGATCCGGTTGCCCCGGGCGTCTTGGCGGCTGGTTTGCTGCCCCGCGAGATCGTAGGAGTACGTGGTGTGGTTGCCCAGCGGGTCCACGCTCGCCGACATACGGTTGGAGTTGGCCGTTCGCTGTAATTTTGTTGACTTCAGTCCCCAGTCGTTTACCTTCGCTTATACTTGTTGGCTTTCTTCCCTTCAGGTGAGATCAGTCGCAGTTCATCTGCAGATTCCTGGATGAATGACATGGAAACAATGTCGCCCTCTTGCCGGGCAAGTCCCATGCCAACGAGCACTCTCATTTCTTTCCCGAAAGTAGCTTTAAAGTCTGAGCCATTTCTGGTTATGCTGCCTTTTGCACCGAACATGTTAATGCTTCCGCTGTCGATAACGAACGAGGGAGTGGACTCGGCTGCCTTTACATCAGCTTCTGTTAGCCCTGTCGGGAGCTGGCCAGCAGGGATAACTAGGAAGTACGAGCCGTCAACGTCTGACGCGCTTACATTCGGCTTCGCGCATGACATCACAAGTATTGAAGCAATAACGGAAAAATACAGAATACGTCTCATTCTTAGAAGTCTCCGATCCACCGAATGAAGAGATTTGCATGGATGATCCTGCAATGGCCGATACAAGGTTGCAGAGTCCGATGTTGCCTCTTTCTGCAACAGGCTATCCAGTCTCCCGCAAGCTGTCCTATATTTATCTTCGGTTCCGCCCCAGTATCTCCCGTCCACTGGAAGTCGGGGTCTGGCCCGCTGCCCACCTGGGACTGGCCCCGGCAGCCCACCAGCGACCAACCCAAAACCGTGATACCCAGCATCCAAGAAGCCCGCATGGTCTTTCGCTCAGTTTACCCCCCAAGCCCAAGCTGTCCCCCAAGGGCGATGGCGGTACTCTGCGGGCGTGATTGGGTTGATCGCGTTGCTCGCCCCGCCGCAAGAGCCGGCCGCCTTCCGGGCGGTATTCGAAGACCGTCCCCGCCAGCTCATCGTCCGCCTCCTCAATGAGCCCGGCGACGGGGGCATCTACGCCGTGTTCTCCCCCGATGTGTGCGCGGTGCGCCAGGTGTGGCACGGCCGCATCAACTACCGGGGCAAGGTCTACGATTTCAGCCAGGAGAACTCCTTCGGCGAGGGGCGCAGCCTCTACGAGGTCCCCAGCCAGGTGCTCGGCCCCACCGATTTCGGGCAGCCCTCTTCGGCGGCCGACCCCGTCTGGCGCTTCACTCAGGTGGGTCACGCCGTGGAATCTCGCCGCTTCAACCTCGAGAACTGGGGGCCGCTCTACTTTGCCTTTGAAGAGCGCGGCGACACCGACTCCGTGGCCATCGAGCTCTCCGATGCCCGCCGCCAGCCCGTTTACCAATACCTCTCGTCCAACACCATCAGCGGCCCCAACGTGTGGCAGTGGAACTACAAGCAGATGCCCGCCCTGCCCGGCCGTTTCCAGGGGCAGATCCGCATCTCCGCCCCCACGCTGAAGGCCCCCAAGGATGTGCGCCGCGCCCGCCTGTTCGGCGACCGGCTGGCGTGGTTCCGGGGGGAAACTCCGGTGCCCGTGCAGTTCCGGGGCTACCACCGCGACGGCGACAAAACCACCATTCGGTTCACCGCCGATACCCGACCGATTGAACTCACTATGACCATGGAA
>CALRVA020000062.1:0-14758 GCA_943371495.1 Archangium gephyra | reverse complement strand
TAGCCGTTTGCTTGTTGCAGTCGCCGTCCTTCCACGAGGCGCTCCGCCGCCGGAGGACCGCGTGAAAGGGCTCCTTACCAAAGAGCGCTTGCCTATGCTCGCCACGGTGGTGGTGTGCGTGCTGCTCTATGTGGCTTCGGGGATGGCATTCCCCGGGTTCTTCTCGCCACGCGTGGCGGTGAACTTTCTCGATGACAATGCCTTCCTCGGGGTCATCGCGGTGGGGCTGACCTTTGTTATCATCACGGGCGGCATTGACCTCTCGGTGGGCAGCGTGGCGGGGGCTTCTAGCATTATCACGGCCGTACTCATCCATCGGCACGGAGTTCACCCGGTGGCGGCCATGGCGGCGGGGGCGGGGTTTGGCCTGGTCCTGGGGTTGGTGCATGGGGTTCTCATTGCGCGGTTCCGGTTGACGCCGTTCTTGGTGACCCTGGGGGGCTTGTTCTTGGCACGAGGGGTGGCCTTGGCCATCAGCCGCGAATCGGTGCAGATTGATGACGCGCTGGTGGCGACCCTGGCGAGCGAGGGTATCAAGTTTGCCAAGGGAGTGACTCTGACCTGGAACGGGATCGCCTTCTTACTGTTTGTAGGGCTGGGCATGGTGCTGGCGCGGCAGACGCGGTTCGGGCGGACGGTTTACGCCATTGGCGGGAACCCGGGCTCAGTGGGGGCGATGGGGTTGCCCGTCACGGCGACGCTGGTGAAGGTTTATGCGTTCAGCGGGCTGTGCGCGGGGCTGGGGGGCGTGATGTTTGCCACCTATACGGCCTCGGGGAATGCCCTCTCCGGCACGGGGCTGGAGCTGGATGCGATCGCGGCGGTGGTGATTGGCGGGACTCTGCTAACGGGGGGTTACGGGTCGGTGCTGGGGACGCTCTTTGGGGTGTTGACGCTGGGGATCATTCAGACGGCGATCACGTTCCAGGGGACGCTGAGCAGCTGGTGGTCAAAGATTGTGATTGGGGCACTGCTGCTGATGTTCGTTCTGATCCAGAAGGGGATTGAGCGCACGGGTCGGGAGTAAGGTCACCAGGGGGTCAGATGTTGGACAGAGCTCTAATCTGCCCAGAAGTGAATCGCAATCGTAAAGTCGATCGCGAAGGATATCAACATAAGCGGAACACTAATCCACCACCGCAGGCGAAAGCATATGAGAATAATCACATTTGCCAATACACTGCCAAAGAACATTCCGTTGAAAAGATGATGGGGAAAGTCGAGAAGGTATTTTCTAGATTCTATCGGCACTTCGCTACCAAACCAGTACAAAGCGTTGAATCCGTAATGTAGACCATTCACCAAGAATCCAACATGATAGAGTGCGAGCTCCCTAACATTCATCTTGATGATACGAAGCTTGACCAGAATGCCCCATATTAGGCTAAATGCTCCAAGTACAAGCAGATTTGGGAAGAAGACCAGCCATAAGGCCAGGCCACCAAAACCGTAAAGAGTCCACCAGCCTGAGTCCGATCTCTTGTGACCTGCATCCACTCATCAAACTCCTACGCCGATTGTAGCCCCAGCATTTTTGCCTGACTGCCCCCGCGAGACCCTACCACCGGTTGCATTCAGTTGCCACTTGTGGCTATTCTCACCATTGTATCCTGCTGGTTTTTGCCATTCAAGGTAGAGGAAAAAAATGAACACGCGCTTTATCGCCCTAGCTTCTGTCGCCGCGCTGGGCTCCGCCCTCATGGCAGCCCCGCTCACGTTTGCCTCGGGCAGTTTCGGCAATAACGCCACCGTTCGTATGAACTGGATGACCGCCACGGGCATTACGGCTCCGGACCACAGTGCCATCTTCGACAATCTGGCCGACGGCAATATCCACGGCGTCGCCAACGTTTACCCGGGCCTCACGATCACTTCCACGAACTCGTCGGCCATCGTAACCAGCAACGCTAGTTTGTTGGGCAGTTCTAACCCCATCGGTCTCAAGGCCGTGGCCCTGACCGAAAATTCGGTACAGACCGTCACATTTGCTACGCCCATCGACTACTTTAGCTTGATCTCCATTGACGCTAGCTCGGTGGCCATTACCGTGAACTACGTCGGAGGCGGCTCGTCCGTCCACTCGAACGGCTCTTCTTCGTCGTCGGGCAACACGGGCGTTTTCTTCGGCCTCTACCGCAATGACCAGCCGCAAATCACGTCTCTGATCCTTAACGGCGACGGAGGCGATGGTGAATGGGGACTCGACAATGTGGAGTACGGCGTGGTACCTGAGCCGGGCACCATGCTAGTTCTTGGCCTGGGTGCCGTAGCAGCGGTGGCCAAGCGCCGGCGCCGCGCTTAAGCTTCATCCTCAACGTCTCCAAGCCTCTCCAACACTAAGTTGGGGAGGCTTTACTCTTGTTGGAGAACCGAATCGCCACCACGCACTTGGCGGGCAGGGCCACGGTCAGCCCGGCTCCCACTTCAAACGGCTCCGGCCGCACCGCTTCCGGCGCGTCAAACGTATTGTGCGCTTGCATCGTCGGGGCCGACAGCACCTGCGCATCCACCACTGCCAAGTCATCCCCCAGCCCGTCCAGCACCACCTCGCGGCCCTGCTCGGGGTCCAGGCAGGTCAGGCACACCAGCACCTCATCCCCCCGGCGCGAAGCCGTCGCCGAAACACTCGGCAATCCTTCAAACTCGTCGCACTCCAGATCCAAGTCCACCCGCTGCGCCCCCTGGTGCCCCGCGTACATCGCAAAGACGTGGTACGTCGGCGTCAGGATCATGCGCGGCCCGTCGGTGATGATCATCGTCTGCAGTACGTTCACCATCTGCGCGATATTGGCCATGCGCACCCGTTCGCAATGGCGATGGAAGATATCAAAGTGCAAGGCCGCCACCAGCGCATCCCGCAGGGTGTTTTGTTGGAACAAGAACCCCGGGTTCGTGCCCGGCTCGCTGGGGTACCAGGTTCCCCATTCGTCCACCACCAGGTTCACCCGCCGCTCGGGGTCCGTCTCGTCCATGATTGCGGAGTGCTCCTCAATCAGGTGCTCCATGTGCATCGCCGCTTTGAGGATGGAAACCCATTCCGCCCGCCCGAATTCCGTGGCCGATCCGCTGGGCGGCCACTGCTGGTCCAGCAGCGTGTAGCTGTGCAGGGCCAGGCCGTCCATGTGGGGCTGGGCCTCGCGCATCAGAACGCGCGTCCAGTGGTAGTCCGATACATTCGGCCCGCAGGCAATGCGCTGAATCCTGTGCGGCCCGTAGGTGCGCACATAGGTGTTGTAACGGCGGTAGAGGTCGGCGTAATACTCGGGGCGCATGTGCCCGCCGCACCCCCAGCTCTCGTTGCCCACCCCAAAGTAGGTTAGCTTCCAGGGTTCTTCCCTGCCGTTTTGGCGGCGCAGGTTGGCCATGGGCGATTCCGCCGGGGAGGTCATGTATTCCACCCATTCCTGCATCTCCTGAACGGTGCCGCTGCCCACATTCCCGCACACGTAGGGTTCGCACCCCACCTGCTCGCACAGGTCAAAGAACTCGTGAGTGCCAAAGTGGTTGTTCTCCACCACGCCGCCCCAGTGCGAGTTGTAGATGCTCGGCCGCTGCTCGCGCGGGCCGATGCCATCGCGCCAGTGGTATTCGTCGGCGAAGCAGCCGCCGGGCCATCGGATGACGGGCACGCGCAAAGCCCGCAGCGCCTCCACCACATCGTTGCGGATGCCACGCGTGTTGGGGATCTCAGAATCCTCCCCCACCCAAATGCCGCCGTAAATGCAGTGGCCCAGATGCTCAGCAAATTGGCCCTGGATGTCGGGATGGATGGTGGGGCTGGCGTCGTCCGGCCGCGCGGTGATGGTGACCTTCACTTCGCCCCCGAATCACCCTGCCCGTACCGGTTGTGGTAGCGGTCGTACCACTTCTCGGCTTCTTCCGGCGGAATCACCTTCGGCTCCCCAATCTGCTTGGCTAGCCACACCGTCTTGGCCACGTCTTCGGTCATCACGGCAGCCTTCAGCGCCGCCCGAGGCGAGGCCCCCCAGGCAAACACCCCGTGGTTCCCCATCAGGATGCTCGGCGCGCGGTTGCGATACTTGAGAATCGCCTCCCCAATGTGTTCGCCCTCGTTGTCCACGTAGGGCGCGCACGGGATTTCCGCCCCGAACTCATCCGCAATCGCCGTCAGGCAAAGGGGGATGCTCTGCAGCGTGGCGGCAAAGGCGGTGGCGTAGTTGCTATGGGTGTGAATGACGCCCCGCACGTCCGGCAGATGGCGATAAAGGAACAAGTGGTGCGGCAGGTCCACGCTCGGGCGCACGCCCTGTACCAAAACTTCCCCAGTCGAAACGCGCACCGGCACCACGTTCTCCGGCGTGATCTGGTCGTAATCCATCCCCGAAGGCTTGATGAAGAGAAGGTCGTGCTCGGGGTCGTACCCACTGGCATTGCCAGAGTGCATGGTGACCAAGCCGGCTGCCGGAAGCGCCCAGTTGGCCTTGGCGACCTCAAGACGGAGCTGATCGAGGTCAGCCATTCACGCGCTCCTGGATGGATTTGAGGGATTTCATCACGCTAAAGAGTTGGGATTCATTCTCCTTCACCCCAAAGGCATCGTGCAACTCGCAATAGAGATCATACAGCTCTCGGTAGACCGTCACCGCCTCGGGCTTGGGTTCGTAAACCTGTTCCCTGACGCCCGCCATTTTGGACTGGGCGCCGAGGGCATCGGGGTAAGCGCCGCCCACCACGGCCGCAAAGATCGCCGAGCCCAGCGCGCAGGTCTGCTCAGACCGGGCGATGCTCACCGGACGATTGAACACGTCGGCGTAGATTTGCATGGTCAAGGCGCTCTTGTCGGCAATGCCGCCGCACGCCACCACGCGCTCCACCTTCACGCCGTACTCTTCCATCCGGTCAATAATGCGCAAGGCCCCAAATGCCGTGGCTTCCACGTACGCGCGGTAGATTTCCGCCGGCTTGGTGTGCAAGCTCAGCCCCAGGAGCATCCCGCTGAGGAGCGGGTCCACCAAGATCGTGCGGTTGCCGTTGTGCCAGTCAAGACCAAGCAGACCGCTGGCCCCGGGGGCAATCTGCATCGCCTCGGAATTGAGGTCATCGTGGTTGCGACCCGTGGTGCGGGCCACCCAGTTGAAGATATCGCCCACGGCGGATTGGCCGGCTTCCAGGCCAAAGTAGCCCGGCAGCACGGATCCCTTCACGATTCCGCACATACCGGGCACATCGGGGAGAGGATCGTCCATGGGGTGCACCATGCAGTCGCAGGTGCTCGTCCCGACGATCTTGACCAGGGTTCCGGGCTGCGCCGTGGAGGCCACCGCCCCAAAATGCGCATCAAAGGCACCCACTGCCACTGGAATGCCCGGCGGCAGGCCCGTGAGTTCGGCGAACTGGGCGCTCAAGTGCCCGGCTTTCTGGTCGCTGGTGTAAACCTCGGTGTAGAGTCGGTCGCGGAAGTCCGCCAGGCGCGGATCCAGCGAGGCCAAGAACTCCCGCGAAGGCAGGCCGCCCCACTCCTCTTCAAACATCGCCTTGTGCCCTGCCGCGCATCGGCTGCGCTTGATCTGCGCGGGGTCCGTGATGCCACAAATGGCAGCCGGGATCCAGTCACAAATCTCCACCCAGGAAGCGGTGGCGGCAAAGGCGTCGGGGGCCACGCGCGCAAAGTGCAATAGCTTGCTCCAGAACCACTCGCTAGAGTACGTACCGCCGCACTTGGCGAGGTAAGGCAAGCCTTGCTGGTTCGCCTTCTCGGTGATCTCGGCGG
Organism: Archangium gephyra; assembly: GCA_943371495.1. Taxonomy (GTDB): domain Bacteria; phylum Armatimonadota; class Fimbriimonadia; order Fimbriimonadales; family Fimbriimonadaceae; genus JAHBTC01. The sequence continues at coordinate 9,027 of CALRVA020000062.1, read as the reverse complement.
CCTCGGCGAAGCCCGTGTGGTCCTTCCACAGCCACACGTGGGCGTGCAGATTCGCGCCAAAACTCAGATCATCGCTGAGCGGGGAATTATCCGCGCGCACCGGCATGGGGCTGGAACCCGTCGTATCCACGCCGATGCCGATGACCTCGCTCAGCGCCACGGATTGACCTAACTCGCGGACGACGGCGACAAATCCCTTGAGGTAATCGGTGGCGTTTTGGCGGGCCAGGTGCGGGTCTCGGGCATCCAGCAAGATGCCCGCATCGCCACTCGGATAATTGAACACCGCCGTGGCCAGTTCTTCCCCGGTGGCAACATCCACCACCAGGCCCCGGACGCTATTGGTGCCGTAATCCAGGCCAAGCGCGAGCTTAGCCACGGAGACCGTACGCTCCTCGGTTCCAACGAAGTTCGTTGCGCAGGTCGCGCAGGCGAGTGTCCTCGTCAATCACCACGCACTCCACCCCGGCAATCTCGGCGAAGTCTTCCACCATCTCGCTGTTGACGTTGTAGCTATACACCGTGTGGTGCGCGCCTCCGGCGTAGATCCAGGCGGCCACGCCATCCTTGAAGTTCGGCTTCACCTTCCACAGAGCGCTGGCCACGGGCAGATTCGGCATGGGTGGCACCGCCACTGCCTCCACGTCATTCACGATCAACCGGAACCGCGAACCCATGTCCACCAAGGTGGTGTTGGTGGCGGGGCCGGTGCGGCTACTGAACACCATGCGCACCGGGTCGGACTTGCCGCCAATGCCAAGGGGGTGGATTTCGAGCTTCGGTTTGCTGGCCGCGATGGTGGGGCAGATCTCCAGCATGTGGGCGCCCAGCACCTTCTCGTCGCCCTCGGTGAGGTCGTAGGTGTAATCCTCCATGAAGCTGGTGGCCGGAGTCAGGCCGCGCTCCATGGCCTTGAAAGCGCGAAGGAGAGCGGCCGTCTTCCAGTCGCCTTCCGCGCCGAAACCGTAACCATCCGCCATCAGCCGCTGGCATGCGAGGCCGGGAAGTTGATCGAGGCCGTGCAGGTCTTCGAAGGTCGTCGTGAACCCCGTAAAGCCCCCACTCTCAAGGAAAGCCCGAATACCAAGCTCCTGCCGGGCGGCGTAGCGCAGTGCATCGTGGCGTGCACCTCCGTGTTGCAGTTCAGCGGCCACGTCGTATTCATCGCCGTACCGCTCCACCAGCCCATCAACATCCGCATCCGAAACCTGATTGACGACCTGCACCAGATCGCCGACTCCAAAGCCGTTGACGCTAAACCCAAACTGGGCTTCGGCCGAAACCTTGTCGCCATCCGTGACTGAAACAAAGCGCATGTTGTCGCCGAAGCGGGCGATCTTGGTGCGCTGCATGTCAGCCCAGGCCAATGCTGCGCGGGTCCAGGCTCCTAGGCGCTCTTGCACCTCGGCGTGACTCCAGTGCCCGACCACCACCTTGCGACGGAGCCCAATTCGGCTGTGCAGGTGCCCCGCCTCCCGGTCGCCGTGGGCGGCCTGGTTCAGATTCATAAAGTCCATGTCAATCGTGCCCCAAGGCAGCGATTCGTTGAACTGCGTGTGGAGATGCACGACCGGCTTCGCCAGATGGGTGAGGCCGCCAATCCACATCTTGGCGGGCGAAAACGTGTGCATCCACAGCACGATGCCGACGCAATCTGGGTCACTGTTCGCCGCCAGCACCAGCGCCTTCACCATGTCCGGGTCCGTGATCACGGGCTTGAACACGACGCCCACCGGGATGGCCGAAGCCTCGTTCAGCGCGCCCGCAATGGCGGTGGAATTGGCGGCGACTTGGCGAAGGGTTTCCGGACCATAAAGGTGTTGGCTACCGGTGACAAACCAGAGGGTGGGCGTGTTCATAATCGGACCTCAGCGTCGGGACGAGGACACTATATACCCATCTGTGAATATAGCGCAAGGCGATTCGTGCGCTCCTCGCAAAAGTGTCCGCGTCGCTCTGCCTAGTGTAGACTCCCTGGAGTTCGGGGACATGCAGCATCAAATCAAGGAGATCTCAGCGCATGAGAGCGTGGCTATATTCCGCGCTCTAGGATCCATGTCGCGTGCCCGCATTGTTGAACTCCTCTCCGAGCATGAAATGAACATCGGGGAGCTCAGCACCGCGCTTTCCCTCACCCAGCCGAGCATCACCAAGCACATCCAAATCCTGGAAGAAGCGGGCCTGGTCACCAGCGATTATGTGGCTGCCCCCCAGGGCATGCAAAAGCGTTGCCGAGGTGTGTTCGAGCGGCTGCTCGTTGACCTCGCCCCGAAGATTCCGCAGGCGGAGGGATATGCCGAGATGGAAATGCCCGTCGGCATGTTCTTCGACGTGCAGCCCCACCCCACCTGCGGCCTCGCGACCCGAGAGAAGTTGGTCGGACTCGTGGATGCTCCCGTTTCCTTCTTCCTGCCGGAGCGCGCGAGTGCCGAAATCCTCTGGTCGTCGGCCGGCTACATCAAATATGCGTTCCCGAATACTCTCCCGGTGAACTCGCATGTCAAGGCCATCGAGCTTGTGATGGAGATCGGCTCCGAGGCTCCGGGTTATAACAATCAGTGGCTGTCGGACATCACCGTTTGGGTGAACGACGTGGAGATCGGCACCTGGACTTCTCCGGGCGATTTCGGCGGCACGCGCGGCCAACTGAACCCGGCCTGGTATCCCGACAACATGAACCAATGGGGCGTACTCAAGACCTGGAGCGTGAATGCCCAGGGGAGCGCGATTGACGGCTCACCGATTTCGGACGTGAAGATTGCCGACCTCGATATCCACCCGTGGAGGCCCACTCGGGTGCGAATTGGGGTGAAACCCGACGCGGTGAATCAAGGCGGCTTCACGCTCTACGGGCGCGGCTTCGGCAACTACCAAATGGGGCTCATCCTGCGAATCCGGCACGAGATCGACGACACCCTGCTGCCGGGATAAGGATCCACGACGCGTGTTTCAGCGTGTTTTAGGTTCAACTTAGCCACGTTTTCAAGGCCAGATCACTTTTTTATGAAAAAGTTGACCAGGGTATTCACATTTGGCTATCTGCCGGTGGTAGAGTACTAAATACCCAAATGGGAATATCCCAGGCGGATCGTCAGGAAGGGCGCAGGCGCCGGACTTGACCAGCACTCATTGGTGAGCAATATGCGTCTCAAATCGAAGGCCTTTACTTTAATTGAACTGCTCGTTGTGATCGCGATTATCGCGATTCTCGCGGCAATCCTCTTCCCCGTCTTCGCTCAGGCGAAGAAGGCGGCCAAGAAGACCGCCTCCCTATCCAACATCAAACAGTTGTCCACCGCCAACATCATGTACGGCGCGGACTACGACGACCTGATGCCCGACCAATTCCGCGACGCCAACGGGTTCCCGTGGTGGACGGCGGGAAGCGAAAGCCCCTGCACCAACGTGAACGGGATCGGCGACGATAACGACACGGCCAATGGGGGCGGCTGCCGACTCGGTTTCATGAGCCCGCAAGCTCACCAGAACTGGGCTCAAAGCCTGCACCCCTATATCAAGAGCCTTGACCTTTACAAGTCGAGCGCCGTCAAGATCACCAACGTCTTGCCGTGGAACTACTCCAATTTCCCGGGTGCAGGCAACTCCAGCTACGCTTACAACGGCGTGCTGCTGGCCAAATCCCAGACGCAAATCAGTGACATCTCGAATGTCATCGTGATGCAGGGCAAGATTGACACGGGCCGCGAGGCATTGGTTCAGCCCACGCAGTTCACTCAGTCCATCACCGTGAACGGTGTGACTGGTCCGGGCTGCAACGGGATTGACCTGAGCTGGATGGGTAACACCTACGATAAAGGCGATAACTACGCCATGGCGGACGGTTCGGCTCGATTCAAGAAGCGCAAGGCGGTTCAGTTCAAGAACTTTGGTGTGAGCAGCGATGTGGACTGCTTCCAGGGCAACTGCGGCACTTTTGTGCCGAACACCAGCGGTCTGAACGATGCCCCGCCGAACCCGAACTGGTGGTGGACGTTCGGCGTTTGCGACGTCAGCGCCCTCTAAGCGACACCAGTCTTCCTCGACGTCGGGGTGAACTCCAGATCACCCCGACACCTTCCCTTTCTCTCCCACTTCCTGAAAAGAAATCCTATGTTGAAGAAGTTTGCCCCCGTGGCCGTTCTCGCCCTTATTGCTCTGCCTGCGGCCCTGATTCTTGGGGGATGCGACGAAGAAACGCGGCCGGACCCCGAATTGCAAAAGCAACGAGATGAGCAGCGAGCCGGCATGACGCCCGGCGGCGGACAACCGGCGCCCGGTGGCGGACAACCGGCGCCTGGTGGACAGCCGATGCCCGGCGGCGGCACTCGTTAAGGCCCCTTCTCAGCTGAAGACGTGATCCTCTCGGTTCTCACCTTGGCAATCCTCACGCCCACGATCGCCCCGCGCGACGAATGGCAGGCCACGGCCCTTGATGCCGCGTTCCCTTATGATGGAGCGCGGTACGAGGGCGGGGCCATTCATGACCCCAGCATCGTCTTGTTTGGGGACACGTATGTGATGGTCAACACGAGTGGCCGGGAGTTGGCCCCGCTCAGTACCTCCAAGGACCTGAAGGTGTGGAAGGAGCACGGTCCGATCCTGGACCCGCAGCCTCAGTGGCTGCAAACGGCCATCCCTCAACACCGTTCCGTGTGGGCGCCCACGCCCATCAAGGTTGGAGATGAACTGCGCATTTACTACTGCGCCAGTGCGCGGTTCGGGTCGAACACCTCCTACATTGCCTACGCGGTGAACAAAAGGTTTGACCCTGCCCGACCGCTCGTCGGGTGGGAAGACCGCGGGGTGCTGGTGCAGAGCAAGGCCGAAGAATCAGACTTCAACGCCATTGACCCCGAAGTCTTAATCGGCCCGGATGGTCGGCATTGGATGACCTATGGCTCGTATTGGGGTGGCATTTTCCAGGTTGAGCTCGAGGCGAAAACGGGAGCCCTCAAGCATCCCGACCAGCCGCATCGCCACGTGGCCAGCAATGCCGAGCGAGGAAACCCCCTCGAAGCCCCGGTGATGATGTACCACGAGGGTTACTACTATTTAGTGGTCACCTACGGTCTCGCCGCGCAGGGCATTCGGAGCACCTACCGCATGGTGTGTGGGCGGTCGAAGTCTCCCGAGGGTCCCTTCCTTGGCTTTGATGACAAGCCCATGACCGAAGGGGGCCATGCCTTCCTGCTCAAGAGTTCCGAGCCCATGTTCGGGCCGGGTGGAGGTAACTTTTTCCAGGATGCCGACGGCGCGTGGTGGATGGCCTACCACTACTACGATGGCCGGCGTTTCTGGCACGGCGACCTTTGGGGTGCCCCGACCCTGCAGATTCGCCGCGTCGTGTGGCACGCCGGCTGGCCCCTACCGGGATTGCCCGCCGGCGTTGATCTGGAAAGGGCCGAGAGCATCCTGGGCACGTGGCGATTCCAATCTGATTTCGGTCATGTGTTGGACCTTGTTCTCGAACGAGATGGCGCGACCACGCTCGGGGATCGCAAAGGAACTTGGCATCGTGAGGGCGACCTTCTCAAACTTTCTTGGCCGGCCAATGACGCCCCGGACGGAGCATGGGTAGATTCACTCCTCGTTGACCCCTCCCACCGATACGCCGTTGGCCGCAACCAGAATGGCATCATCATTCGGGCGATCCAACGGGAACATGAGCCGGCGCGGTAGTTTCAGTATCCACGGCCTGCTCGTCGGCATTGCCTTGCTCACCCTTCTCACCGGGGGGGCGCGCTGGTTTCTCCTCAGTAGCTCCACGGTGAGTGGCAAAACGCATATCGCCTTCTGGAATGGCTTCACCGGCCCCGATGGCATCGTAATGCTCAAGATCATCGAGGACTTCAACCGGGAGAACCCGGATGTGGAAGTCGTCATGCAGCGCATCCCCTGGGCGACGTACTACAACAAGCTCACCGTGGCCGGCAGCGATGGCAGGGGGCCACAGATCTTCGTCTCTCACGCCGATGCTTTAGCCCGATTGCGAAGGGCGGGCTTTGTCTCGGATGTCTCGAGCGTCACGCAAGGGGAAGACGCGATTGACATCCGAGATTTCGACCCGTATGTGGCTGACTATCTCAGCCTGGATGGTGAGTTGATGGGAATCCCGCTCGATATCCATCCGCAGGGCCTGTTCTGCAATTCAGACATGCTGAAGGCGGCCGGCTTTGTCACGCCGGACGGGAAAGCCCGCGCACCGCAAACCCGCGAAGAATTCTTGCGGCTGGTGAAGCAGGCGACGGTGGAGAAAAACTCCAAACTGCCTGAGAAACAATGGGGATGGGCCTTCACCTATTGGGGGGCCAACCACCGCTCGCTCATGCCGCAGTTTGGGGGCAAGTTCTTGGATGACAACGGCAATGCCGTTCTCAATTCGCCGGAGAACATCGAGGCGCTCACCTTTCTCCAGAAGATTGCCAAGGAGAACATGGCTCCGCCCCCTGATAACGGCCTGGGCTGGTTTGGCTTCCGGACCAAGCGCGTGGCCATGGTATGGGACGGCATCTTCATGCTGGGCGACCTCATGCGCCTCAACGACCTCGATTACATCGGGGCACCCATCCCGCAGATCGGGCCGCGCCCCGGCACCGTGGCCAATTCCCACGTCCTCTGCATCAAAGCGGGCCTAAGCGAGAAGGAGCGCAACGCGGCCGAGCGGTTCATCAAGTACTTGAGCGACCACAGCCTGGAGTGGGCGGCGGCGGGCCAGGTTCCGGCACGCATCAGTGTGCGCAACACGCCGGTGTTTAAGTCTCTTCAAGTGCAGGCTGCCTTCGCCGAGCAGGTGCCGCACATGATCTACCCCCCGCGCACTCCCGTCATCTTTGAGTTCATGCTCGAGCTGGACGTGGCGGTGGAGAAGGTGGTGCGGGGACAAATGGAACCCAAAGCCGCCCTCGACCTGGCCAACACCAACGCTCAGGCCGTTATTGATCGCGACCGAAAAGAACATCCCGAGGTGGAGCCGTGACCGCCAAGGCCAAGCAACAGGTTACGGGTTGGCTTCTGCTCTCCCCTTACTTGCTCTTCTTCACCGTCTTTGTCATCGTCCCCGTGCTGGTTTCGGGTTGGCTTTCGGTGGTGCAACTGGACCTGGCCAATGCGGGGGCATCGAAATTTGTGGGGTGGCAGAACTACTCCGACGCCCTCAAGGACAATTTCTTCTGGATGGCCGCCCAGGCCACCGGAAAGTACGCGCTGCTGATGGTGCCGAGCGTGCTCATTCTTGGCACGGCCATGGCCATCGGGATGAACAGCATGAAGCACGGGCGCGACATGGCCCGCACGCTCATCTATCTGCCTTCCATGCTCAATGTGGCGGCCACTGGCATCTTGTGGCAGTGGTTCTATAACAACGAGTTCGGGCTGTTCAACTACGGCATCCGCCAAGCGGGCGGCCAACCCGTGCCCTGGCTGACCGACGCCAACATGGCCATGCCCAGCATTGTGCTGATGAGCCTGTGGTGGACGATTGGGGGCACCAGTGTCATCGTGCTCACCGCGCTTCAGCAGATCCCGAAGGTGTTTCTGGAAGCGGCCGCCCTCGATGGAGCCCGCAATGGACAGATCTTTGGGCGGGTCACGCTTCCCCTTCTCAAGCCGGTGCTTCTATTTGTCTTTGTCACCACCACCATCACGTCTTTCCAGATGTTTGGGCAGGCCGCGATTCTCACGGGCGGTGGTCCCACCTTCGCCACCCGGGGTTTGGTGCAATACATGTTCGAGACGGCGTTCAACGGCTACCGATTTGGTTATGGCGCTGCGATTAGCTGGCTCCTCTTTGCGATGATCGCGGGCTTTAGCGTGCTGCAGGCGCAGGTGCTAAAAGTGAGGGAGGCCAAGTGAGAAAGTACTCCTGGCTTACCTGGCTCATGATCGGCATCGGACTGCTTTTCATCGCGCCCTTTGTCTTTATGTTCTTCGCGTCGTTCAAGCGCGAAGCTGAGGTGCTGCGCCCTGAGGCCATCCTCCCCCAGGCCTGGGACACGACCAACTACCAAACCATCGGCCGCAATTCGGTCGAGGCGCCCATCGGCATCTGGTTCCTCAATAGCGTGTTCATCGCCACCGGCACCACGTTCTTGGTCATCACGCTGGCCTCGCTCACGGCGTTTGCCATCACACGGCTCAAGGTGCGGGGCGGCAATTTCTTGCTCGGCATGATTGTGGCCACGATGATGATCCCGGCGCAGCTCTTCCTCATCCCCTTGTACGTCATCCTCAGTCGTCTCCACTTGCTCGATACTCCCTACGCCATGATCCTGCCGGCTTCGGCGGGGGGATTCGGGGTGTTCATGCTCAGTTCGTTCATGCGTGGCCTCCCGACGGCGATCGAAGAAGCGGCCCTCCTCGATGGCTGCTCGATCATGCAGATGTTCTGGAAGATCACGCTGCCCCTCTGCGGTCCCTCCATCGCCACCCTGGCCGTCTTTACGTTCATCGCCAGTTGGAACGATTACATCACGCCGCTGACCTTCATGGAGTCGGTCACGAACTACACGCTGCCGGTAGGGATCGCCCTGTTCCAGAGCAGCTACTCCACGCAATACGGGCTCACCATTGCCACGAGCCTCATCGCCACTGCCCCTCTCATCATCGCCTTCCTGGTCTTCCAGCGGCAGATCATTGAGAGCATGACTTCATCCGGCCTCAAAGAATAGACACCCTTATGAAACAGACCACCGTATTTCTTCATCCCGAATTCACCATTGACCAAGTCGATCCCCGCGTGTTTGGCGGGTTCCTTGAGCACCTGGGGCGCGCGGTCTATGAGGGTGTCTATGACCCGAACTGTGCGCACGCCGATGAGCGAGGGTTCCGGTGGGATGTCCTCAATGCCCTTAAGCGGCTGAAATTCACGGCCATGCGCTATCCGGGCGGCAACTTCGTGAGTGGCTACGACTGGATGGACGGCGTGGGGCCGCGCGAGAACCGACCGACCAAGATAGACCTCGCCTGGCAGAGCTCGGACCCCAACCAGTTCGGCACCAACGAATTTATGGAGATGGCCCGGGAGATGGA
>CALRVA020000061.1:0-14774 GCA_943371495.1 Archangium gephyra | reverse complement strand
CAGGCATGCGCACAGGCTTGGTGAGCACGGCCACGATCACCCACGCCACCCCGGCGGGCTTCTCCATCAGCGAGATGAAGCGCGACAACGAGCAGGGCATTGCCGCCAAGTATCTCGATGCCAAGGTGGACGTCATCATGGGCGGCGGGCGGCGGTTCTTTAAGGCCGATGCCCGGACGGACAAGCGCGACCTGATTGCGGAGTTCCAAGCGGCCGGGTATGGCTACGCGAGCGACCGCGCCAGCCTCAAGGTGCAAAAGGGCGAGCGTATTCTCGGCCTCTTTAGCGAATCGCACGTGCCGTACGAAGTGGACCGCCTGAATGATGAGGAGTTCAAGGACCTGCCCAGCCTGCGCGAGATGACGGAAGTGGCGATCAATGCCCTCAAGGGTTCCTCCGGCGGATTCATCTTGCAGATTGAAGGGGCACGCATTGACCACGCCGCCCACGGGAACGACCTCGCGGGGGCGATGTTCGACCAGATGGCGTTTGAAGACGCCCTGGCTGCGGCGCTGGAATTTGCCGAGAACGACGGCGAGACGCTCGTCATCGTGACCAGCGACCACGGCAACAGCAACCCGGGCATCATTGGCGCCGGTCCGGAGTACTTCGATTCCACGGCTGGCTTGGAGACCCTGACCAACATGACCAAGAGCTACGAACGCACGTTGCCGGGCCTCGTGCTGGCCAAGGACAATCCCGCCAAAATCAAGGAAACGGTGGAAGCGGCCCTGGGCATCGCGATGGATGACGATGAACTTGCGCTGTTCCAAGCCGGGCTAAAGGGCGAGGGCACCCTCAGCAAGGTGTATCAGTACCAGATTGCGGCGTGTCACCTCAGCTTGGCCATCAGCAACCACACTCACGTGGCGTGGAGCGGGCGCCAGCACACCAACGACTACACCATCGTTTCGGCGTTCGGGCCGGGGGCGGAGGCGTTCCGGGGGCTGACGCACAACAAGGCGTGGTTTGGCGAGATCCTGGCGCACCGCGACATCACCTATCGCAACAAGCAGATGGACTTCGAAACGGCGCAAGCGGCTCATGCCCGGGCGTCGCTCTCCATCGAGCCCGCGCACTGGGCATAAGGAAACCCAACCAGGGGAGACTGCCAAAAGGTTGGTCTCCCCTTATGGTTTCCGTTAGACTGGTTCGCGAACCATGGCGAAGACGGTTTTGGTCTTGGGGTCTGGCCCCATCCGCATCGGGCAAGGGATTGAGTTCGATTATTCGTGCGTTCACTGCGTGTGGGCGTTGCGCGAAGCGGGCCACCGCGCACTGATCATCAACAACAACCCGGAAACCGTCAGCACCGACTTCGACACTGGGGACGGCCTTTACTTTGAGCCGGTCACTTTCGACGACGTAGCCCGGATCGTCCGGCACGAGAAGGTGGACGGCATCGTGGTGCAGTTCGGGGGGCAAACCGCCATCAACCTGGCCGAACGCCTGGAAGCCGAGGGCTTTCCGATCTACGGCACTAGCGCCAAAGCGATTGCCTTGGCCGAAGACCGGGACCAGTTCGAACGCCTTCTCCTGGAGCTCGATTTGCCCAAACCGCCGGGACGAGCCGTGCGATCTTTGGCCGAAGCCCGTGCCGTCATCGAAGAGATTGGCTACCCCGTACTGGTGCGCCCCAGCTTTGTCCTGGGCGGCCGCGCGATGGAAATCGTGAGCGAACCCGAGGCCCTGGAGCAGTTTTACGGCGAAGCCGAAGCCGCCAACCCCGGCCAGCCCGTGCTGGTGGACAAGTATTTCACCGGCACCGAAGCCGAAGTGGACGTGATCAGCGACGGCGTGGACACCGTGGTGCCCGGCATCATGGAGCACGTGGAGCGCGCGGGCGTCCACAGTGGCGACTCGATGGCCGCCTACCCGCCGCCGAGCCTCAGCCCCGAAACCCAAGGCAAGATGGTCCGCGCGGCCTGCGCGTTGGCCCGCAAGCTCGAAATCAAGGGCCTGATGAACATCCAATTCGTGGTGGTGGACGGGGAGCCCTTCATCCTCGAGGTGAATCCCCGCGCCAGCCGCACCGTGCCCTACATCAGCAAGGTCACCGGCATGCCGATGGTGGCGCTGGCTACGCACTGCCTGCTGGGTGGCAAATTGGCCGATTGGGGCTACACCAGCGGCCTGTGGGTGCTGGACCCCGATGCCCAGGCTTGGCCGCACACGGGCAACCTTGCCCCGCAGACGGGCGGGTTCATTGCCCCCGAAGCCCAAGACCCCCCGGCCAACCGCCGACCGCTTTGGGCGGTGAAAGCCCCGGTCTTCAGCTTCCAAAAGTTGCGCTTGGTGGACCCGGCGCTCGGCCCTGAAATGAAATCCACCGGCGAAGTGCTGGGCCTGGACTTGACCTACGAAGCCGCGCTCTACAAGGCGCTGGTGGCCAGCGGGGTCACGTTCCGCGCCGCCGGGCAGGTCATTCTCACCGTGCGGGACGAGGACAAGCCCGAAGCGGTGGCGATTGGACGGCAACTCGTGGACCGGGGCTACTCCCTCGGGGCCACGGCGGGCACCCACGAGGCTTTGACCGCCGCCGGAGTGCCCTGTGAGCGGCTAGAAAAGGTCTCCCACGGCGAACCCAACCTGCTCCAACGCATTTACGCCGGCGACGTGAGCCTGATGGTGAACACGCCCACGCCGGGGGCCAATACGGCCGATTCGCTTAGGATTCGACGGGCGTGCATCGAAACGGGCGTGGCGTGCCTGACCAGCATTGACACGGCGGGCGCGCTGGTGAAGGCGCTGGGCCACTTTGCGGACCCAATGGCGGCCGAGTGCCGGTCCATCGCCGAGTACGTTCAAGGGAAGGTAAATTAACACCCATGGCGGATGAGCGGTTCGACGAGCCCGATGATCAAAACGAAGGTCAAGAAGAGGTTCCGTCCGCATTCTTTCCGTACCTCTCCGGCCAAGAAGAGGCACTGGGCGAAGACTTCAATCGTGAACCCGTAGCGGTTCAGGTCGAGAATGTCTTTGCCGCCAAGACCAGCGAGAATGTCCAGCGCTTTGTGATGCTGAGCGATGGGGTGCGAAAGCTGCCCATCCTTATTGGCCCGTTCGAGGCCGCCGCCATCAGCTTTGCGCTCAATGATGAGCAACCCGACCGCCCGCTGACGCACGACCTGCTGCGCAACATGGTGGAGCGGCTGGGCGGGGAAGTCACGCAGGTGCTCATTGACGATATGTGGAGCGGCACCTTCTACGCCAAGGTTTTTGTGCGGCACCAGCGCGAAGACATCATGTTTGATGCGCGCCCCAGCGACGCCATTGCGCTCGCCGTGCGCACCGGGGCTCCGGTGTTTGTGGCCGAAGGCATTCTCGAGCACCACGGCCGCTAAAGAGCCAAGTTTCAAAAAGAAATCCCCGCAAAGAAAGTGCGGGGAATGGGGGAATATTTCACTCCGAAGGAAGTTCGGAGCCTCTTTATAAGTCCGAAGCCAATCGGCTTCATCGCTTTATTCTAGCAATTACGGGGCCAATTGTGTACGGATTCCCAGAAGTTCACGCAATTCATCCAGATGCCCAATCGTGGCATCAGGCACCGGGCCGTCTTCGGGTCGGGTCTCCACCTTGCCGGTGCGGCTGGTGGGGGGCACGTCACTGTCACGGCGGATCCAGCACGTGCGCCAGCCCGCATCCATCGCGGGGATGATGTCGTGGCGATAGGAATTGCCGACCATGAGGATCTCATGCGGGGCACATCCGGCGGCCTGGGTGGCGCGGGCCATCACGCGCGGTTCCGGTTTGCCTTCGCCCATTTCGCCTTCGATAAAGAAATGATCGAACACGCTTTCGATCCCGAGATCGCGAAGCTCTTCGCGTTGGATGTCAGCGGGGCCGTTTGTGATCACGCCCAGCACGTAGTTCGGTTTGAGTTCATCCAAGAGTTCGCGGGCACCCTCAAACAAGCTGAGATACTGCGCGCGGCGGCGCCCGTAGTCATCGGATAGCTGCCAGGCCAAGTGGGCATCATCAATGTCCAGCCGGAGGAGTGCTTCCCGCATCAGTTGGGTGCGCGTGACGCTGCCCTGGGTGAGATAGATCTCGTACCAGTGGCTGGTCTTCAGCGTATCAGCAAAGATCCGGAACGCTTCTACCCAGGCTTCGTGCAGTTGCTCCGGCGTGAAGCCCGGCACCGGCACCGCTTCCCACGTCTCGGCCAGCGCTTGCTTGGCGGCGTCCCAATAACCGCAAAGCGTATCGTCGAGATCGAAATAGATCGCTTTGACTTCGGAGAACATGGCCATGACTAGTTTCGGAGGGGTTTGCCGGTATCCAGCATGTGACGAATACGGGCTTGCGTGAGTCCGTCTTGCAGAAGGCCGACGAACTCGTGCCGCTCTCGGTGCATGGCTTCGTCCAGGCTGGTTGGCTTGGCGAACACGTGGGCGATGGCGTCCGCGATCTTGCGATCGTGGCGCGTGGCCCCGGCCTTCTCCCATTCGTCGAACGCGCGGTCCATCATGCCGGTGAGCGGGCCGACCACGGTGGTCCACTCGGGCCAGGGGCGCGGCGCCACCGTGAGGGCCGCTTGCTTGGCGTCGTGGAGCCAGCGGTCGGGGTGGAAAGCCACCACGTCCGTGCGACGCAGGATGCCCTGGCTTTGCGCCAGGATGGCGTTGGTGGCCAGTTCGCCCTTGGCCAGCACCTTGGCGGCCTCCACCAGCGATTTGGCGTTCTCCTGGTGGAACAGGCGCATCCGCACCGTGCCCGCGCCGCCCGGGATCAGGCCGACCTTGGCTTCGGGGTAGCCCAACTGGGCTTCGGCGGAAGCCACCACCACCGGGCAACCGAGAGCCAGCTCCAGCCCGCCCCCGATGCCGTAGCCGTGGATCGCCGCCACGCAGGGGTGCTGGCTCAGGCGCATGCAGGTGGCCTGGAACTTGGCCAGGGCCTCATCCACGCCTGCCCAGTCTTCCTCGTCAATCCGGCTGCGGAAGAAGCTGAGATCAAAGCCAAAGGAGAAGACCTTGGCTTCGCTGGTCAAGACAAAGCGTTGGTCAGGATGGGTGTCCAGGTACGCGTTGAGATCATCCAGCAACTGAGGGCTGATGGTGCCCATCTTGGTGCGCGTGCTGACCCCGTGCACGCCGTCGCCCAGGTCGCGGACGTACAGCGTGTCGAACGTTTGCAGGATGGGGAAGTCGGCGATGGCACGGTAGTTGGGTTCGGCCGGCTTGGGCACCCAGGATCCGGCGAAGGTCTTGATCGTGTCTTCCTTGTAGAACGGGCCTTCGGGGATGCCGAGTCGTTCCGGGCCGATCGCATCGATCATCGCAAACGGGCCTTGCTCCCAGCCAAATCCCCATTGCATCACGCGGTCGAAGTCTTGGTAGCTGTAGCTGATCTCGGGGGCCAGGCGCACGGCATAGCGCAGGGCGGGGACCAGATACTCGCGCAGGAACTCGCCGGCGGGGTCCTTCAGTTCTAAGGCCGCCGCAATGCGCTCGCCCAGCGGCAGGCGAGCCAAACCGTCCAGGGAAGGCAACTCGGGCTCCCGACGCATGCGATAGGCGTGGGTTTGCAGGTCAAAGCTCAGGAACTCCTGGCCTTCCTTGCGGTAATAGCCTTGGCTGGCCTTGTTGCCGATCCACCCCTTCTCCATCAGCACGGCCAGCGATTGCGGGGCCGTCATGCTTTGGGCCATGGCATCGTGCGGGCAGCGCTCGCGAAGGTTGTCCGCGATGTCCATCATGATGTCGAGCCCGACGAGGTCGTTCAGGCGGAATGCGGCACTGCGCGGGCGACCCAGGAAGGGGCCGCAGATGGCGTCCACTTCTTCAATGGTCATCCCGAGGCGCTCGGTGACCTGGATGGTGGAGAACATGCTCCACATGCCGTACCGGTTGGCCATGAAGCCCGGCGTGTCCTTGGCGCGCACCACGCGGCGGGCGGCGTGATCTTCCAGGAATTCCGTGATGCGCTCTACCACGGTAGGGTCGGTGTCAGTGGTGGGGATCAGTTCCAGCAGCTTGAGGTAGCGCGGCGGATTAAAAAAGTGGGTGCCGAGGAAGGAGCGGCGGAACCGGTCGCTGCGTCCTTCTCGCAAAAGTTCGATCTCAAGGCCGCTGGTGTTGGTGGTGATGATGGTGCTTTCGCTGAGGGCCTGATCGAGTTGCTCGAACAAAGCTCGCTTGACATCAAGCTTTTCCACCACCGCTTCGCACACCCAGTCGGCTTCCTGCGCCCAGTGCAAGTGGGTGTAAATGCCGCCCAGGCGCACGTTCTCGGCGATCTCAGGCACCATGAAGTGGGGCGGTCGGGCGCGGGTGGCGCGCTCCCAAGCGGCGCGGGCCGTCTCCTCCGTGGCGTCCAGAACGGTGACCTGAAACCCGAGATTGGCCATGTGGGCGGCAATGCCGCTGCCCATGGTTCCCGCTCCGATGACACAGACATGAGCACGTCGATTCCACATGTGACTAGGGAGGTTACCGCCCTCCTTTCCTTTCTTGTGCCAGCCGATAGTAGAATGGAACCGAATGACGCATACCATTTCTTGCAGTGAGGTACGTCCATAGGCCGCATGGGCCGACGTCCGGTCCGGCGCGAGCCGCTCCCGGATATCAACGAGAGGCTCTTTCGGTTGAAAGAGGTGCGCGTCATCGGGTCCGATGGCGGGCAGCTAGGAGTCCTGGACACCCGCGACGCGGTGAAGCAGGCCCAAGGTGAGGGACTTGACCTCGTTTTGGTGGCTCCGAACGCCGATCCTCCGGTGTGTCGCATCGTGGATTACGGCAAGTACAAGTACGAGCTCGCGAAGCGAACAAAGGACAACAAGCCTAAGAAGCAAGAAGTCAAGGGTATAAAAATAAGCCCGGTGATTGCGGACCACGACCTGATGGTGGCGGTACGCTCGACGATCAAGTTCCTTGAAGAAGGCCACAAGGTGCGCGTGGTATGCCGCTTCCGCAAGAAGCAGCTCACGCACCCCGAGGTTGGAAAGGCGCGCTTATTGAAGCTCATTGAGCGCGTAGAGGAGGTTGGGAAGCCTGACCGGGACCCCGTGATGAGCGGGATGGAAATGGTCGTGGTGATTAATCCCAAGATCATAGGAAGCAAGAAAAATGCCCAAGGCAAAACTGAAGACAAGCAAGACAGCAGCGAAGCGGTTCAAGATCTCGGGGACGGGCAAGATCATTCGGCGTAAGTCGTACAACAACCACATGTTCTTTAACAAGAGCGGTGCGCAAAAGCGACGACTAGACCAAGACGCCGAACTGAGCAAGACCGAACGCCGCCGCGTTCGCCGACTGCTCGGGCTCTGAGCCCGAGCCTCTACCACTACCGCCCGATGAGGGCTGGGAACTGGTTCGACCCCTGCTGAGCAGGAACATAAAGGAGACAACAAAACATGGCACGAGTCAAACGCGGGATCATGCGCCAAAAGCGCCACCGCAAGATTTTGAAGAAGGCGAAGGGGTACTTCGGGCGCAAGAGTGGCGTCTTTAAGAATGCCCACGAGCAGGTAATGAAGTCGGGGCAGTACGCCTTCCGCGACCGCCGCGCGAAAAAGCGCGATTTTCGGCGGCAGTGGATTGTGCGTATCAGCGCCGCTTGCCACGAATGCGACACCAAGTACAGCGACTTGATCCACGCGATGTCCGACAAGGGCATGCAAGTGAACCGCAAGATGCTGTCCGAACTCGCCATTGCCGACATGGACGCGTTCCGCGCGGTCGTGAAGGAAGCCTTGGCCTAACCTTTCTTACTTCCCATCCAAAAAACTGCCCCTTGACCCCGGAAACGGGAGGCAAGGGGCAGTTTTGTTTTGGCTCGGCCTAAAAGACGCCGCTGGGGAAGGCCCCGCCGCGCTCGTATTCCGGCAGCACCATGTGGCGAATCGCCTTGAGGTGGGTGGCCACAAAATCGGCCCCGGCCTGCAGGCAAGGCTGCGGATTCTCGGTGACGGCGCGGCCACCGACCCCAATGGCAAACTGCTTCTCGGCCCCGCGACAATCATCCAGCCGCGCCACCAGTTCAATGCAATCGGGCAGAGATTCGACGGTCGCGCAACTGACCATCACCATCTCGGGGGAATGCTCCTGCGCGGCCTTCACGAAGGCTTCGGTGGGCACGTTTGCGCCCAGGTACATCACCCGCCAGCCGGCCATCCGCATCACGTCGGCCACCATGCGCGCGCCGATGGAGTGCCAATTTCCGGCACAACAGCCCACCAGGGCTACATTGGGGGTGGAGGGACCCGGCACAGCGGAGAAGTGCGTCACGCGCGCCATCAGGCGCTCTACGATGGCGCTGGCGAGATGCTCTTGGCCTTCGTCGATGGCTTCGACCATCCACCATTCGCCCACCATGCCCATGGCCTCGGCAAAAAGCTGCTCGTAGATCGTTTCGGGTTCTTCCTGCACGCGCAGAAGGGAATCCACGATCTGGGTGCACTCGGTCTCGTTGGCCGCGCAGGCGGCGCGGGCAAACTTCTTCACGAGGTTCCGGTCAAGCACAACATCCGGTTCTTCGGCGGTGTCCTGCGGGCTCAGCAGGTTGGTGAGAGCGGTCTCGACATCAGGTCCCGACAAGCTGTAATAAACCTGCCGCCCCACCTTGTGCGAACGGATGATGCCCTTGGAACGGAGCTTGGCGAGGTGGTTGCTCACATTGGGCTGCTTGAGCCCACTCGCCTGCACCAATTCGGTCACGTTGCGGGGACCACTTTTGAGCTCCGCCAGGATTACGCGCTTTGAGACCTCGCTAATCTCGCGCAAAAGAAGCATGACGATATCCATGGGATCGCTCGAGTGATATTTTACTGATATATCAGCGCAAAAGGTTGTTTCACTCGGCGGGTTTGACGAAACAAAGCGCCCGGAGGTTCACTTGGGAGCCTCCGGGCGTGGGATTTAGGTGTCGAACGCGAGTTTAGGCGCGTCGTCGTCGTCGGGCCAGGGCGAGCAGGCCGGCACCCAGGGCGATCATGCTGGCCGGTTCCGGCACCGCCGCCGCCATGAAGTCTTGGTTGCTCTTGTTGTACTTGCCGTGGTTCTTGGCTTCGTACCACACGGCGGCCGCGCTCGTTTGGCTCACGGACTGCTGCAGGTAAGTGTTGGCCGTCAGCAGGGCATCGGTGGAGACGCTGCTGGTGCGGAAGCGACCCTTGGAGAAGCCGTCGCCGTTGTCGTAGATCACGTCCCACACTGCGAGCTGCAGGGCGGCACCTTGGGCCTTGCTGGTCACGGTCGAAGAGAACGTGTTGAGCAGGTAGGCAGCGCGCGTGGCGTTGGGGCCTTGCTGGGCGATCGGCTTGACGTTGACGTCGTACTTCAGACCGTTGGTGTTCCAGTGGTCGAGGTCCACACAAAGACCGAAGTGGTCCGGGCCACCGTTCAGGGAGAGTCGGGCCAGGCCCGCGCCCACCGTCAGGCTCGCACCGTCGTACTTGATGGTGACGTTCTGGCTCTTGTTGGCATCCAGACCCTTAAAGGTCAACGTGTCCGCTTGGGCAAACACCGCCGCGCCCACGAGAATGCTCGCGCCAATGAATCGATTGAACTTCATGATAATTGCTCCCGGTTTCACAAACTGAGATGCACAAAGTATGCCAATTCAAGAGTCGCGAGGATGGCGAATTTGAGCCTGGGAGAGTGAAAGCTGGTATTCCTGCGGAACAATCCCCGTAAGTTCGCTTGGAGGAAATCGATGCTTATCGGGCCGGGAGATAACCCGCCACGACAATCGCCTGGCTGGGCTTGTGAATGAGATAGGCAAAAGTACCAGGGCCTGTGCTGGCCGTCCAATTGCCAACTACCACACTCTTCAGTCCATCCACGGAACTATGGCGATTCAATTCTTGATTGATTCCGCGGAGATCGTTGTCCTTTAACAAGTACTCCCAACCAAGAACTTTCGCGTTTGCCGCCAGGTCGGCGTCAAGTGTCTGGGATTCCGGCCAAGGGACAGCGTACTCCTGGTCAAGGGCATCTGGTGTGGGGACGGCCCCCGAGAGAGGCTGGCGGGAAAACACCCACTTAAGGTCCGTTCCCCCGTCGGCGATCCCCAGTTCAGTGTCCTTGGTGACGCGGGCGGCCCCTACGGTAACCCGGGCCATGGCCGCCGCGATGATGGCATCTTGGGCCCCCAAGCTCGCAAAGGGGCTGGGGAAGGACGTGTCTCGGGTCTGCGCCCATCGCTCTAGTTCCTTTCGGGCACCCATGCGGGCACTCCCCAGCCGATACACATCCACCTCCAGGTACTTGGCCATCTCGTTGACATAGCCACTATTCGGGGTGACGGGCCACACCATCCAGATGCTGGCCGCGTGCTGGTAATCCGAAATTTTGTTTAAGTCAGCGAGGCGACGGCGCAGCACCACGTGGTACGTCAGGTCATCGTCAGCGGGGATTTGGAGAGTCCGTGAGAGTTGCTTGTACGTTTCCCCATCCGATGCGCGCAGTAACGCCCCCAACACGCGCAGGAGCGATTCGTGAGCCAAGAACACGGGCTCGGGCTCCTTTTGCGATTGGACCAAAGTGGCCAAGGTTTGCTGGGCCACCCGATTTTGAGCGGCCACAAAGGTGCGTTCGGCCTCTGGCGACACCTTGATTTCGGCTTCGGAGAAGGCACTTTCTGTCAGCCGAGGCGCCGTCTTGATCGGCGAGGTGCAAGCCGCGGCCAGCCCCCACGCCACCAATCCCAGCGGAATCAGCCTAAGCCGGTTCACCCAAATACGCCTCAATGACCTTCGGATTATTGCGAATGGCATCGGGCGGACCCTGGGCGATCTCTTCGCCGTGGTCCAGCACCACAATTCGCTCGCACAGCCCCATCACAAAACGCATATCGTGTTCGATGACGAGCACGGTCTTGTTGAGTTCGTCCCGAATCCGGCGCACGGTAAAGAGCAGCTCTTCCTTTTCCTGTGGGTTCATCCCGGCAGCCGGTTCGTCCAGCAGGATGAGTTCCGGGTCGGTGGCGAGGGCGCGGGCGATCTCGAGCCGTCGCTGCTTGCCGTAGCTCATGTCCGAGCTTCGGTGGTTCGCGTAGTCGGCCAGGTTCACCAGCTCAAGCAGGTGCATCGAGCGCTCGCGCAGAGCTTTGGTTTCGGCCACAGAATTCGGGGCCAGCAGCAGGGCTCCGACCAGCGGCACTCGGTGGCGCAGGTGCGCCCCGATCATCACGTTTTCAACGCTGCTCAGGGCGCTGAAGAGGCGGATATTTTGGAAGGTGCGGCAGATGCCGCGCGTGGCGATCTTGTTCGGGGCCAGGCCTCCAATAGGCTGACCTTGGAAGTAGATCTCCCCGCTGGTCGGCTTGTAAACCCCAGTGATGAGGTTGAAGCACGTCGTTTTGCCGGCCCCGTTGGGGCCGATGAGGCCGAAGATGTCACCGCGATTGAGCTGGAAGGAGACCTTGTTCACGGCGGTGAGACCGCCGAACTTGATCGTCGCTTCGTCCAGTCTCAGGATCGGTTGGGCTTCGCTCACGCGGCACCTCCTTCCGTGGCCGGGGCTGGGCGCTTGCGGAACCAATGCCAGCCAATCTCGTGGTGGCCAAAGATGCCTTGGGGCCGCAGCAACATGAGCGCAATGAGCACGACCGCAAAGACGGCGTAGCGCAGGATGTCGATGCCAAAGGCCAGCGTCTTGAGCGTGGGCGAGAGGTGCAAGATAGTCTGGAAGAGGAATCCCAGCGGGATCACCGCCAGCCACGCACCGGCGTAGAAGCCCAGCTTCTTGCCCTTCTCGTGCACGTTCGTCTGAATCCACTTGCTGGCCGCCACGGCGATCATGATGGCGACGAGGATGCCCATAAAGAGGCCCGCGTTCATTTCGTAGGCTTTGCCCTGCGCGTCGGTGAGGGTGCGCAGGTATTCCGGAATGGCGAACAGCACCACGGCCGCCAGCGCCGAGCCCGTGATGGAGCCCGTGCCGCCCAGCACCACCATGGTGAGAATGATGAAACTCATTTCCATCGGGAAGGTGCGCGGGCTGATGAACGCTTCGGTATGCGCCAAGACAGCCCCGGCCGCCCCCGCAAAGGCCGCGCCGATGACAAAGGCCACCACCTTGGTCATGGTCACGTTGACGCCCATGGCGAGCCCGGCCACTTCGTCCTCGCGGACCGCGAGGAAGGTGAGTCCGTGGGTCGTCTTGAGGAGGTTGCGGCAAAGGGCAATGCAGGCCACCATCAACAGCAACGACCACCACAGGAACTGAACCTTGGGGGCCACGGGCATGCCGTAAGAGCCGCCGAGGGATTCGGTGGCGTTGGTGACGATGCGGATAATCTCGCCGAAGCCGAGTGTGACAATCGCTAGATAGTCACCGCGCAAACGTAGGGAAGGCAGTCCGACAATGAACCCGAAGGTGGCGGCCACCAGGGCGCCCAGCAGGGTCATCACGGCCAGCAGCTGCGGATGCGGCATGGAGGCAAAGGCGGGATTCTTGCTGAGGGTGCCGGCCGTATAGGCGCCGATCATCGCAAAGGCCGCGTGGCCGATGGAGAACTGCCCCGTGATCCCGTTGATGAGGTTGAGGCTCACCGCAAGGATGACGAAAAGGGAAGCCAGGATGAGCAGGCGATATTGCGCCGGCGCAGCGGCCAGCACCACGCGGTCCAGCGCGAAGCACAGCGCCACCACCCCGACGATGGAGGCCAAACGAACGGGCCAGAAGGACTTCATTTAGACCTTCTCCACCGCTGCAGAACCCATGATTCCGCCGGGGCGGAACAACAAAACAAGAATGAGGATGACGAAGGCCACCGCGTCGCGGTAGGAGCCGTATCCCAGCCACACCACAAGCGTTTCGGCCATGCCCATCAGCAGGCCACCGAGCACCGCGCCCGGGATACTACCAATCCCGCCCAGAACGGCAGCGACGAACGCCTTGACGCCGGGCTGGACCCCTGAGAAGGTGGTCATCGGCGTGCCAAGGAAGGTGGTGTTCATCATCGCGCCCGCACCCGCCAGGGCCGAGCCAATGAAGAACGTGAGGGTGACAACTTTGTTGACGTTGATCCCCATCAGCGAGGCGGTGTCAAAGTCGTGGCTGGCTGCCCGCATGGCGCGCCCCATCTTGCTGAAGTTGACCAGCAAGTTGAGGCCGAGCATCAGCAGGATGGAGGTGATGAACATCACCACCTGGCCGCGCGGCAAGACGATTTCGGAGCGCTGAGCGTTGACCACGGTCTGCGCCTTGTTGAACTCTTGGTCGGCGCGATTCTTTTCGTCGCGGATGGCGACTCCGGCCGGGCTCAGGTCGAACTTACTGCGCTCTTGCTTGATCTGTTCGTCAAACTCGCGGGTGCGCTGGTCCAGGGTGGCTTGCGCCGCCGCCAGGGCGGCCACGGATTCGCTACTCGGCTGGCTGAGCGTGATGCGCCACTCGCCTCGGTACGGGTTCACCTTTTCCGAGATCGAGGGCGGCGGGGAATTCGGAAGGAAGAGGGCCCCGGCGTATTGCATGAGCAAAGATACGCCGATGGCCGTAATCAGGGCCGCGATGCGGGGTTGGGACCGCATCGGGCGATAGGCAAGAAATTCGATGAGCAGGCCGATAAAGCCGCAGATCAACATGCTGGCAATGAGCATGAGACCGAGGAGAAGCAAAGACCCTTCCCGAGTCGAGTTCTGCATCAACGCGTCTTGCGTGAAGCCGAACTGCCACGAGATGAACAGGGCGACGTAGCCGCCCAGCATATAGACTTCGCCGTGGGCGAAGTTGATGAGCCGGAGCACCCCATAGACCATGGTGTAGCCCAGCGCGATCAGGGCATAAATTGCCCCGAGCAAGAGTCCGTTCACTAGCTGCTGGGGCAGAACTGAGAAACTCAGATCTGCCCACAGCGGGAGGCCGCTCATCATGCGGCGTTTACTTGGCCATCACGGCGTCGGCTTCGAACGCCTTGGCGAACTTCTGGCCTTCCTTCGTGACCTCGACAACGAGCGCGCGCTTGGCGGGGTCGCCGTTGCGCCCCTTGAGCGTGATCGCGCCGCTGACGCCGGGGAAGTTCTCGGTGTTCTCCAGAGCGTTGATGACCATCATCGAATCCACCGGCTTGTTGGCCGCCTTGGCTTCCATGATCGCGCGCTTCACCGCGTCCACCATCAGCTTGGTCGAGTCGTAGCCCAGCGCGCCCATGGTGGTACCCGGGTTGGCGTTGTACTTCTTCTTCCAGGCATCCAGGAACGCCTTGACTTCAGGTCGGTCTTCCAGGCTGTTGTAGTGGTTGCAGAAGTAGCCACCCACGATGGCGTCGCCGCCGCTCGTCAGCAATTGGTCGCTATCCCAGCCGTCGCCGCCCAGCAGGGGCTGCGTGGTCATGCCGGCTTCGCGGATTTGGCGGGCCAGGGGGCCAACTTCGTTGAAGTAACCGGAGAGGAAAATGCCGTCCGGGTTCTTCGCCTTGGTGTTGGCAATCGGACCAGCAAATTGCGTGTCCTTGGTTTGGTAGAACTGCTCGTCCACGATTTCGCCGCCCAGTTCCTTGAACTTGGCCGAGAAGCTTTCGCTCAGGCCCGTGGAGTACGGTTGCGCCTTGTCGGTGAACAGCGCCATCTTGCGCAGGCCGAGGTCTTCGTAGGCGAACTTCGCCATCACGGGGCCTTGCAGGGCGTCGGTGTAGCACACGCGGAAGAAGTGGCTGCCCTTGGCGCTCAGGTCGGTGCGGGTGGCACCCACGGCCACCAGCGGGAGGCTGTTGCTAAAGGCGACGTCGGAGATCGTTGCGGTGATGCCGCTAGCGACTTCACCGATCAGGCCGATGACGCCTTGGTTCACGAGTTGCTCGGCCGCGTTCTTGCCTTGCACCGGGTC
>CALRVA020000060.1:0-14787 GCA_943371495.1 Archangium gephyra | reverse complement strand
CCATCAATATCGGATTGGGCGAAGAGTTCGGCGGCGTTCTCGGCCTTCACCGATCCGCCGTAGAGCACGCGCACTTTCTCTTGCACCCCGGCGGGGAACCACTGCCGAATCACCGCGCACACACGGTTGGCTTCGTCGGCGGCGCAGGTTTGGCCCGTGCCGATGGCCCACACGGGCTCGTAGGCCACCACAGTCTTGGCCATGTCACCTTCGGTAAAGCCCTGGAACGCGCCCTCCAGTTGTTCGCGGATGACGGCCTCGGTGCGGCCGGCTTCGCGTTCGGCCAGGGTCTCACCCACGCACAGGATGGGCACCAAGCCGACGCCCATCAGGGCTTCCATCTTCCGGCGCACTGTGGTGTTGGTTTCGGCGAAATAGCCGACGTCGCCGGCGTCAATATCCAGCTTGCCGAAGCGGCCCCGAGTTTCGCTGTGCCCCACAATGCCGTAGAGCGCGCCCGCATCATCCAGCAATTCGGCGCTGATTTGGCCGGTGAAGGCGCCGTTGGGCACCCAGAAGCAGTCCTGGCCCCCGGTGCTCACGCCAGCAGGGCAGTGAGCCGCGATTTCGGCCAATAGCGTGAAGGGCGGGCACACCACCACCTCGACGGCGGCGGGCAAATTGCCGAGTTCGCTCACCAGGGCCTGGCCCGTGGCCCTCGTCATGTTCATCTTCCAGTTCCCGGCCACCAGCGGCTTTCGCATGCTGTTATTGTGGCCGGGAAGGAAGCGGGGAAGTTAGGCGCGGACGACCGTCGGCTCGACGGCGATGTCCACGGTGCCGCGCACCGCGTTGGTGACGATGCAGTAGGCGTCCGCCTTGTGCGCCATGTCCTCGGCCATCTTGATGTGGTCTTCGGTGGCTTCACCGCTCAGGGTGATGGTGGGGCGGAGGGTGATCTTGGTGTACTTGAACGTCGGACCGTTCTCTTCCACTTCGCCCTGGGCGTTCGTCTCAACGTTGACGAGCGGGAGCTTGCGGTTGGTGGCGATGATGCCAAAGGTGATGCTGTAGCAGGCGGCAATGGCGCTGGTCAGCAGTTCTTCGGGGTTGGTGGACTGGCTTTCGCTGCCGCCAAACTCGGGAGGAACGCGCAGCTCCATGCCCACTTGGGTGCGTTGCGTGGTGGCCTTGCCTTGGCCGTCGCGGCCTCCGGCCCATTGAACTTGCACCGGATACTCGTGGATTTTCGCCATGTCTCTGGTCTACCGCGTCAGGCGTCCCGATGTCTCGGGAGCGGGGCCCATGGCTGGGGTATTGTTTGGGTCTCGCTGGGCGTCGTACCCAAGCGGTGAAGGGAACGGTCTGCAAAACCGTGATGCGGTGGTTCGAGTCCGCCCGACGCCTCCAACCTTGTTGCGTTCCCCCAAAAAACAGTTAGGCGCCGTAGCCAAGTGGTAAGGCAGAGGACTGCAAATCCTTTACGCGGCGGTTCGAATCCGCCCGGCGCCTCCAACTCCTTTTCTGCCCCTTTTGGCGGCAAGTCCCGTCTTTTGCGCCGCCCTTGGGGGCTGAATCGTCTAAGTTATTGACATGGCCTTGCGGCGACTCATCCTGTTTGTTGCGGTGCTGATGGCGGCCCTGATTGTGCCGGCCCTCATCCCGCAAAACCGCCCCACGATGACCCTCGAGGTCGAAGGGCGCGGCCGCATTGTCATCGAGATGTATCCGGACAAGGCCCCCAAGACGGTCGGCCACATCCAGGGGCTGGTGCGCCGCGGTTTCTACGATGGTCAGCGCTTCTTCCGCGTGATCACCGAGCCGCGTCCTTATCTCATCCAGACCGGTGACCCGGCCAGCCGCACCCAGGCGATGGACAGCGCCAACATGGGCAGTGGCGGCAGCGGCGCGCGCGTGCCCTATGAAGATAGCGGCCTGCCCAACGACACCGGCTACGTCGGCCTCAGCACCCTCCCGCGCGACCGGGACAGTGGCGACAGCCAGTTCTACATCCTGCTCGGCCCCTCGCGGTTCTTGGATGGTCAGTACACGGTGTTTGGCCGGGTGACCCAGGGTATGGACGTGGTTCGCTCGATCCAACTGGGCGATCGCATCACCTCAATTCGCTAATTCCGTCGTTTTCCCCCTTGGCGGCCCGCTTCCTCGGCTAGAATGAGCGGGCAACTATGGCTTCGGGCGGCACCTCCTCGGCATCGCTGACGCGTCGGCTTTTGGGCCGCGTGGCGGCGGGCTTGCTGAGCGTGCTGTTCGTCGCCTTCGTCACCTTTATGGCCGACGAACTGGCCCCCGGGGATGCCGCCATGGCCATCCTGGGCGAGAAAGCCCGCCCAGAGCAGATCACCGCGATGCGCAAGCAGATGGGGCTAGACCGGCCCGTGGCCGTGCGCTTTGTGGAATACGTGGGCCGGGCGGCGCGGGGTGATTTCGGCAACTCGTACTTCGGTACCCGCGAGCCCGTGAGCGAGTTAATCAGCCGCTCTTTGCCCATCACGGCGATGCTGGCGATCCTGGCCATTGGGGTGGCGGCGCTGATTGGGATTACGCTGGGCTCGCTGGCGGCAATTTTTGAAGACCGCTGGCCCGACCGCATCATCCTGGCCCTCAGCACTTTGGGGGTTACGGTGCCAAACTTTGTTCTTATCCCCATCTTCATGCTCATCTTCGTGTTGAGGATGGACCTCTTCCCGCTCACCTGGGAAACCCCCCTGCGCGGCCCGCTTTTCTTCTATCTGGTGCTGCCGGTGGCGGTGCTGGCGGCCCGGCCGATGGCGGTGCTCACTCGGCTGACTCGCGCCAGCTTCGTAGATGTTTTGAGGCAGGAATATATGCGTTTTGCCCGTGCTAAGGGCGTGCCATTCGGGCAGCGCATGTTTAAGCACGGCCTGCGCAACGCCATGCCGCCGGTGGTGACGGCCATGGGTAACTCCTTTGGGATTCTGCTAACGGGTTCGTTTATCACGGAGACCGCATTTGCCATGCCCGGGCTGGGCAAGGCCGCGATTGACGCCATCAAGAAGCGCGACACCCCGGTGGTGATGGCCACCGCTCTCACGGCGGCGGTGCTCTACATCCTGGTGAACCTCATCGTGGACCTGATGCAGCCCGCGCTCGATCCGCGCGTGCGGGAGTCGCAGGTATGAAGCGGCGCGACCCGCTCTTTTGGGGCGGCGTGGTTTTCTTGGTTTTCTTGGTGCTGTTCGCCATCTTCGGCCCGAACCTCCGCCACAACCCCATCACCCCGGTGGGCACCAACTTTTTGCCGCCGTCGTCGCAGTACTGGCTGGGCACGGATGAACTGGGCCGGGACATCTTTGCCCGCCTGGCCGAAGGGGCACGGATCTCGCTCTTCGTCGGTTTTGCCGTGCAGGCCATTGCCCTCACCGTCGGCATCATTGTCGGCCTCACCGGGGTTTACGGGCCGCGCTGGCTGGCCGGGCCGATCATGCGGGTGACCGATGCCATGTTCGCTTTCCCCGATATCCTCCTCGCCATCCTCATCATTGGGGTGTGGGGGCTGGGCATCACTCCGGTCATCGTGGCGCTCAGTATCACGGCGTGGCCGGGGGTGGCCCGCTTGGTGAAGACCCAAGCCGCCGCCATGAACGAGCGCGAATTCGTGGTGGCCAGCCGTGCCTTGGGGGCAGGCACGGTGTGGACCGTGACCCGGCACGTGCTGCCGCACCTGGCTCCGCTATTGACGGCGGTGGCGATGGTGGAGGTCGCGGGGACGATTTTGGGCGAGAGTGCTTTGTCTTTCCTGGGGATCGGCGTGCAGCCGCCCAACCCGAGCTGGGGGAGCATGATCAACTCGGCGCGGTCGGAGATGAATAGCCACCCCACCCTGTTGCTGTGGCCGTGTTTGTTGCTGTCGCTGACGGTGTTTGCGCTGAACTTTGTGGGGGACGGCATGCGCCGCCGCCTCGACCCGCGCGCGAGTCAGCAGTAACCAGGCCACTGCCAGGCCCAGGCGAAAGTTCGCTCCCACCGAGGGTAACCGAACCCCCAGGGCCTTGTACCGACTAAAATACGGGCATGTGTGGCATTGCGGGGTACGTGGGACCCCAGTCGGCCGTTCCGATTGTCTTCGACCAGCTTCGACGCTTGGAGTACCGAGGGTACGACAGCGCAGGCATCGCCTTCCCGCAGGGGGACCGCATTGGCATCCTCAAGCGCGCGGGCAAGCTCAGTGGCCTGGGCGAGATGTTGGCCCAAGAAACCCCCTTGTCGCACGTCGCCATTGCCCACAGCCGCTGGGCCACTCACGGCGCCCCCAACGACCTGAACGCCCACCCGCACTACGACCAATTCGGGCAGATCGCGCTCATCCACAACGGGATCATTGAGAACTACCTGGAGTTGAAGGCCGAACTGGCCCGCGAAGGGGAGACCTTCCAGAGCGAGACGGACACCGAAGTGGCCGCTCACGTCATCGGCCGCCTGCACGCCCAGGGCCTGAGCCTGGAAGAAGCGGTGCGCCAGTCTCTGCCCCGGTTCCGGGGTGCGTACGCCTTTGTTGTCCTCAGTGCCCGCGAACCCGGCACCATCGTATGTGCCCGCAACGCCAGCCCGCTGGTGCTGGGCTTTGGGGACGGCGAGAACCTCCTGGCCAGCGATGTGCCCGCTCTCATCCCCTGGACCCGCAAGGTATGGACGATGCCCGACGACACCGTGGCCGTGTTGACCAAGGATGCGATCCGGGTGACGGATGTGAACGGCCGCCCGGTGGAAGCTGAGCCCGAAGAAGTGACCTGGGACGTGGCCGCCGCCGAGAAGGGGGGCTACGAGCACTTCATGATCAAGGAGATTCATGAGCAGCCGCAGGTGGCCCGCCAGTGCCTGGCCGGGCGCCTGACCGACGACAACCGGGTGGCGCTGGATGGCGTCTTTAGCGACCACGTGTGGCAAGAAATTGACCGGGTGAACATCATTGGCTGCGGCACCGCCTACCACGCCGGGCTGATGGGCAAGCACCTCTTTGAGCGCATGCTGCGCCTGCCCACCGACGTGTTCTATAGCAGTGAATTCCGCTACGGCGACCCGCTGCTGAGTGATCGATCCTTGGCCGTGTTTATCAGCCAGAGCGGCGAAACCGCCGACTCCCTGGCCGCCTTGCGCCTGTGTCAACAGCGCCGCATCCGCACGCTCGGCATCGTCAATGTGGTGGGCAGCGCCATCGCCCGGGAATGCGACCGTGTGATTTACACCCAGGCGGGGCCGGAGATCAGCGTGGCCAGCACCAAGGCGTACACCGCTCAGTGCCTGGTGCTATTGCAATTGGGGATGACCATTGCCCAGCACCGCGAGATGCCCGGGGTGCGCGTGGAAGAAGTGGTGCGCGACCTGCGCCAGTGGCCGGAACGGGTGGAAGAAGCCCTGGGGCTGGAAGACAAGATTAAGCGCATTGCCAACGAATGGGCGGACAGCCGCATGGCCTTTTTCTTGGGCCGCAACGCCGACGCCGCTGTGGCGCTGGAAGGCGCGCTCAAGCTCAAAGAGATCGCCTATATCCCCACGCAAGAAGGACCAGCCGGCGAGCTGAAGCACGGCCCCCTGGCGCTGGTGGAAGAAGGCGTGCTGGCCGTGTTCGGAGCCACCGATCCGTTTGTACGGGAGAAACTTGCCAGCAACGTGAAAGAAGTGCAAGCCCGGGGCGGGCGCGCGCTGATTATCACCACCCATGATGACGACACGATGGACGGCGTGGGGGACGAGGTGCTTCGTATTCCGGGGGGCAAAACGCCGTACCTGAACGCTCTGATGAGCGTGGTGCCGCTGCAACTGCTGGCCTACTACATGGCGCGGGCGAAGAACCTTGAGATCGACATGCCCCGCAACCTCGCCAAGAGCGTCACGGTCGAGTAGGGGACCCGGCCAGCGCGAAGATGTAGACTGGAGGGCGTGAACGACACCCTCCAGTCTTGGCTCAAAGGTGAGCTCCAGTCGCTGCGTGACCAGAACCTGTACAAGGTTCCGCGCATCCTCAATTCCCCGGCGGGGGGCCGGGTGCAGATGGATGGCCGGGAGGTCATCAACCTCAGCAGTAACAACTATTTGGGCCTGGCCAATGACCCGCGGGTGCGGCAGGCGGCCGAGGAAGCCATTGAACGCTGGGGCGTGGGCGCGGGGGCCGTGCGCTGGATTGGTGGCACCATGGAAGTCCACGATGAGCTCGAGCGCAAGCTGGCCGAGTTCAAACACGTGGATTCGGTGCTGGTGTTCACGGGCGGCTTCACGGCCAATAGCGGCTGCATCCCGGCGGTGGTGACGAAGGACGACGTCATCATCAGCGACGAACTCAACCACGCCAGCATCATTGACGGAGTGCGTCTGAGCGCGGCCAGCTATAAAAAGAGCGAGGGCTGGGTGTACGCGCACAAGGACATGGACGCGCTCGAGGATTGCCTCAAGCGCGCGCAGGGCTTTACGAAGCGGATGATCATCACCGACGGGGTGTTCAGCATGGATGGCGACATTGCGCCCCTGCCGGAGATTGTGGCTCTGGCCGAACAGTACGACGCCTTTGTGATGGTGGACGACGCCCACGCCAGCGGGGTGCTGGGCAAGAACGGGGCGGGCACCGCCAGCCACTTCAATCTCTACGGCCGGGTGGACATCCAGCTCGGCACACTCAGTAAGGCGCTGGGGGTCATTGGCGGCTACATCGCGGGTTCGCACGAGCTCAAGGATTGGCTCATCAACCGGGGCCGCCCGTACCTCTTTAGCACCGCGCATCCGCCGATGGTGGCGGCGGCGCTCATCAAGGCGCTGGAGATCATGCAGACCGACCCGACGCCGATGGAACGCCTGTGGGCCAACGCCCGCCGCTGGAAGGCGATGCTGAACGAAGCCGGATTTGACACCATGGGCAGCGAGACGCCGATCACGCCGGTCTACGTCGGTGACGAAGGGGCCGCGCAGCGGATGGAGCGCATGCTGTGGGACGAAGGCGTTTACGCGCTGGCCATCGTCTACCCGACGGTGGGCTTGGGCAAGGCCCGCATCCGCACGATGCCGAACGCGACCCACACCGAGGAAGATCTGGACCAGGCGCTGCGGGCGTTTGTGAAGGTGCGCGACCAACTGGGCGCTGTGCACTAAATCTGGCGGTGAAATCGTCCCGCCGACCTTCCGTGGTCGGCGGGTTCCTCTCCAGAGAGCGAGGGTTCGACGGGAGGAGGTGACCCGCCTGTATTGCAGGATAACGCGAAATCCTGCTCTTTGCCAAGAGTTATCCCCACGTGCCTGAAATTGGTTTGTAAAAACTTCGTTAAAGTGGACGAATGTCTGCTATATTGTTGGTTATGGATCGAAGTCAGACCCTTGTCATGCTCATCAAGGCCGCCATGGAATCCACCATCGCGGCGGCCCGCGCCACCGCGCCCGACAAACTCACGTGGTCCCCGGATGGCAAGGCCCGTTCGGTTCTCGCCCAACTTTGCGAATGCGGCCAGGCGTGTGAGTGGTTCACGCACATCCTGAACGCGCGCGGCGAAGGGGTGGGCTTTGATCCGGCTTCGTTCAAGGAATCTCAGATTGCCCAGCGTCGGGCCTCGGATATTGAGGTGGTGGAGGCGGATGTTCGCGCTCACACGGCGGCCTTCTGCGAGGCGCTGTTGAACCTCCCGGCCGAAGCCGGCAGCAAGCAAGTCGAGCTATTCCCTGGGTTTCACCTTTCGTTGAATCACCTGATGCTGTTGCCGTTGGAGAACTTTGCCTATCACCAGGGGCAGATCAACTACATCCAGACGCTCTATGGCGACAAGGACATGCACGAAGCCGGTTCGGCGCAGATTGACTTCCCGGACCGCGAAACCATCGTCGAGATCTGCGAGTTTGTGCTGCCGATGCTGATCCGCACGGTGCGGGCCACGCCCGCCGACAAGTGCCAGTGGAGCCCGGCGGAAGGGGCGCGCACGATTCTGGATATGGCCGAGGAAGTGCGGCAGTCCGGTGGCTGGGGAGCGGATAGTCTGGTTGCCGCCGATAAGTTCTCATTTGCCGATTTCGACTTCGGCGCGATGATGGCCGACCGCATGCAAGAACCCGATTACGACACCTGGGAGTCTCGCCTGCGGGCCAACCACGAGGCGTTCTACACCAAGCTTCGTGAGTTCCCGGCGGACAAGGAAGGCCTGCGCGCCGAACCGATGCCGGGCTGGGTGCTGAGCATGGGCGACCTCGCTTACTACCCGTTCTGGAACATTGCCTACCACCTCGGGCAGATCAACTACGTGCAATGCCTGTACGGCGATACGGAAATGCACTAGTTTCTGAGGAAACTATCCGGCATTTTCCCCGGTAAAGTCATTCAGTGCCCCCACGGTTATGTGGGGGCGCGGTGAAATTATGCGTGGAACTATGTGCTCGCTCGCGGTGCTCGCGATGCTGGCGATTGCGCCCCTTGGGTTTGCCCAAGACGAAGGGCCGCGACCGGGCGGGGGGCGCCCCGGGGGCGGTGCCGCCCAGAACTCGGACGAAAACCTGATGCCGTGGGATCGAGCCACGGAGGGCTACACCAAGTCGGCCGGGGGTGTCTCGGTCTGGCGAAAGGATGATTCTCTTTACTTTGAGATTCCGGCGGCCTTGCTGGGACGCGATTTCCTCTGGCAAATCGAAGCCAAAGAAACGCCGTCCGGTGGCTACAACGGAACCGCAGGTGGGGACTCGGTGGTGCGCTGGGATCGGCGCGAAAACCGCATTCTCCTGCGCAAGATGTTCTTCAACAACCGAGCGCTGAGCGACGGGGCAATCTCGCGCGCGGTGGCTCAGAGCAACGTGAACCCGATCGTGCGGGCCTTCCCGATTCGTTCGGTCAGCCCTGAGGGCAACGTTCTGATTGACGTCAGCAGCATTTTCCTCTCGGATGTGCCCGAGCTTTCGGCGCGGGCTCTTTTCGGTGGCGGCAACATGGACCGCTCCCGCACGTTCGTGGAGCGCGTCAATGCCTTCCCCGAGAACGTGAACATTGACATCCTGGCGACGTTCACCGGCGGCGCGGCCCCGGCGGCAGCGTTTGGGGGTGGCGGCGGTCTCGGTCGAGGTGCCGGTAGCCAACCCAGTAACACCGGTGTGGTGAATCACAGCATCGTTCTGTTGCCCGAAACGCCGATGATGGGTCGCCTGTTCGATAGCCGGGTGGGCTACTTCTCCAACCGCTACACGGCCTTCACCAACGACTTCCCGGGCACCAAGGCCGAGGCGTTCATCAACCGCTACCGACTGGAAAAGAAGGACCCGAGCGCCGCTATCAGCGAGCCCGTCAAGCCGATTGTCTATTACATCTCGCCCGAAGTGCCCGAGAAGTGGCGCCCGTTTGTCAAGGCCGGGGTGGAAGATTGGAATGAAGCCTTTGAGGCCGCCGGTTTCCGCAATGCGATCATCTGCAAGGAAGCCCCCGAGAACGATCCGAACTGGAGCAGTGAGGACGTTCGCTTCAGCATGATCCGCTGGGCGCCGCTCCCGATTGCCAACGCCATGGGCCCGAGCGTGACCGACCCTCGCAGCGGGGAGATCATCAGCGCTCACATTATCATGTGGCACGACGTACTCAAGCTGGGCGACCAGTGGTACTTCGCGCAGGCCAGCGCCAACGACCGCCGGGCTCAGTCGCACCCGTTCCCGGATGAGCTGACGGGCGAACTTCTTCGCTTTGTGGTGGCGCACGAAGTTGGCCACACGCTGGGCTTGCCGCACAACGGCAAGGGCAGTGCGATGGTGCCGACGGAATGGCTCCGCGACCCCAAGTGGACGAAGGAGAACGGCACGGCCACGACGATCATGGACTACGCCCGCTTCAACTACGTGGCGCAGCCGGGAGATGGCGCGCTCCTGATTCCGAAGATCGGCCCCTACGACAAGTTCTCAATCGAGTGGGGATACAAGCCGATTGCCGGCGCCAGCAATCCCTACGCCGAAGTGATGACGTTGGACAAGTGGGCGGCGCAGATGGTGGACAACCCGATGCTGCGGTTCTACGACAACTTCAACTCGGCGGACCCCACCGCACAAAGTGAAGCCCTGGGTGACGACGCCGTGAAGGCCAGCACCTATGGCGTGATGAACCTGAAGCGCAGCATGGGCTACCTGCTGCCGGGCATGGTGAAGCTGGGCGAAGACTACAGTGAGATGAACCGTTTCTGGGGTTCGTTGACCTCGCAGATGCGCACCTACATCGGTCACGTGGTGACCGTGGTGGGCGGCGTGGAGCAGATCGACTATCGAGGTGGCCGCGGCGGGGATGTCTATCACCCGGTGAGCCCGCAGCGCCAAAAGGATGCCGTCAAGTGGATTGTGGACAACGTGCTGGCCACCCCCACCTGGCTGGTGCCCAAGGAGATCACCAACAAGCTGGGCAGCGACGCCGGCACGGGCCAAGTGCTGGGCATGCAACTGAGCGCCCTGAGCGGCCTGACGCAGGATGCCCGTCTGACCCGGATGATCCAGAACCAGGTGCACCAGGGTAGCGCGGCTTACACGGTGCCGATGATGATGCGCGACATTCGCCAAGGCGTGTTCGGTTCTACCGACGGACGCAACTTCACGCTGGATGTCTATCAACGCAATCTTCAGCGCGCCTACGTGCAGGCTCTGATGCCGCGCATGGCCCCGGATGCCACGGTGGCTCGACCTTATGCCGTGGCCGAAATGGAAGCCCTGCGCGCGCTTCTGAGCTCGGCCGCCGGCCGCGCCGGAGATGAGGAAACCCGCATCCACCTGCGCGACCTGGCCCGCATGGCCGAGTGGGCGCTGGCGAACCCCGACAAGGTGGCTCCGCCGGCCGCGGCGGCAGCGGCTGCCCCTGCGGGGCGCCCCGGCATGAACTGCTGGATTTGCGACCACCACCTGCTGTAAGGGCAACCTGACGACCGACCAACCCCGGAGACATTCATGTCTCTGGGGTTCTTTTTTTTGGTCCAGGCCCTGCGGTCCGGGGTGCCGCTTGGTAAGGTGAAACGATGAACCCGAGGCTCGCCTCTTCACCTTCCCTCTACTTGCGCCAGCACGCAGGGGACCCGGTGGATTGGTACCCCTGGGGAGATGAGGCCCTGGCCCGGGCGCGCGCCGAGGACAAGCCGATCTTTCTCAGCGTCGGCTACAGCAGCTGCCACTGGTGCCACGTGATGGCGCACGAGTCGTTCCAAGACCCCGAAGTGGCGCGGGTGCTGAACCACTCCTTTATCAGCATCAAGCTCGACCGCGAAGAACGCCCCGACCTGGATGACCTCTACATGACGGCCCTGCAACTGGCCATGGGGCACGGGGGCTGGCCGATGACGATCTTCCTCACGCCGGACCTGAAGCCGTGGTTTGTGGGCACATACTTCCCGCGCAACGCCCGGGGGGAAGTGCCGGGCTTTGTCACGGTGGCTTCCAGCTTGGCGCAGGCCTGGCAGGACCAGCGCGCGGACATCCAGGAGCGCGCGGATGAGTTCGCGGCGGCGATTGACCAAGTGCGAGAGCGGACCCTGCCCGCTGAGCGGGCACGGCTGGATATCGCCCTGGTGGACGGGGCGATCCGGACGCTGCACGGCGATTTTGACCACGAGCGGGGCGGCTACGGCGACAAGCCCAAGTTCCCGCCCTTCTCGGCGCTGGAGTACTTGCTCAAGTACGCCTCGGCTCGCACCATGCTTCCGGGCGATGCCGCTACCACGGATAGCCTGATGCAAGAGGCGGCCTACCAGGCGCTCTTCACCCTAGAGTGCATGGCCAACGGAGGCATCCACGACCGAGTGGGAGGTGGCTTCCACCGCTACAGCACGGACGGGGAGTGGCGCTTGCCGCACTTTGAGAAGATGCTGAGCGACAACGCCCAAATGCTGGCGCTTTACGCCACCGCCGGGCGAATCGTGGAGGACGGAGCGATGCAGATTGTCTTTAAACAAGTCGAGGAGGGGATTCTGCGGTGGCTAAGGGATGAAATGTGGTTACCAGATGGTTCGTATGCCAATGCACTGGATGCGGACGTGGACGGGGAAGAAGGCACCACTTACACTTGGTCTTGGAGTGAATTGCAGGCCTTGTTGGGGGATCAGGCCGAAGCTTTTGCGGCTGCTCACGGCATGCGACCCGAGGGCAACTTCCACGATGAAGCCACGGGCCAACTCACGGGGCAGAACCTGTTGCTCGGTCCGCTCGATTCAGACTGGATAGGAGCCTACGAGAAGTTGCGCGAGGTGCGTCGCCACCGGCCGCAGCCGCACCGCGATGAGAAGGCCATTGCGGCCGTACAGGGGCTCCTCATCGGGGCACTGGGCTTTGCGGATGCGCACGAGGAAGCCCAGGCGCTCGCCGCCAAATGGGCGGCGTTTGATCCGGCGACGCTACCGCACATGCTGGTGGACGGCGAGCCGCATGGGGAAGCATTCCTGGACGACTTCGCGTTCCTCATTCAGGGCTTCTTAAGGTTAGCCGATAGTTCGTCCAACGAACAATGGCGCGAGGTGGCGCATCGCTTTGCCGAGGTGATGATGGCCCGATTCCGGGACGACGAGGTAGGTGATTTCTTCTACCAGCCGGCGCACATGGGGATTGGGTTTGCCCGGGCCAAGCCCATTCTCGACCAAGCCGTACCCAGTGCCAATGGCTCGGCCATTCTGGTGCTTCAGCGTCTGGGTTTTGCCGAGGACGCCGCCCGAGCCCTCCGCGCCAACCTGGGGTGGATCGAGCGCATGCCGCAGTCGTGCGAGAGCCTGCTTTCGGCGGCCCTGGCCCACATCATTGCGCAGGGTCCCGATGAAGTGACGAATACTCCCGCTGCTCGCCACGAAGTCACCGTGACGCTGGAAACTCCCGAGGTCAAGCCCTCCGATGACGGCTGGGCGCACACGGCCCTCCTGATCGAGATTCCCGAGGGCTACCGCATCAACTCCACCGATCCCCCGGCCAAGTGGCTGATCCCCACCACGCTGCATATTGACCACCTGCTGGGCGAGGCGGGTTTCCCCAGCGCCACCGATGACCATTACGAAGGCCAGCTTCGGGTCCCCATCCGCCTGCAGCCGCGCGGCAAGACCACGTCGTTCACCTTGCGCCTGCGGTACCAACTGTGCACGGACCGCGAGTGCCTGGCCCCCACCGAAGCCCAGGTGGAAGGCGTCGTCATTCAAGACTAGCCGAGGTGCAGGTAGCGGCGCGGCACCCGCGTCATCAGGCGGCACACCACTTCGTGGGTGTTGGTTTGGCTGAGCTCGGCCAGGCGGCTAGCCGGAACCCCGGGGCCAAGTAGGGTCACCACATCCCCCACTGCCACCTCGGGGATGTCGGTGACGTCCACCATCAGTTGGTCCATACACACCATCCCGATCACGGGCGCCAAATGCTCGCCAATCCGGACCATCCCCTTGTTGCTCAACGAGCGCGCATAGCCATCGCCATAGCCCGCGCCAATCGTGGCCACGCGCGTAGGGCGAATTGCGGTCCAGGCCCGCAGGTAGCCGACGTACTCGCCGGGGGCCACATCGCGCAGGGCGATGATGCGGGCCTTCCAATGGAGCAGGGGCCGGGCTTGCCCGCCTAACCAATGCGCCGGGTCGAGGCCGTAGGCCACCAAGCCAATCCGCACCAGGTCGAACCGGATTTCCGGAAAGCGCAAAGCCCCTCCACTGGCCGCCGCGTGCACCTTTCCGGTCGGCAAACCGGCCGCCCGCACAGCGGCGATGGCCTCCACAAACCGCGCTGATTGGTCATGCACGGCCTCATCGTTGTTGGCATCCGCCAAGTGGTGGGCAATCCCCACCATCTGGATAAACTCACAGCCCTGAGCGGCTCGCACCAGGTTCACCAGGTGCTCGGGCGCGCACCCAAATCGGTGCATTCCGGAGTCCACTTTGAGGTGCACGCCCACGGGGCGCCCCAGTTGCCGCCCGGCGGCATCAAAGGCTAGCAACGTCTCCACATCTTCGATGAAGACTTCAATTCCGTAAAACGCCGCCTGTTCGGCCTCAATGGTGAGGCAGGGCGACATCGCCATCACCGTCCCGTCGATCCCGGCATCGCGCAGGGCAATGGCCTCCTGGATGGTGGCCACGGCCACCCGGTCCGCCCCGTGGCGGAGAGCATGCCGCGCAATCGGAACCAGGCCGTGCCCATAACCATCCGCCTTCGCCACGATGGCGATCTCCGGATGAGGCCCCAAGGCCCCCCGTAAAACCGCGAGGTTATGGGTGAGAGCATCCAGGTTAATTTCAGCCCATGTGCGCGGATACGGTTGCACCATGTAAGGATGACACGTTGCCTGTGGAGATTACGGACTTGACAGGACTCCACCGAAAGGTGGACACTGGAAACCATGACTGGTCGCCGCGAGATGATTGCCGCCAAAGCCTACGAAATGATGGGCGATTTTGGGCTGGAATCCGTCCATGCCCGCACGGTGGCGTCCGAACTCGAGATCAACCACGCCACGGTGCACTATTACTTCCCCAAGCGGGTGGACCTGCTCCTTGGCGTGGCCGAGCAAGCGCTTTACCGACTGAACCTCGACCGCACCGCCTTCTACGAAGATGCCGCTACCGCTCACGACCGGCTGATGGCCGACGTGGAACTGGCCGAAGCCTATGGCAGCAAGGGCAGTCGTTTCTTCCGCGTGGTGCAGGGCCTCTTTGTGGCCAGCCTCGGTGAACCCAAGCTGCGCCCCGCCGCCCAAAAGGTTTACAAGGCTTACCGTGATGGCCTGGCCACTCAGCTGGAAGGAGCCAAGGTCAAAAAGCGCTCGCCCTACGGCGATGCCGACCTCCTCGCCGCCACGCTGATCGGCGCGGGCCTCGTTTCCCAGCTCCACGATGGCAAGGGCGGCAGCAAGCTGATTCAGCAAGTCACCGAGAG
>CALRVA020000059.1:0-14825 GCA_943371495.1 Archangium gephyra | reverse complement strand
CTTCATGATGCGCTTGACTTCGAAGTCTTCCAGCGGCACGGGCTTGCCCCCACTTTGCAGGAATCCGGTCACGCCCGACGTGCTCTTGATGAGCTTGAAAACGTCGTCGGTGAGGTCCATCCGGACCAGGATGTAGCCCGGGAAGAGCTTCTTTTGGATCACCGTGCGCTTGCCGTTGCGGTGGCTGAGCTCGGGCTCCGTCGGGATGAGGATCTCAACGATGAACGTGTTCCACAGGCCCAGAGCATCGCCCCGGCGCATGATGAGCTCGGACACCTTCTTCTCGTGCATCGAGAGGGTGTGGACGGCGTACCAGCGGAGCGCCATAGATTAGGCCCCACCCCCAATGAGGATGCTGAGCACGATGCGGAACGCCTCGGAAAGCAAGAACAGCGTCACGGCCAGGATGCCGCACACGGCCAGCACGGTGCCGGTCATGCGCATGGTTTCTTTTTGGGTCGGCCAGGTCACGTGCTTCATTTCGCGCATGACGTCTTGGAAAAACCCACTGATTCCTCGTGACTTTCGAATCCCATCAAGTGGACTTCCCGCGCTGGCGGGCGTCTTCTTATCCGTACTCATTTTTTTTCCGAGAGGTATTCACCCTGGCGGGCTTGCCTCAAAAGGGGGGAATGGCGCCAATTTACCCCCTTCTGCGGGGCAAAAGAGGGCACTTGGCGAGGTGAACGAGAAATCAGCGGGAAATCGCCGTGATTTGGTAGGTAATCGGTCCAACCGGAGCTTCGTAGGTGATGCTCTCGCCGGGCTTGGACCCCATCAGCGCCGCGCCCAGGGGCGATTCTTCGCTGATTTGATCCTCGTCCGGATTGGCCTCAATGGACGCCACCATGCGGAGGGTGAATTCAATCCCACGTTCACCATCCTTCACGGTCACCCGCGATCCCAGGCCGACAAACTCGGTCGGGATGGTGGATTCATCCAGAAGCTCAGCGTTCGAAAAGATCGTCTTGA
Organism: Archangium gephyra; assembly: GCA_943371495.1. Classification (GTDB taxonomy): domain Bacteria; phylum Armatimonadota; class Fimbriimonadia; order Fimbriimonadales; family Fimbriimonadaceae; genus JAHBTC01. The sequence goes on along the minus strand of CALRVA020000059.1, from coordinate 13,853 downwards.
GCTCGGCAATGCGGTTCTCCACAATGGCCTGCTCTTGCTTCACTTCGTCCAGCTCGTTGTTGTCCTCGCTGAACTCGCCGTGATCCTTGCTGTCGCGAATACGCTGAGCAATCTCGTCTCGCTTGACCTTCGTCAAATACTCCAGCTCGGCCTTGAGCCGAGTGTGCCCCTCCGGTGTCAGTTGTACAGGGGATGCCTGTCCTAATTCTAGTTCGTCCATAGCTTTCCTGAATCTGTGAGACCCGGCATTATAGCCCGAAGGTGCCTTGATAATGCCTAGCATTCTCAACGAATGTCGAGAGAAAAAGGTTTCGTGGTCACGGGCTTAACCGCCACTTGGCGACCTTGGCTCGCTCAGACTTCTTGGTATCCTGGGAGCAGATCGCCGTGAGAATTGCTCCTTTGTCTCGTCCAGCTTGGCTAATAAGCGTCTGCCTTTGCGCGGGCACGGCCCTGGCCCAAACGAACGAGCCTCTCGCCGATGCGCTGGAAGAACGACGGCCCGCCATGTCCATCTTGGTTCGCAAGCACCAGATGGGCGCGGATATGGTGCAAGTGACAATGCTGAAAGGGGATTACCCCTCGGAGTTGCTACGCCAACAGATTCTGCTGATGCCCAGCTACGGCACCACGCCCCCGCGTGGGCTGGAGATCTTTGGCGGGGCTCCGGCCAAGACTCTCCGGCAGGCTATGTTTGCCGTGGATGGACTCTTGAAGCCCGACACAGGCGAAATCAACTTCGAAGCTATCGTCAAGCCGTTTCTGGGTGCCCCCGAACCCTTCACCGTGGACACGATGATCCTGGTGGTGGAAGGCATGCCGGCAGTTCCTAACACCACGTTGGTGGAACATGCCACCGATACCGTAGTATTGAAAGGCGTGCCGCTCGGGTCGGACTCCATCGAGTACCGCATCTCGGTGGCCAGCCAAGATCCAGAGCAGGTCAAAATTCCGACGAAGTACCAACCGGTGGACAAGCCCGGCGCGCCCACCCAGGGAAGTTCGGGCTCCTCTCGCCAACTGACTTTCATCGGCATTGGCGTTGCGGGCGTTATTGCGGCGGGGGCGTTGGTATACTCCCTCACACGGCGGCGATAACGACACGCGAAAGGGCTTCTTTTCCGGGTCGCGATCGCCGTCGGGTTGCCAAGCGAACGGATCAGCGGAATGTCCAAACTCAATTTCACGATTTACGACCTCGTCGAGAAGGGCTACGAGCTCGGTGCCTCTGACATCATGCTCAAGGCCAATGCCGTGCCTTACATGAAGCAGTACAGCTCCATGAACCCGCTCCCCGGAGATTGGGCGAAGCTCACCGGCGAAGATGTCATGGAACTGCTCAAGCCGGTAATGCTGGAGAAGCAGATCCGCAAGTTCGACGAGACCAACGAAATGGACCTCGCCTTCGTGGTGGAAGGGAAGTGCCGTGTTCGTACGAACATCTATCGCCAGCGCACCCACCCGGCCGCGGTTCTTCGTATCATCCCGCTGCGCATCCGCCAACTGGAAGAGCTGGGGATGCCGGCCTCGCTCTCTGAGGTCACCAAGCACCGCCAAGGGCTCGTGCTGGTCACCGGTCCGACGGGTTCCGGGAAGACGACGACCCTGGCTGCTCTGCTGGACATCATCAACCGCGAGCGCAACGTTCACATCGTTACGATCGAAGACCCGCTGGAAATCGAGCACCCCGACCACCAGAGCTACGTGAGCCAACGCGAAGTCGGGATTGACACTGATGACTTTATCCCGGCCCTCCGCGCCGTGGTTCGTGAAGCTCCGGACGTCATCCTGATCGGTGAAATGCGCGACATCACCACGATGCACACCGCGCTCACCGCCGGGGAAACCGGCCACTTGGTCTTCTCCACCGTTCACACCTCAAGCGCCTACGAAACGCTCGACCGTATCATCAACATGTTCCCGCCGCACGAAAAGGGCTTCCTTTGTCAGCGGTTGGCCAACTCGCTGCGCGCCATCATCGCCCAAAAGCTGGTGCCGCGCGCTGACGGCAATGGCCGCGTGGTGGTGCCGGAAATCCTGATCTGTACGCCCACCGTGAGCAAGGCCATTGAAGACGGCCACTTCGGTGACCTGTACCACCTGATGAACGAGGGCGGCTACTGGGGCATGCAAACGATGAACCAGGGTCTGGTGCGCTACGTGAAGGCCGGCATCGTGGACGAACCCACCGCCATCCAATACGCAGGTATTGTTTCGGAACTGAAGCAAATGCTTCGCCGGTAGGTCGAACATGTCAGCCGCTTACGATCGCTTAAAGTCGCTCCTGGAGCACGTGGTGGAGGTCGACGCGAGCGACCTCCATATCAAAGTCAACAATCCGCCCATCCTTCGGGTGCGCGGTGATCTCAAGCGGCTGGACCAGCCGGCGCTCAGCGAAAGCGAGGTCGAGGCGATGTTCGATGCGGTGCTCAACGAGGAGCGCCGCGAACGCCTGAACACCTTCAAAGAGTGCGACCTCTCGTTTGCGGTGCCGGGCTTGGCTCGCTTCCGCGTGAACCTGTATTGGCAGCAAGGGCGCAAGGGCGGCGTGTTCCGCTTGATCCCCTACCGCATCAAGTCCATTGACGAAATCGGCTTGCCCGAAGTGACCAAGAAGCTGGCCCTGCTCCCGCGCGGCTTAATCCTCGTCACGGGGCCGACGGGAAGCGGGAAATCCACCTCCCTCGCGGCGATGATCAATCACATCAACGAGCACTCCACTCGCCACGTGATCACCATCGAAGACCCCATCGAGTACGTCCACCAAGACCGCAAGTGCATTGTGAACCAGCGCGAACTCGGCACGGACACCTCTAGCTTCGCCGAGGCCCTGCGCCACATCATGCGGCAGAACCCGGACGTGATCCTCGTTGGCGAAATGCGCGACCTGGAAACGATCCAGCTGGCCATCACGGCGGCGGAAACCGGGCACCTCGTTTTCTCCACGCTGCACACCGTGGACGCGGCGCAAACCATTGACCGCGTGGTGGACGTGTTCGACCCCGAACAGCAGGAGCAGATCCGCACCCAGCTCGCCGTCACCCTGCAAGCGGTGGTTTCGCAGTCGCTTCTTCCGCGCTGCGACACCGAGGGGCGCATCGCCGCCTTCGAGGTCATGGTCGTCACTCCCTCCATCCGCACGATGGTCCGCGACGGCAAGACGCACCAATTGGTTTCGGACATTCAAACCGGGGGCGAGCACGGCATGCAAACCCTCGATAATCACCTGCTCAAGCTGGTCGAGGAAAAGAAAGTGGACTACGAAGTGGCGCTCTCAAAGAGCACCAACGTTCTCGAATTTGAACGCCGAGCCCTCGCGCGCGGCCTGGCCCCGGGAGCGTCGAGCAATGCCTGACGTCTTGGGCCTCCTCACTCGGACGGTGGAGCAAGACGGGTCGGACCTCCACTTCAAGACCGACACGGGCAGCGTCTACCTGCGCAAGCATGGCGAGCTCATCCACTGGGACGATGTGCCGAAATACGGGGCCGATGAGTTCATGGCGAACTTTACCAAGCACCTCCGGCCGGAGCAGATTGAGAAGTTCAACAAGACGCAGGAGCTGGACTTCTCGCTGGAAATCCCGAATGTGGCCCGCTTCCGTGGCAACCTCTATTGGCAGCGCGGCTTCCCGCAGGCCGTCTTCCGCGTCATCCCGTTCCACATCCAGAACATGGATGACCTCAACCTGCCGCAAGCGTGCTACGACTTTATCGAGCGGCCGCGCGGCTTGGTGCTGGTCACCGGTCCGGCCGGGTCAGGGAAGTCCACCACGCTGGCGGCAATGATCGACAAGATCAACCGCACTCAGCCTGTTCACATCATGACGGTGGAAGACCCCACCGAGTTTGTGCACGACGACCACATGGCGCTCATCAACCAGCGCGAATTGGATGTGGACACCCACAGCTTTGCCAACGCGCTCAAGTACGTGCTGCGCCAAGACCCGGACGTGATTCTGGTCGGCGAAATGCGCGACCTGGAGACCATCCACCTCGCCATCACGGCGGCAGAAACCGGGCACCTTGTGTTCGCCACCCTGCACACTGTGGACGCCGTGCAAACGGTGGACCGCATTGTGGACGTGTTCCCCATGCACCAACAGCAGCAGATCCGCATGCAGCTTTCGGTGAACCTACTGGGCGTGATCTCGCAAACGCTGATTAAGCGCAAGGATGGTCGGGGCCGCATCGCTGCCTTCGAGGTGCTCAACGCCTCCAGTGCCGTGCGTAACCTCATCCGCGAGAACAAGACGTACCAGATCAACTCCATCATCCAGACCGGCGCCAAGCAGAAGATGCAGACGCTGGACCAAAGCTTGGCCAGGCTGGTCGAGGCGGGATTGGTGGACCAGATGGAAGCCCTGTTCCGCGCCAAGGATCGCGGCGAACTCGGTCGCTTGCTCCAACTGACCAACGTGGCCGGGGCCACCCAGGCCGGAGCCCCCTCGTCTTCACCCCCCACGGCTCCCCCGACTTCGGCTCCGCCCGGCACGACCGATAGCCCTTCCGCGCCCCCGTCCACCAGCCCTCGCGGCGGTTGGCGGCCCGGCGGCGGCAGCTAACGCATGACCCAGCCTCCGGACGACCTCTTCAAAGAAAACGAACGCACCGCTCCTCAAGCTGAGGGGCGGTGTCACTTTGCGTTAGGGGATTTGCCCTTGAAGTGCGGGGTTACGTTGCCGCAGGTGCAGGTGGCCTACGAAACCTGGGGCACCTACAACGGGAACAACGCGATTGTGGTGTGCCACGCCCTCAGCGGCGATAGTCACTGCATCGGCTGGTGGGAAGCCCTCATCGGCCCCGGCAAGGCGATTGATACCGACCGGTACTACGTCATCGGAACGAATGCGCTGGGCGGTTGCCAAGGCACCACCGGCCCTTGGCAAGCCCACCCGGAGGACGGACGGCGCTACGGCTCGCGCTTCCCGGGGATTACGGTGGAAGACATGGTGGCCACGCAGGCGCGCCTGTGTGACCATTTGGGCGTCCAGAAGCTCGCTGCGGTCATTGGGGGCAGCATGGGCGGCATGCAGGCCCTGGAATGGGCACGCCAGTTCCCGCAGCGTGTGCAGAAGGTGTGGATGACGGCCAGTTGCGCCGCCCACAACGCCCTCCAGATCGGATTCAATGAAACCGCCCGTCAGGCCATCACGCAAGACCCGGCTTGGAACGGAGGCGACTACGACGCAAGCCAACCCCCGGCCGCTGGCCTGGCCGTGGCCCGCATGGTGGGGCACCTGAGCTACCTGAGCGAGGCAGCGTTCGAGCGCAAGTTCGCCCGGGAGAAGAGGGAAGACGGGGTGTTCCAGGTGGCGAGTTATCTGCAGTACCAGGGCCACAAGTTCATCCACCGCTTCGATCCGGCTTCGCTGGTGGTGCTGAGCCAGGCGATTGACCAGTACGACGGGCAGGACGTGAGCATAGTGCAGGCCGACGTGCTGCTGACGAGCTTCACCAGCGACTGGCTGTATCCCAGCCACCAGAGCGTGGCGCTGGCCGCCGCCCTGCGCGAAGCGGGCGCCTACGCCGAGTGGCACGAGATTGACCTGTCGCACGGGCATGATTCCTTCCTACTGGACGGGGTGCACCAAACCGAAATCGTGCGGGAGTTCTTGGCGAGGGGCCCAAGGGAGTCCTGAAACCTTGCGAGCGCGAAGCCGCAAGTGCTAATCTTTCATTCCCACGCGGGTGTAGCTCAGTTGGTTAGAGCGCCGGCCTGTCACGCCGGAGGTCGCGGGTTCGAGCCCCGTCATCCGCGCCAGTGTGCCGCGGTAGCTCAGTTGGTAGAGCAAAGCACTGAAAATGCTTGGGTCGCCGGTTCGAGTCCGGCTTGCGGCACCACTCTTTCTCCTCCTGCTTTCGAGCGGGAGTTTTTGTTATTACCGCCTTGTTTTGTGGGCAACATTGCAATGAACGTGTTCGCAAATCACGTAACGCTTGGATGAAGTTGTCTCTCCGCAAAGGCGGAAGGAAGGGCAGGCACAATAACGCCCGAGGCCATGAATGACCGGAAAAAGGGGATTGGTAGCGAAGGCCGGACTCGAACCGGCGACCTAACGGGTATGAACCGTTTGCTCTAACCAACTGAGCTACTTCGCCACGCGATCTTCATTATGACTCGCCCCGCTACCGCGCGGCGGGCCTTCTTCTGCTGAAAATTCCCGGCGAGTTCACTCGTCTATACCCTCGGCACATGGTCACGGCACTCGTGTTTCTCCTGGCGCAGCGCGCGCCCACCGATATCCTGGATGGTTTTGCCCAGTCCCGGGATGTGCGTTCGCTCTCGCAAATGGCGCCGGACCTGGAAACCGGGCACTTCCGCTACATCGAAAAGACGGGCGCGTTTTCGGGCGGCCGGTTCGGGTGGCGGGTCCTCCCGCTTCAAGACCCTGCCCAGCCGAACGTGCTGTACGCCGTGTTCAGCACGCCCCTCACCATCCAGGATTACGGCGAGCAGATATATCGCCTGGATGACGGCCTGCTGGCCGAGCACTTCCCCGAGGAAGCCAACTTCGGCGTGCTGCCCAAGCACTACGAGCTCAACCTCCGCGTGGAGCCCGATCGATCCCGCGTCGTAGTGGACTGCAAGATTGACCTCGTTACCTCCGGCGAACGCAAGCCGTCGTTCTTCATCCGCCTCTCCCCGCACTACAAGGTCACGGCCCTGAAATCGGCGAGTGGGGAAGCCATCCCCTTCACCCAGGCCGGCGGCGTGGTGTGCGCCCCCACCCCGGTGGGCAGCACGTCGTGGACGATCAGCTACGAGGGCATCCCCGACCTCCCGCGCTTTGCCGGCACGGTGACGAAGAAGGAGGCCATGCTGACGGACGATTATTTCTGGCCGTCCATCGGCCGCTACCCGGCCACCACCACCATGCACGCCGACATCCCGGCGAACTGGGAGGTCATCAGCAACGGCACCCGCACGGCCCAAACCACCGAGGGCGACCGCAAGAAGGCCACCTTTGTGAATAACCTTGCCATCAGCTATCTGAGCTTCTCGGCGGGCGAGTTCTCCATCACCCGCGAGGCACCGGTGCCAGGTCAGGTCATCCACGCCGTGATGGCCAACAACATGAGCGAGGACGAGCGCAAGCTGCAGATGGAGATGCAGAAGCCGGTCATCGACTTCTATGGCAAAACCTTCGGGCCGTGGCCGTATAAGGGATGGGTCACGCTAAGCAGTGAGAGCTACGGCGGGGCGGCGCTGGAGGGCTATTCCTACGCCACCTATGCGCCCAATTGGCTGCCGGATAGCGACGCCCATGAGCCCTCGCACACCTACTTTGGCGGGGTGATTGCCAACACCTATCTCAAGTCGTTCTGGAACGAGAGCTTCGCCTCTTTTTGCGAAGGGTTTTACGAGCGAGAGGTCGAGATCGGTAACCGCGAGGAGCGGCGCCTGGCATTTGTCAGCAATCCGTTCCCGTCGCCCACTTGGAATAACGGCATCATGGTCGAATCCGGCGTGATGACGGGCGATCTCTCTTCTGACCTGGGCTACGGCAAGGGCGCGGTGGTGCTGCAGATGTTGGAGCATGAAATGGGCACCGAGGCCTTTGTGGCCAGCGTGCGGCGCTGGCTGAGCGAACACCCCAAGGGCACCCCGGGCGAGTGGGAAGACTACTTTGCCGTTCTCGGGCCGGAATACGAGACGTTTATCGAGCAGTGGTTCCGCCGCCCGGGTTGGGCGCGGTTCCGCATCGGCAATGTGCGCTACGAAGATGGCCAACTGAAAGGGGATGTGACCTTCACGGGCACCCCGTATCGGATGGTGAGCGATCTCTTGGTCGAGACCCCGGGTGGGTCTCGCAACCTCGTCCGAGTCACGCTCAACCCGACGGGGAAGGAAGCCACCAGCGAATGGTCAGTGGCCTTGCCGGAAGAGCCGGTGCGCGGCGCGTTCGACCCTTACGAGCGAATCATGATGATGCGCAGTGCCACCGGTCCGGCGCAACTTTCGCGTGAGCTGGGCCGCTTGCAGGCTGTGGTCCACCCGGATGCCCAGGCGTGGGCCAATTCGGCGGATCTCGGCCGCACCACGGTTACCCCGGACTTCCCGGCAAACCCGGCCAACCGCGTGCTGGTGGGCCACCCTGACCAGTGGCCGCAACTGTTGCCCCTACTGGAGCAAGCGGGCATGACGGTGAACGGCAACGAGCTCACCTACGACGGCACCACGATTGACCTCACCAAGGGCGGGGCGGCGGCCATTGTGGCGGCCCCGGATGGCCAGCCCATCGTGCTCCTGCTCGGCCAAACTCGACGCCCGATGAAGACCGGCAAGGCCCGCATTGCGCTGTGCAATGAGTACGGGTTCTTCTTGCGCGGGCTCACCGAACCCCGGATGGAAGGCGAACTCGCCTTCCGGCTCTAAGGGGCGTTAATCCAGCGACACTCCCAGGGCCTCGATGATGCGTTCGAGGTCCTGGTCGCTGTAGAACTCGATGCGGATGTGCCCGCCCTTCTTGCTCTTGTTCAGCTCCACTCGGGCACCCAATCGCTCCGAAATCCCCTGCTGAATGGGGAGCCAATTCGGGTCGATGGCGGTGACGGTGGACTTCTTCTTCGGTTTGCTGGCGGCGTTCTGGCTGGCCAGTTCTTCGGCCCGGCGCACGCTGAGGTCCTCGCGCAAGATACGGGAAAGCAACGTGAGCTGCGAGGTCTCGCCTTCCAGCATCAAGATGGCGCGGGCGTGGCCCTCGGTGATCGCCCCTTTCTCCAGGGCTTCGATGGCCAGTTTGGGCAGGCGCAGCACGCGCAGGGTGTTGGCCACCGCGGCGCGAGATTTGCCCACACGTTCGGCGATCTGCTCTTGGGTCAGGCCGAAGTCTTGGGCGAGTTGCTGGTAGGCGCGGGCGCATTCCACTGCCCCGATGTCTTCGCGCTGGACGTTCTCAATCAGCGCCCACTCCAGGCTCTGCTGGGCGTCGCTGCGGCGCACCATCACGGGCACTTGGGCTAGTCCCGCACGCTGGGCGGCGCGCCATCGGCGCTCGCCGGCGATGATTTCGTACTTGCCCTCACCCACCAGGCGGGCCAGGATCGGCTGCAGTACCCCGTGTTCGCGAATGGAACGGGCGAGGTCTTCTAGGCTTTCTTCGTCAAAGTGGGAACGAGGCTGGCGCGGGTTGGGGTGCAGGCTGGCCACCGGCAGCAAGGACGGGGAAGTGCTGGCCTGGGCCGGAGTGACCTCAGGAGCCGTCACTTTGGCCGCCTTGATCTCCTTTGCCTCCTTCGACTTGCTCTTCTTTGTCGAGGGGGCTGAGGCCTTCACTGCCGGTTCCGGGCCCGCATCGCCTCTCAGTTGGGACAGTCCTCGACCTAATCCACGCCGCATTCTCTGATTATGGTGCCTTTGGTTCGCTACAATGGGGGCGTGACCACCGAGGAACTCGCCGGCCCCTTCACGCTCCGGATCGCTGTGCGCGCCTCGGTGGACCAAGTCCGCCAGGCCTGGACCACCCCCGCCGGGCTCGAAGCCTTCTTCATCCGCCAAGCCGAAGGGGCGAGCGGAGAGAGCTACCAAGCGGGTGACCAGTACCGCTGGGAGTGGGCAGCGGGCATCGAAGATGCAGGCACCGTCCACCGTTGCGACGAATCCGCCTTTGAATTTGGCTGGTACGAGGACGAAGGCCAAGTCACGGTGCTGTGGGAAGAAGACGGCGACGAAACCATGGTCACCCTCACCGAGATCATGAGCCGCCCCGCCAATGTGGGCGTGCGCGCCTCTCGGCAATTCGGCTGCGCCATGGGGTGGACGTTCTTTTTGGCTAACCTCAAAGCGTGGCTCGAGCACGGCATTGACCTGCGCGAAACCAACCCGAATCGAACGGAGGTCGTCAACTTCTGAGCCGTCTCCGCCCGCACAATGAGCCGGTGATCTCCGACACCCAGCGGCTGCTGGTGGTCGGGGGCGGCGGGATGCTGGGGCACGATGTGGTCCGCGCCGCCGAAGCGCTGGGCTACGAAGTCCTCACCCCGGGCCGCGTGGACCTAGATCTGCGCGATGCCGCCGCGCTGGACAAGCTCCGCCGGATGGGGCCGCTCTGGGTGAACGGCGTCATCAACTGCGCCGCCTACACGGCGGTGGACCGCGCCCAGGATGAGCCGATGGAGGCCTTCGCCATCAACGCCAAGGGGGCCGGCAGCCTGGCCGCCGTGTGCGCCGAAAATGTCTGGCCGTTTATCCATGTCTCTACGGATTTCGTTTTTGACGGCAAGAAAACCACGCCCTACACCGAAGACGACCCCACGAACCCCCTGGGGGTCTACGGCAAAACCAAGCGCGCCGGAGAAGAACTGGTGATGCAAATGAACCCGCAGGCGTACATCGCCCGGACGAGTTGGCTATTCGGGGTGGATGGGCGGTGCTTCCCGCGCACAATGATTGATGCGTGGCGAGCGGGGAAGACCCTCCGCGTGGTGGCCGACCAAGCGGGCACCCCCACCTATACCGGCGACCTGGCGCCCTTGCTGCTGCAACTCCTCAATCTCCGCCCGGCTCCTGGCACTTACCACACCGCTGGCCCGGACGTGATGAGCTGGCACCAGTTTGCGGAGCTCATCTTGGGCGTGTGGCAAAGCGTAACGGACGAACCCGGGGAGATCAACGTCGCCCCCATCGCGACCTCCGATTGGCCGACTCCCGCCGCACGCCCGGCCTACAGCGCGCTCTCAAATGCGAAACGAGAAAGCCTCGGTCTCGCCCCCATGAGAGCGATGACCGAGGCCTTAGCGGATTACTGCCGCGCTTACTCGGCAGCCTTGGGCTGACGAACCACCGGCGCGGTGGCCTTGGCGGCCCAATCCTTAGCGTACTTGGCCGGATCCTTGCGGAGCGGCTCGTTGCAGCCGGCGCAGCACGTGTAATAGCGCACGCCTTGGAAGTCAACATAAGCCGATGCGACACCGTAGGAGGCAACCTTCTCACCCATCACCGGGCAGGTCATCACTTCCTTTTCGGGCATGGTCGCAAACTTGGCCGGGTTGGCCTTAAAGGTGTTGAAGTTCTCTTCCTTCACGAAGGAGTAGTTGATGCCCTTGTAGGCCATGTGGAACTTGGCGCGGCGCATGTTCAGCAGGTCGCCCGTCACCGGGTCGAACAGGAACTGACCCGCCAGTTGGCCGGCTTCGGCACGCTCCTTGATGTACTTCATCGGCTCGCGCGTGAACTTGGGTTCACAGCCCGGGCAGCAGAACATGAACTTGGCTCCGTTCCACTCGACGGCCTTGGCGTTGGCCGGCAGGGCATCGCCCGGGACGACCGGACACACAAACTTCGGGGCCTCTTGGGGGGCCATGGCCATCGCCGCAATTAAAGTAACCAGCATTTTGAACCTCGCTTCATTATAGACTAACGGGTGAGACATGCCTGCGCATCCCCCGGCCCTCCATCCGCCCCATGCTCTGCCCACGCCGCTGGCGTGGCGTCTGTACCAGGTGTATTGCGTGTTCGCCCTGCTCCTGCACTTAGCGCTGGCATGGGGGCTTTGGCGCGTGATTCAGGATCCGTACCCGGTGGGGCTCACCCTCTCGCCCAATGACATTGAGATTGCACAGTACGCAGCCGAGACACTCCGCAAAGGCTGCGTCGTGTTGCTGGGCACCAGCCTGTTCTTCGGGGTGGGTTCGGTGGCCATTCTTCGGTTTCGGCATACCAAAGAGGCTTGGATCACGCACATGATCAATCTCGGGCTGGGGGCGGCCACCTGCGTGCTCATCCCGTTGGCCGTGCCGGTGGGGCTGATGTGGATGCGCCCCGAGTTCAAGGCCTGGTTCATCCGCGAACCCGTTGCGCCTGCCTCGGCTCAGTAGAGTTCGCTGTGGTAGGTGAGGCCCTTGGGCATCAGGGATTCCAGCGTGTCTAATGTGGCCGCGTCGGCTGTCACCAGCCCCATCCGGTGCATCTGGCGCCACCCCGGATGACCGAAGTACGCCCCGCTGAATGTGGCGATGTCCACCTCCACCAAGGGCAGGTCGGTTTCGCCCGAATCTGCCACGCACGTCGTCCCGCCCGGCCCAAACTCAACCCGCCACGGCCCTTCGTTTTCCGGCACGATCGGGTCGGCCACTCGCAGCCGGAAAGCACCCGATGAAACCGGCTTCAGGCAAGCGAGCGCCCCGGGCACGTCGTAAACGCGCACCATCGCCTCACGATCCACCTTGATGTCCACCTGGCCGTCGTGGAATCGACTCAGGAACGGGCAATCTGCGGGCTCGCACCACTTCACTGAAGCCTGATTGATGGCCAAGGAGCGAATGAACGCCAAGCCGCTTTCGTAACCGGCCCGCGAAGACCACGCAAACTCGTTGACCTCAAGCACCTCGTAGAAGCCCTTCACCCGGGCGTAGACGTAGGCCTCCACCGGGTCGCCCAGCACAAACAGCTGCGAATCCTGACTGGCCAGCATCCGCGCCCACCGGTCCGGGTGCCGGTCCACCGAAAGGGAATAGGGCGCCACAAACGCGGCGTGGCAAGCGGCCAATCCGTCGATATCTGCCGCCGTGGCCACCCGGGCGTCAAGAGATTGAGCCAGCAACGGCATACGGTCGGCCGGAACATGAAGCTCCATCCGGTGCGCCGCCCCGGACGCGTAGCCCTGCTTGCGATAGAATTTGTCTCGGAAGGCGTACAGAGCCCCCGCCACCATCCCTTGGGCGCGCTCGGCGCGGATCACCTCCGCCATCAGACGCTGGCCATAGCCGCCATTGCGGTGGGTCGGCGCGATCCCCACCGTGGCCACGCCCGCCAGCGGCACAAAGCCGTGGGCATGTCGCGCCCGGAGGGTCAAGCAGTTGGTCACCCCGACGGGCTGGTCTTCCACCCGCGCGATGTAGCGGCGACCCCCACCGATGATGTCGGCCAAGTGGTCGGATTCCTGGGGCGGTCGCCCGTCATAAACCCACGAGCGAACCCACAGGAAGTCGCTCTCGTCGCCGGGGCCACATTCCTGGAATCGCCAATTCATGCGAGGAGTTTAGACCGGAAGGTTCCGCGTTTCCTTGTCCACGCCCAGCACAAAGCAGCTGTGGATCTTGCCGATGCCCTGCACTTGGCTGAGATGCTGGTCAATGAAGTCGCGGTAAGCGTTCATGTCCGGCACAACAATTTTCAAAAGGAAATCGTGCTCGCCGCTGATGTGCAGGCACTCTTGCACCTGCTCGATACTCGTGACAGCCTCGCGAAAACGGGAAATCGCTTGGTCTTGGTGAAGCGATAAACTCACCAAGGCAATGACCAGCAAGCCGTAACCCATTTCTTCCCGGTTCAGTTGGCAGTGGAACCCATCAATCAGCCCGCTTTCCTCTAGCTTGCGGATGCGTTGCAGGGTCGAGGGGGCCGACAACCCAATGCGGCGGGCCAACTCGGCATTTGAAATCCGTCCATCTTCCTGGAGATCGCGCAATATCTGGCGATCCTTCTCGTCCAGGGCGATTTTGGGTTCTCCCCACTTAGGTCCTTTCGTCTGAACAACCGGTTGCATATGACTCTCGCCTGCTATCGTAGCACTTAGGCAGTTATGGCAAGCACCCTACCCCCTACCCATTTGCCCACATGGGATTTACAGTTTTTTTATTCAAGCTTTGATTCAGCCGAGCATCTGGCTGCGCGACGGGACCTTGAGGAGCAACTCTCGGCGATTGAAGCCCAATTGGACCAGGACAGCATTGACGGCGGCGACGCCCTGGTGGCCGATGCGAGTCAGGCTCAGCGCGCGCGCAGCCTGGTGGATCGCCTGAACCACTTGATGACGAGCATGACCCCCATGCGCGCCTACGCCTATGGCCGCCTGACCACCGACGCCGGCGACGAAGAAGCCCAAGCCGCCATTGGCTATCTCACCAAGCAG
>CALRVA020000058.1:0-15006 GCA_943371495.1 Archangium gephyra | reverse complement strand
GTCGCCCACTCGCCGGGCCAGGGGCCGGGCGTACTTGATGACCAGGGGCGTGGCCGCAGCGGCCAACACCAAGAGGCGTCCATTTCGCAACAAATTGCTCATCGCTTAACCTTCTTCACGTTGGTTTTCGGGCGAAGGTTGCACTTCTGGGGCCTCGGGGGCGGTTTCGGGTTGGGGGTCCGGTTCGGTCGGGGTTTCCGCAGGCAACGCCCCGGGTAGGAATCCGGCAATGAACAGCAGCACCACCCCCACACTGATGCAGGCGTCCGCGATGTTGAAAACCGGAAAATCAATGGCCCGGAACCAGAACATATCCGTAACCTTCTGCTTCCATACGCGGTCGATGAGGTTCCCCACCGCGCCACTGGCCACCAGCGAGAGCGCGACGTGCGGCAACCGGGGGCGGGCGGGCATCTTCCCGCTGTACCAAAGGCAGAAGCCGGCAATGAGAATGCCCACGGGGGCCATGAGATAGCCCTTGCCGTCCAGAAGACCGAACGCAACCCCGCGATTGTAGATGAGCTTCAGCTCAAAGACTCCCGGCCAAGGCAACGGGCTGAGATTGCCAATGACTTCGGTATTGGCGAAGAAATCACCGTTGTTCAATGCGGCCCGGGCCCACCCCTTCACCAATTGGTCAAGGATGAGGGTGAAGCCAAAGATCGCAAGGAACAGACGGTTGAACTTCATCCTTCCAATCCGAGCGCGCGGCGATCTCGTGCCGAGAGTTGGACTTGCTCGCCCTGGTACTCCACCGTGGCCACATCCGGGCGGCGAACACGGCTGCGGTCGCACTTCGGCAAGGCGCTGGGTTCAAATCGCACGGCAATGGCCTCGGACTCGCTCTCGCTCTCGGTCTCGGTCAAATGCACTTCGGCCACCCGGAACAGATTTTCCAGCCCCTCGAGCGACTGTAGATCTTGCATCGTCGGCAAATCCACCGTCAGGTGAATCGCGATGTCTTGCGAATCCTTGACGCCCGCCTGGGCACGCCACGCTTCCATCTGGGCAAACACCTCTTGGCGCACCCGCAGCAGAGTTTCCACCGCCAGCGTGCTGGGCGTCGCGTCCAGGTGCGGCCAACGAGCCTCAAAGATGGTTTCCGTTTGCCCGGGGATGCGATCCCACACTTCATAAGCGGTGTGCGGCAAGATCGGGAAGATGAGCAGCGCCAGCGCCTTCGCCACGTGGTAGCACGCCGTTTGGGCCTGGCGGCGACTGGACCAATCCGCGCCATCGCAGTACATCGAGTCCTTGATGGCATCGAGATAGAAGCGAGACAAATCCTGTACGCAGAACTGGTGGATGGCCGTCCCCGCCGCGCGGAAATCGAACTCATCAAACGCCGTCCACACTTCCTTCACCACTTGGTTGGCACGGTCAATGACCCACTGATGGATGCCTTCCGTGGGCACGGACATAGAAGGCTCAAAGTCGGCCAGGTTGCCCAACAAGAAGCGAAGCGTATTGCGCACGGTGCGATAGTGCTCGCCCGCGCTCGCCAGAAGAGATTCGCCGCACGGCATGTCGTCGGCAAAGTTCACGCTGGCCACCCACCACCGCAGCACGTCCGCGCCATGCGTGTCGCACGTCGTCACCGGGTCAATCACGTTGCCCAGGCGCTTCGACATCTTTTGGCCCTTCTCGTCGGTCACAAAGCCGTGCGTCACTACGCCCTTGTACGGCGGGGTGCCGAGGCACGCCATGGTGAGAATGAGCGAAACGTTGAACCAGCCGCGATGCTGATCACTCCCCTCCAGATAGAGGTCGCAGGGGATCTCCTCCTTCCACTCGGGGTCCACCTTGCCGCCCAGCACGCACATGGCAGTACTGCCGCTATCGAACCATACGTCGAAGACGTCGGCCTCCTTGATGAAGTTCGTCTCGCCCGTCACCGGGTGCTTATAGCCCGCCGGGAGGATTTCCTCCGCGGTTCGCACGTACCAGGCATCACTGCCCTCGCGCTCCACCAGGCTCGCCACGGCCTCAATCGCGACCGGGTCTAGCACCGGTTCGCCGGATTCCGCGCCGAAGAAGATCGGAATCCCCACCCCCCACGGGCGCTGGCGGCTGATGCACCAGTCCGGGCGATTCTCGATCATCCCGCGCAGGCGTCCGCGCCCACTGTCGGGCACAAACACGGTCTCGGGGTTATCAATATGGGCCAGCATCCGCTGGCGCAAGTCGGCGTGGTCAATGCGGATGAACCACTGCTCGGTGGCGCGGAAGATCACCGGCATCCCGTCGCGCTCGGCGTGCGGGTAGCTGTGATGGTAGTCCTCGGCCTTGAGCAGGTGGCCCAATTCATCCAAACGGTCAACCACCACGGTATCCGCCTTCTTGTAGTAGACGCCGGCGAATTCACCCGCTTCTTCCGTCAGCACGCCGGCGTCGTTCACGGGGTTCAGCACGGGCAGGCCGTACTTCTGCCCGGTCATGAAGTCCTCGCGACCATGCCCCGGAGCCGTGTGCACCACGCCGGTGCCGTCTTCGGTGGTCACGTAGTCCGCCAGCACAGACCGGGAATCCCGCCCGTACACCGGGTGCGCAAACACGGCGTTCTCAATTTCGCGGCCTTTCAGTGTGCGCACGGTGGGGGCGTCTCCCCACTCCAGCTTCTCCAGCACGCGCTCCTTCAGGTCGGCCAGCACCACGTAGTGCGCACCTTCGTGCGCCACCACCGCGTATTCCAGCTCGGGGTGGAACGCCACCGCCAGGTTCGCGGGAATGGTCCACGGGGTCGTCGTCCAGATCACGCAGTGCACGGCATCCAGCCCGGCAAACACGCCATCCGGGTCGGACTTGAGCGGGAACCGCACGTAAATGCTTCGGCTCACGTAATCTTGGTAAACGATTTCCGTATCGGCCAGCGCCGTGCGGCTGGTCGGCGACCACAGCACGGGGCGCAGGCCGCGATAGACGTAACCGCCCTCCACCAACCGCTTGAACACGCGGATGATCTCGGCCTCGTACGTGAACTCCATCGAGGTGTACGGGTGATCCCAGGTCCCCATCACCCCCAGCCGCTCAAACTGGGTGGTCTGCATGGCGATGTACTCCTCGGCGTGGGCGCGACAGGCTTCACGCAGCCCCTTCAAGTCCGGCGTCTCCTTGCGCTCGGCAAACTTCTTCATCACCGCTTGCTCGATGGGCAGACCGTGGTTGTCATAGCCCGGCACATAGGGCGCGCGGAACCCCATCATGTGGCGGCTCTTCACCACAAAGTCCTTCAGGATCTTGTTCAGCGCGGTGCCAATGTGGATGGCGCTATTGGTGTAGGGCGGGCCATCGTGCAGCACATAGGCGGGGTCATCGCGCCGGGCGTCTTGCATGGCTCGGTAAGCATCCACCTCGCGCCAGGCACGTTGCCACTCCGGCTCGCGCTGCCCCAGCTGCGCACGCATGGGGATCGTAAAGTCCGGGTCCGGCAAATTGAGGGTCTGCTTAAAGTCCATGCGGAAGCTCAAAGTGTACCGGCCTGCCGTGAGCGGCCCGGTACACTGGGGGTGTGAATCCGCTCCGCGCCATCGTCTGCTGTGTCTGCCCGCCCCTGGGCGTCCTGGACCGGGGACCCAAGGCGATTGTGATCACGACGATCCTGACGGTTCTCGGATGGGTGCCGGGCGTCGTTACGGCCCTGGTGCTGGCTTCGCAACCCGAAGCCGCGTAATCGCAATTTTCTTTCAAAACCGCGCCCTGCGCCCCCCTTTTGGGACAAGATGAACTATGTCCGTTTGGCGGTGTGCCCTCGGCGCTGTCCTCGCCCTCTCCACCACGTTTTCGTTTGCGCAATCTTGGCAAGACCAGTGGGATGCGCGCGAGTTCTCCATCCCCGCCCGCGACGGCACCGAACTTTACACCGTCGTCTATATCCCCAAGGATAAGCCGGGGCCGTTCCCCATCATCATGGAGCGCACGCCCTACGGCGCCGGCAGCCCCACGCGCCCGCCGCGCCGCACCAATCCGAAGATGGCCGAAGCAGGCTACATCTTTGCCTACCAAGATGTGCGGGGCAAGGGCAAGAGCCAAGGCGACTATGTGAATGTGCGTCCGCTCCTGCCCGCCGGGCAGACCGGCATTGACGAATCCACGGACACCTTCGACACGATCGAGTACCTGCTAAAGAACGTGCCCAAGCACAACGGCAGCGTGGGCCTGTGGGGCATCTCGTATCCGGGGTTCTATGCGGGCGCAGGGGCGGTGCGCAACCACCCGGCCCTCAAGGCGGTTTCTCCGCAGGCCCCCGTCAACGACTGGTTCTTGGGCGATGACGTCCACCACCGGGGCGCCTTGTTCCTGCAGGAGATGTTCGACTTCATGCTGTTCTTTGATGTGCGGCGCGGCGACACGCCCCCGCAGATCGACCGCATGGGGCTCTCTGCGTACAAGTTCTTCCTGCAGGCCGGGCCGCCCAGCCAGTTCGACGCCAAGTACCTGAGTGGCAAGGTGCCGTTCTGGAACGAGGTGGTGGCCAACGACACCTACAACGACTTTTGGAAGTCGCGCGCGCTGTGGCGGGCCTTCCACAAAGTGGACTGCGCGGTGCTGACCGTGGGCGGTTGGTACGACAAGGAGGACATGTACGGGGCGTTGAAGCTCTACCGCGAGGGCGAAGTTCAGAACCCGGGCATCTCCAACTACCTGGTGATGGGGCCGTGGTCGCACGGGCAATGGGCCAGCGGCAACGGGTCGAGCCTGAGCGACCTCAGCTTTGGCAGCCGCACCGGCCAGTTCTATCAAGAAGAGATTGAATTCCCCTTCTTTGAGCGCTACCTGCGCGGCGACCAGAGCGCGAAGCCGATCAGCGAGGTGACGATGTTCGAAACCGGGGCCAACGTGTGGCACCGCCTGGCGCAGTGGCCGCCCCGCGAAGCCCGCACGCGTTCGCTTTATCTCGACCGCAACAAGAAGCTGACCTGGGAAGCCCCGCGCGAATCGGGTGACCATCTCTACGTGGCCGACCCCGCCCAGCCGATGCCCTACCTAGCGGACTATCTGACCAGCACCCGCGCCCCGGGCGACTGGCTGGCGCGCGACCAGAGCTTCTCCACCCGGCGCGGCGATTCGGTGACGTTCGATCTCGGCACGATCTCCCAAGACTTGCGGGTGGCGGGGCCGGTGGTGGCCGACATGTGGATTGCCACGAGCGGCACCGACTGCGACCTGATTGTGAAGCTCATTGACGAGTTCCCGGCCGACAGCACGGAACCCCGGGCCAGCGGCGACGGCACCATGGCGGGCTACCAGCACATGGTGCGGGGCGAAGTCATCCGGGCCAAGTTCCGCGAGAGCTTTGAACGGCCGATTCCGATCACTCCGGGCAAGCCGACGCGTGTGCGGCTGGAGCTAAACGACGTGTTCCACACGTTCAAGGCCGGGCACCGCATCAAGGTCCAAGTGCAAAGCCACTGGTTCCCCATCGTGGATCGCAACCCGAACACGTTTGTGAGCCGCGCGGAGGCCAAGCCCGAGGACTACAAGCGCGCCACCATTCGCGTGCTGACCGGCGGGAACTACGCCAGCCGCCTCGAGCTTGGGGTGATGCCCCCGGCCCGCTAAGCACAGTCCGGCGGACAAAAGAAAACGACCCGGGTGGCGCTCCATCGCCGTCCGGGTCGTTCGTTTTTGTATGAAGAGACGAAAGGGGGTTTAGGCCTTCTTGAAGGTGGCTTGGTTGGCGCCTTCACCGAGGGTGATCGTGCCCGCCGCCGCGTCGTACTTGGCCGATTCCGGCTTGGCGTCGTTGCCTTCCGCCTTCTTGCCGTCCAGCATTTCCGCCGTCATGGTCAGCTTGTCGCCTTCCAGCGTGTACTTGCCGGTGGCGGTGGAAATCCCGCTGGCACCCGGAATGGCGATCGAGAACGTTCCGTCTTCCTTCAGTTCCATCACCATCTTGTCCATCATTTCGCGCGGATTCGGCATGCCTTCGGCCATCTTCGGATCCTTCGCCTTCAGGTCAGCCAGAGCCTTGTCGGCTTCCGCCATTTGCTTCTCTTGCTCAGCCGAAAGAGCGATCTTGTAGTTGCCCACGTGCGCCGGAGCTTCCTTCTTCGGAGCTTCGGTGGACGAACCTGCGCCAGCTCCCGCTTCGCCTTCCGCCGTGGCGGACGGAGCACAACCGAACAATGCCCAAGCAAGCACAAGCGAGCCCACGAGGGGAATGAAAGATTTCATCTTCATCGTGCGCATTGTACACACATTCCTCTGTGTACAAGTCGCTATGGGTCGGAATCGCACGTAACCGGAGTGCGGCTCGTGCGATTCCTTAGGGCTGACCTTAGTGGTTGTGGTTGGTCAGTTCGGTCTCAATGCCGCCCAGCGTCAGCACGATGTGGCCGTCGGGCAGGAGCGTACCGGTCATGGTCTCGGCCTTGTCCTTGCCGTCCACCTTCGTCACCTTGAGGGTGACCTTGTCCCCGGCGATGGAGAGCGTGCCCTCCTTGCGCAGGGAGGCCTTCAGGTTCTGCGGCTCGCTGAGCACGAACGCTCCGTTGGCGCTGATCATCATCCCCGCATTGGCATAGGCTTCGCGGAGCGTATTGAACTTCTTGTCCTTCTTGTCGGCATCGGTCAGTTCGCCTTCGCGCTGCGTGATGGCCGCCATAATGGACTCGGTGCCAACGACCTTGAACTCACCGGTCAGGGCCGCCGGGATCGGAGCCGGAGCCGGTTCCGCCGTACCCTCCGCCGGCATCTTTACGGTCTCATCCTTGGGCGCGGCTTCCGGGGCGGTGGCCTCCGGAGTCTCCGCCGTGCCTGCGGCCGGCGTCGTTGCGTTGTTCGCGGCGGGCTCCTCGGCCATCGTCGGCGAGGACGTGCACCCGGCGAGCAGAACGAGGCCTAAGGCCAAAACGCAAAACTTTTGCATAAGGGATAGTTTACGCGGGTTTGGCCCCGTCGGTCGGCCTTTTTGCCGCATTACCCTGGCGGCGGAACTTCCACCGCCGCACCACCGGCGTAAAGAACATGACCACCCCACTGGTGCTGAGCAGGAAAAGGATAACCGCCACCATCGGGAGCAGCCATTCGTGCGTCCACTCGGCGAAGAAGCTGAGATCGTGAATGTCCTCCATCAATGAGTCGTTGCGGGTGGCCACCTGCAGCACCTGGCCGGTGCTCCCATCCACCTGCACCTCGTGGTACCCCTTCTTGCTCAGCACCTTAAAGGTGTTGTCCTTGGGCCGATAATCCACGCGGTCCACGTCTTTGGGACCCTTCAGGTCGGACAGATTCTGCGCGAAGGCGACCTCCATGGCCAACCCCGGGCTCACCACGGTTTTGAAGTCTGTGACCTCACTGGCGGGCACCACGGGGGGCCGCATCCAGCTCACCTTCCCCTTCACGGCCAAAAAGAAGCCCGTGACGGCAATGGTCATAAGAATGAGCGAGCTGATGAGGCCCGCCCATTTGTGAATGGTCCTCATAGACCGAAACATGACCTCTGATACCTCATTTGGCCTGAGATAGACTCCCGGGCATGGAGGCGCCAAATCGCGTGGTGGTCGTTGGCACCACCGGAAGCGGGAAAACGACGCTTGCCCGGGCGCTGGCGCAAGCCTATAACCTCCCCCACACCAGCCTGGATACCCTGCACTGGCGGCCGAACTGGCAACCCGCCCCTAAGGACGAGTTCATCCGCGATGTGCAGGCCACGATTGCCGCGGACCGCTGGGTGATGGAAGGCAACTACCGCGCGGTGCGCGAGATGATTTGGGAACGCGCCGACACCATTGTGTGGATTGACTTGCCGTTCTTTGTGAACGCGCGGCAGCTACTTCGGCGCACCCTGGTGGATTGCCGCACGGGCCGCCCCATTTGCAATGGCAACCAGCAGCGCTTGTGGGAGCTCATCAAGTGGCCGGATGGGCTTTGGGTGTGGTTCTTCCGCACCTACTTCCGTCGCCGTCGGCAGTACACGGCCATGCGCCAAGAACCACGCTACGCGGGCAAGCAGTGGATTCACCTCACCTCGCCGGAGGCCACCCGGGAGTTTGCCGCCCGCCTCCATGTCTCCCTCGAAACAGACTAATTGGTCGCCTCAGATACGAAGAAGCCCGCGATGAGGCGCGGGCCTTTCGTTTTGGTCGTCGAGACCGAGGAGGCTAAACCTTGCGCTTGTTCATAAAGCTGAAGATCGCTAAGATCAGGAAGAGCACAAAGCAAACCTGGGCGATTGTTGCGGCAATGCCGCTGACGCCGCCGAATCCGAGGACTCCGGCCACGATCGCTATGATCAAGAAGAGTACAGCGTAACTGAGCAAGTGTTGCCTCCCCCGACTACGGACCGGACTTGCCGTCCTTGCAGTCCTTTCCGTCCTTCATTTCCTTCGCGGTTTCGACTACGGCTTTGGCACCGCCGACGACGTGGTCAACGGCCGATGCGGCCTTTTCCTTGACTTCCCCGACCCATTGCTTGCCGATGCCCTTGACTTGATCAGCTTTGCCTTCGGCTTCCAGCTTTTCGTTTCCGGTCAGGTTGCCAGCGGCTTCCTTAATGTGGCCGCCCACTTCCTGCACCTTCCCTTCGACCTTGTCCGTCGCTCCGGGTCCTCCGACTTTGTTGGTCACGTCTTCGAGGTTTTGTTTCATATTGTCCGCCACATTCTTCTCTACTCCCCTCGGGCGGACAAACGCCAGATTTCTTAAAATATGTTAGGGATAACTATAATAAAACTTTCTGGGCAGGGGTAGCGAGGAAATTCTCCATCATTCGGAGGCCCGATTCGGTGAGGACGCTCTCCGGGTGGAACTGCACCCCTTCCAGCGGCAAGTGGCGGTGCCGAATGCCCATCAGCTCTTGGTCGTCGGTGGTGAAGGCGGTGGCCTTCCAGTCGTCATTGAGCGTGGTGGCCTCGATGACGAGCGAATGGTAGCGGATGGCGGGCACTGGGCTCGGCACGCCCGCAAAGACACCCTCACCATCGTGCTCCACGGGCGAAGTTTTGCCGTGCCGAATGGTGCGGGCCCGCCGGATTTCGGCCCCGGCCACCAAGCCCATGGCTTGCATCCCCAGGCACACGCCCAAGATCGGCACCTCGGCCAGGCGCGAGCCGTTCAGCGCTTCGCGCAGCACATCCAGGCAAACGCCGCTTTCGTTTGGCGTACAGGGACCGGGAGACAGGAGGATGCGCTCGGGCCGCAGGGCCACCACTTCTTCCAGCGTCACCTCATCGTTACGCCGCACGTCCAGCTCGGCCCCCAGAATGCCGAGATACTGGACCAGGTTGTACGTGAAGCTGTCGTAATTGTCGATGACCAGAATCATGGCAAGCGCACGCTGGCCGCCAAGATGCGCGGCCCATCGCCCGTCCACACGCGGAATTGGCCGACGGTTCGCGTTCCGGGCAGGCCCGTGCTGGCCGGGAACGTGAACACCAGGCTGCTAGATTGCCCCGGCGGGATCATGCCCATGGAGAAGCGGCCCGGCAGGGTGGTGAAGGCCAGGCGCGGTTGGTCCACGCGCACGGCGTAGGCTTCTACATTCCCGGTGTTGCGCAGCGTCATGGTGAGCCGATAGGAGCCATCGGCATTGCGCGAAATCGAGTGCGCCGGAGCGGCAAAGTTCACGGCCCCCGGGCTCAGCGCCGGTTGATCCCACACGGCCGGATCCCACACGTTCATGTCGATGCGAGCCCCGAAGACGGTCTTGTCGAGAAGGTGCTGCTTGCCCCCGCGCGAAGTCCAGCCGCCAAATCGCACCCAGTTGTTGCCCACATCCAGAAGCAGGTCGTCTTGGAACACGGCCGTCTCGGTTTCCGGCTTGCTGCCCCACAGATAGAGCTCCTTGAAGTCTCGGCTGCTACCGGTGGCGTCGTTCCACCAGGGGTTGAAGCCTTCGTTCCGGGTGTAGATCATCGGCCGGAAGCCCAGATTGCGCACGCGTTGCACGGCTTCGGCGATGCGTTGCACGCGGTCCGCCTGCGTCATCGTCCCCCAGAACCGGTTTTCGATGTCAATCATAATGTACTTGAGGTCAAACGGCAACGAGCCGGGGCCGGTGTAGCCCACATTGGCCAGGGAACGATCGACTTGCCACTGCCCGGTTTGGTTGGCGGGGGCGCCGCTGATGGTGCTGCCGTTATCGAAGTTGAGGAACACGTACATCGCCACTTCCATGCCCGCGTTGGTCGCGTTGATCATGTTCTGGCGGGCCGCCGGCCACACGTTGTAACCGCCCCAACTGGCCGCAAAGTGGTTCATCCACCCCGCCGCACGGAGGTTATTGAAAGCCGTCTGGGAGATACCGCCCGCCGCGTCAATCCCGCCCGAAGCCGTGAAGCTCCGCGAAGCCGACCACGCCCCCGGCACGCCCGCGCCGTCAATGCCCCGCGCTCGCCACTGGTAGACGCCCAACGGGAAACCCGCCGTCCACGGTGTGTAGTAAAGGCCAAAGGCGTTGGTGGTGCCCAGCACGGTGTAGGTGCGGTTGATGGTGGAGCCGTTGGTGACTTCAATTTCGTAAGTCGCCGTCACCGTGGTGGGCGTGTCGATGCGCGCGCGGAACACCGGCGAAGCCGACACGATGCGCCCACTGATGGGCGAACTCAGAGTCGGAGCAGGGAGGGCGGCCACAGGCTGCCAAATGAAGTCGGACGCCGCATTCCAGAAGAAGCCAGTGGGGTTCGCAAAGCCCACAACCTTAATCGCCCCGAGCGTATCCGGGCGCACGTAGACGGCCGCTTCCAGCACTTGGCCGCGCGCCGCATCCGTGAACCAGGTGGCCTGCGCCCGTCCGGGCAGAGGACGCACCGCCGCCGCCTCGCGCGGCTCGGCCACGATGCCCAAGGTCATCGGCACTCCGGCCGGCGCTTCCTTCAGCGTAACCCGGTAGACCTTGCCCCCATCCTCCAGGGTGCGCAGCGGACCTTGAAGCTCAACTCGGGTTTGCCCCCACGCCAAGGCTGACCAAAGGCCCAGCACGACGAGGATGAACAGGCGATTCATGCCCGCATTCTACCAAAAGTGTGCAATGCATATCTTTTGCGGCGCAAGGCTGTTACAACAACCAGATTTAGTGGCCCGGGCCCGCAATTTTACGGGGGATTTGAAGCCATTTCGCCTAGACCTTTTGGCTTCATTGACTAATTCTTAACACGGGCTTCGCCATCATTGGTAGTGACGTAACGCCTGATGGACAAGTCGGGTTTGCGATCACAACAAGCAGACATCGGACGCAAGGACACTTGCGTCCATTTTTTTGTCTGCGGATTATCGTGGGTGCCGGGGATTAGCCCTGCGACTTGCGCTCGCTAACCTTGCGCATGCTGTGGTCCAGCACCTTCTTTCTAAAGCGCAGCAACTTCGGCGTGACTTCCAGCAATTCGTCGTCGCGCAACCAGGAAAGAGCCTGTTCCAGCGAGAAGTCAATGTGGGCGTCCAGCACCGTGGTGGCGTCCGCATTGGCGCTGCGCATGTTGGTGGCGGCCTTCGTTTTGGTGATGTTCACCACCATATCTTCATCGCGGCTGCACTGCCCCACAATCATCCCCCCGTATACATCCGTACCGACGGGATAGAACAAGGTGCCCCGCTCCTGCACGTCTTCATAGGCGTAGCGGGTCATCTTCCCATCATCCTTGGCGATGAGCGAGCCGGTGGCGCGGCTTTGCACCGGACCTCGGAACGACTCGTAGCCTTCAAACAGGCTGCTGATGGTGCCCGTGCCCCGGGTGAGGGTGAGGAAGACGCTTCGGAAGCCGATGAGGCCGCGCGTCGGGATGGTAGCTTCCACCCGCGAGCGGTCGTTGCCCAGCTGCATCATGCCGGTCATCTCGCCCTTGCGTCGGCTCAGCTCTTCCAGTGTGCCGCCCATGGCTTCATCCGGCAATTCCAGGATCAAGAGTTCAATCGGCTCCAGCCGTTGGCCGCGGTCGTTCTCCTTGAAGATCACCTCCGGGCGGGCAATGGCCATTTCGAAGCCTTCGCGGCGCATCGTCTCAATGAGCACGGAGAGTTGCATTTCTCCGCGCGCGGCCACCTTCACGGTGTCGGCGGGGGCGTCGCGGTCAATCTTGAGCGTGACGCTGACCTTCTCTTCCTTCTCCATCCGCTCGCGAATCTTGTGGATGGTGAGGAACTTGCCGCCATCCTTGCCCGAGAGCGGGCTGGTGTTGGCAAAGAAGCTCATGGTGAGCGTGCTGGGTTCGACTTCGATGCGCGGCAGCGGGTCCACAAACTGGGCGTCGCAAACCGAATCCCCAATGAGGACTTCATCAAGGCCCGAGACCATCACGATTTCGCCGGCCTCCACCACTTCGCACTCTTGTAACTGCAAACCGGCGTACGTCCACACCTTGGTGGTGTTAAAGGATTGCAGCTTGCCGCCTTCGCCCACGCTGGTCAAGCGGTCGCCCACTCGCAGGCGTCCGCGGAGAAGCTTGCCGCCAAACATGCGGCCCACATAGTCGTTGTAGTCCAGGTTGTTGACCTGGAACTGCGCCGGACCGTCCGCCTGCACGCGCGGAGCGGGGATGTTCTCAACAATGGTTTCGAACAGCACACGCATGTCCATGTCGGTGTCATCGAGGTTGCGGCGCGCCCAACCCGAGGCCCCGCTGGCAAACACGTAGGGAAACTCGAGGTCTTCCTCGTTGGCACCGAGGTCGATAAACAAGTCCAGAAGCTTGTCGTAGGCTTCCATCGGACGCGCGCCTTCGCGGTCCACTTTGTTGATCACGGCCACGATCTTGAGGCCGTTGGCCAGCGCCTTCTTCAGCACAAAGCGGGTCTGCGGCATCGGGCCTTCGTTGGCGTCCACCACCAGCAGGGCGCCATCCACCATGCTGAGCACGCGCTCGACTTCGCCCCCAAAGTCGGCGTGACCCGGCGTATCGACGATATTGATCTTGGTGCCCTGGAACTTGGTGCTGGCGACCTTGCTGAGAATGGTGATCCCGCGCTCTCGCTCCAAGTCGTTGCGGTCCATCACCCGGTCTTGGACCGATTCGTTCTCGCGGAACATCCCCGACTGGCGAAACAGGGCGTCAACCAGGGTGGTTTTGCCGTGGTCAACGTGGGCAATGATGCCGATATTGCGGAGGTTCGGGGCGCTCATGCGCCTTCGGTTGTACCTACCGTCACAGGGAGCGCCCCGGGAACCTGCCGCAAATGACCCGCCTTACTCCGTCGCCGGGACCCAGCCCGACGTGACGAATTCGTTGCGGAAGGTGCCGTCTTCGTACAGATCGACCAGGGCATAGCCGGGGCCAAACTCCATAAAGTTGCCGCCCCACCAGCCGCCACTCACGGCCCCGTTGCAGACGTAGGTCACGTCCAGGTATTCCACATGATCCACCAGGTGCTCATGCCCGCTCAGGCAGACCTTGACGTTGGGATGCTTGTGGAACAAATCCTTGAGCTTGCGGGCGTCAATGTGCATCCAAGAGCCCGGAGTCACCCAGTTGCCCGTCTTTTCCGTATCCCCGGCCAGCGCGGCGCATATGCTGAGGATGGGAATGTGCGAGAGCACCAACACGGGCATCTCCTTGGGCGTCTGGGCGAGCGTATCTTCTAACCACTCAAACTGCGCATCGTCCAGCTTGGCCGTGTATCCCCCGGCTTCGAGCGGCATGGTGCTTTGCAACACAATGAACTGCCACCCAGCTTGGCGGAACGCATAGTAGGGAGCGTCGAGTTGCAACACGTCTTGCGCCCACTTCCAGCCGAACTTCGGGTCGTCCTTGCCTCCGCCGCCCGCGCCATTCCAGTAATCGTGGTTGCCCAGGCAGTGCCGCACCGGCAGGCCGTTGTGGTTCTTCATGACCGACGCGAACAGATCCCACTGCACCTTGGTGCGGTCCTTGTCCGCCCCAAACGAGTCCATGATGAGGTCGCCCCCGGTCAGGATCAGGTCGGGCTTATCGGCCAGGCCGTTCACTTGCTCCAGCGCGTGGGCCATGCCCTCTCCCCCTTTGCGCTCGGGCTGAACGTGGATGTCGGTGAGGTGGGCAATGCGCAGAACCCGCTGGGGCGCCGCGTCTTGGGTGCCTTGCCAAGTCCCCAGCACCTTGGAAGCCAGCATCGAGCCCCCCAGGGCACCCCCGGCGGCCAGCAGTTCACGTCGTGTGCGCTTGACTTGCATTAGCTCTGCGCGACCCAGCCGGTTTCGGTGTATGTATTGCGGAACGTGCCATCCGCGAACAGGTCAATGATGGTGTAACCCGGGCCGAACTCTTGGTAGTTACCGCCCCACCAGCCACCACACACGGCCCCGTTGCACACGTAGCTGACCCCCAGATACTCGGTGACGTCCACCAAATGCACGTGGCCACTGACGCACACCTTCACGTTGGGGTGCTTGGCAAACAGATCCTTGATGCGGCGTGCGTCAATGTGCATCCATGCCCCCGGAACCACCCAGTTGCCCGACTTTTCGTTATCGCCATCAAAGAAGGTGGAGGCACTGAGAATGGGGATGTGCGAGAGCACCAGCACGGGCATGGTCTTGGGGGTGCTTTGCAGCACACTGGTCAGCCACTCGAACTGCTCTTCATCCAGCCGGCCCTTGTAGCCGCCGCCTTCCGGGGATGTGCTTTGCAGCACCACAAACTTCCAACCGGCCTGGTCGAACTCGTAGTGCGGCTTTTCAAGTTCCAGCACGTCTTGCGCCCACTGGTGCCCGAACATCGGGTCTTCCTTGCCTTGGCCGCCCGCCCCGTTCCAGAAATCGTGGTTGCCCACGCAGTGCCGCACCGGAATCTTGTTGCTCTCCCGCATCACGCGCGTGAAGATGTCCCACTGCGTCTTGACTCGATCTTTGGATTGGCCAAAGGCGTCCATGATGAGGTCGCCCCCGGTGAGGATCAAGTCGGGCTTGTCAGCCAGGCCGTTCACAATCTCCAGCGTCTTCGCCATGCCCTCAGCCGCCTTGCGTTCGGGCTGAACGTGGATATCGGTGAGGTGAGCGACTCGCAGCACACGTTCGGGAGCCTCCTTCTCTTGGAGCTTGGGCAACGCCGCTGCCCCCAAAGCCGAGGTGGCGGTGAGAGCGCCGGCTTTCATCAGGTC
>CALRVA020000057.1:0-15135 GCA_943371495.1 Archangium gephyra | reverse complement strand
AAACCGTGCGGCCGCAACCGCAAGCAGAAGTCGTAAAGGTGGGTAAATTCTCCCTCTTCCCGCTCCTGGATGATGGCGTTCACCAAGCCCTCGCCCACGCCCTTGATAGCAGCGAGCCCAAAGCGGATGGCTTGCTGCTTGCCCTGCGTTTCGATGGTGAAGTCCACGAACGAGCGGTGGATTTCCGGCGGCAGCACGCCAATCTTCCTCCGGCGACACTCGTCAATGAACACCGTCACGCGGTCTTCTTTGTCGCGGTAGGCAGCCAACAAGGCGGCCATGTATTCCACCGGGTAGTGCGCCTTCAGGTACGCCGTCTGGTGGGCCAGCATGGCGTAGCACACGGCGTGTGCCTTGTTAAAGGCGTAGCCCGCAAACGGAAGGAGTAGCTCCCACACCGCCGCCGCGACTTTCTCGCTGATTTCGCGCTCTTGGCACCCCGCGATGAACTCGGCGCGCATGCCCGTCATGATCGCCTCGTCCTTCTTCCCCATGGCGCGGCGGAGAATGTCGGCCTTCCCGAGGGAGAAGCCCGCCATGGCCTGCACCAGCTTCAGCACCTGGTCTTGGTAGACGATGATCCCGTAGGTTTCCTCCAGGATCGGCTCCATCACCGGGTGCAGGTACTCCGGTTTCTGACGGCCGTGCTTGTTGTCCACAAACCGGGCGATGTGCTTGAGCGGCCCCGGCCGGTACAGGGCGACCATGGCCGCGAGTTCGCGCACGTTTTGCGGGCGCAGGGCCATGATGTTGCGGCGCATCCCGCCGCTTTCTAGCTGGAAGACTCCGACCGTTTCGCCCCGCCCAAGCATGGCGTAGGTGGGTTCATCTTCGAGGGGAATGTCGTGGACCGTGAGTGGCTTCTCGGACCGATTCCGGTTAATGTTGCCGAGGGCCAGCGCGAGCACCGTGAGGTTGCTCAGGCCCAAAAAGTCCATCTTGAGCAGGCCGAGCTTCTCCAGCACGCCCATCTCGTAGCCGGTGATGGCCTGGCCGTTTTGGCCCCGGGCCAACGGCACAATTTCGGCCAGCGGCTCGCCCGAAATGACCACCCCAGCCGCGTGGACCCCCGCGTGCCGGTTCAGTCCTTCCAGCTCGCGGGCCAGGTCCACAATCTCGCGCACCTTGGGGTCGTTGTTGTAGCGGGCACGGAAGTCCGCACTGTCGCGGGCCAGCGCCTGGTCCGCTTCCTTCATCTTGTTGGTCGGCTCGGTCAGCGCCAGTTCAAACGTCAGGCCGGGGGCCTTGGGGAGCAGCTTACAGAGGGCGTCGGCCTCGCGAGGTTCTTCCCCCATCACACGCATCACGTCGCGGATGGCTTGCTTCGCGCCCAGGGTTCCAAATGTGACAATCTGGGCGACCTGATCCTCGCCAAACCGCTCGGTGACGTACCGGATGATCTCATCCCGACGGTCATCCTGGAAGTCCATATCCACGTCGGGCATGGAGACGCGTTCGGGGTTCAAGAACCGCTCGAAAGTGAGGTCGTATTCCACCGGATTGATGTCGGTGATGCCAAGCGTGTAGGACACCAAGGAGCCCGCCGCCGAGCCCCGCACCCCGAACATGATGCCCTGCTGGCGCGTGTACTGGGCGAACTCCCGCACCAGGAGGAAGTAAGAATCGAAGCCCGTTGTCTCGATGACCTTGAGTTCGTAGTTCAGACGATCCCAAGTGGATTCATCCGCCGTCGGGACCCGGGCGCGGAGACCTTCTTCCGAGAGCTGCCGCAAGAAAGTTTGGGACGTGGCGCCCTCCGGCAGATCCGGCGTCGGCATCAGGTTGCGCGTCTTGCCGAGTTCCAGGTCGCACATTTCGGCGACCATCAGGGTGTTCGAGATCGCCTCCGGGTAATCCGGGAAGAGACTCGCCATCTCTTCGTACGACTTGATGTATTCCTCACCTCGGAACCGAAGCCGGTTCTGATCCTCGATCAACTTGCCGGTGCCGATGCAGAAGAGCGCGTCGTGCGCAGGCGCGTCCGTTTTGCACAAGAAGTGAGCGTCGTTGGTGACGATCAGTGGCAGATTGAGGTCGCGGGCAATGCGCACCAGGCCCTCGTTGCACTTCTTTTGCTCCGGGATGCCGTGGTTTTGGAGCTCCACGAAGTAGCATCCCTCGTCAAAGATTTGACGATACTCGTCGGCCATGGCAATCGCTCGGTCGAATTCGTCCTTCATCAGCAGTTGGTTGATCTCGCTCCCGAGGCACGTGGTGGAGCTGATGAGCCCCCCGCTGTGTTGCCTCAGCACCTCCCGGTCAATACGGGGCACGTAGTAGAAGCCCTGAAGCGAGGCGATGCTGTGCAAGCGGCACAGATTGCGATAACCCTCTTCGTTGCGAGCCAGCAGCAGGAGGTGGTAGGCCGCCTCATCCCGCCGCCCATCGCGTTTGTGGCGCGACTCCGGGGCGATATAAGCCTCCATGCCGATGATGGGCTTGATGCCTTGCTTCTTGCACTCCCAATAGAAGTTCATGCACCCAAACATCGCGCCGTGGTCGCTGATGGCGAGGGCGGGCTGGTTGAGTTCGACCGCCCGCTGGACCATGCGCGGAATGCGGTTCGCTCCGTCGAGGAAGCTGTATTCCGTGTGGTTATGCAGGTGGACGAAGTTGGAGGAGCACATGGGGTCTTAAGAGCGACAACCGGGGATTTTCCAGACGCCGGACCCCCACGATTCGATGCACACAGCCGTCACGCGGGGACCTCGTCTCCATCGCAATCTTCCACCCAAGCGCGAAGCACCTCGGCCACGCTCCAGGCTTGCCACGGGCAACCGCCCGGGAATTGCGGCTCGTCGCCGTCGTAAACCTCGGCAATCCCGCCGAATCCGTATTCGCTGAGCCACACCTGGGCGTCGGTGAGGATCTCGCGGGCGCGGGCCTTATCGCCCGTCAGCCGCACCCATGCCGTAACAAGCGGCCCCAGCAGCCACGGCCACGCGGTGCCCTGGTGATAGGCGGCGTCCCGCTCCGCGAGCGGACCCACGTACCGGCCGGTATAGCCCGGCTCGTCCGGCCCCAGCGTGCGCACCCCGTGCCGGGTGAGCAGCTTGTCCACGCACTTGCGCAGGGCGGCTTCGGCGTTCTTCCCGGACAGGGGCGAGAACGGCAAGCCCATCGCAATGAGTTGGTTGGGGCGGAGCGAGGCGTCGTTGGGGTCCGCCGTATCGAGATAGTGCCCTTGTACCGGGTGCCAGAACTTGCGCTCAAAGTTCGACTCGGCCAGTTCGGCGGCCTCGACAAAGGCGGTGGGGTCTTGCTCCAGGCGCTTGGCGATCCACTCGCCCACTCGCAGGAAATTGATCCAAAGACCGTTGATTTCAATCGGCTTGCCGTGGCGGGGGGTCACCACCCAGTCGCCCACTTTCGCATCCATCCAGGTGAGCTGAGTGCCCGGGACACCCTGCCGCAGGAGCCCATCCGCCGGGTCCACTTTGATGCCGTAGAGCGTGCCCTTTTGGTGCCATTCCATACTCTCGGCGAGCCATCCCAGCGCTTCGTGGGCAAACTCCGCATCCCATTCGTGTTGGAGGGTCTTGTAGATCGCGTTGGCGAACCACAGGGTCGCATCCACCGTGTTGTATTCCGGCTGCTCGCCGTCCTCCACAAATCGGTTGGGAAGGAGACCTTGGTGCATCCGTTGCGCGTACGACCTCAAAATCTCCCGCGCCGCCTCGACGTGGCCCGTATGCAGGCACACCCCGGGCAAGGCGATCATGGTGTCGCGGCCCCAGTCGGCAAACCACGGGTAACCCGCGAGAATGGTCGTGCGTTCCGGCACCTGGACCAAGAAATCCACGGCGGATCGTCGCAGGGCATCCGCCAAAGTGGACGGCGGCGGCGCATCGGGGAAGGCGGCGGGAGCCGTGTTGTCGTCCGCGCTCGCCACCAGGGTGATTTCTTCGCCCGGGGCCAGCAAGTACCGGAGCTCGCAGGGGCAGAACAAGTCCTCGATCGGGTCCAGGCCGCGTTCGGCTTCGCGGCGGCGTTCAAATCGGTAGTACCAACCGGTGGCCGGCGTGCGGGCCGCGCCTGGGTGATCCAAATAGAGCGTTAACCCCTTGTGGGTGATGAGGGTCCGGTCATCGGGGAAGACGATGAACTCGGGATAAAAATCCTGCACCCGGAAGTTCTCGTGATAACCCTTGTGGCACGCCAGAGGCCGCAGAAGCAGGCTCACCGCCGAATCCGAGCGATTGATGTAGCTGAGAGTGACGGCATCCTGCCCCGGGTGTGTCACCAGCCGCTTGGCGATACGGCGTCCCCGAATCTCCCACTCCCACTCCACAAAGTTGCCCACCTGGAACGACTTGAGGTGCTTGTAACCTTCGGGGTGGATGGTGCCCACGTACTGGTTGGAGCTCAGGCCGTAGCTCTCGGACTCGATGGTCACGAACGCTTCGATGGTGCTCAGCAGGACAATGCGATTGACCGGGGCGGGGCGGGCGACCACCAAGTGCCCGTGGTACCGGCGCGTGTTGGTGGTCATGGCCGTGCCCATGGCGTAGCCCCCGGTGCCGGTCGGCAACATCCACTCCAGAAGAGAGGCCTGGCGGTCATCCCGCAGCGTCGTCTCATCCAGTTGGTATCGCATGGCCCTGTTGATATTACTGTTCGCGGATGCCAGAAAAGTCCGAGAGACTGGTAGGAGGGCGGGCACTGGGCACCATAAAGTGTGGAAAGTGAGAGATACAGCCGCAAGGGTCAGGTACCCGGGCAGTTGTGAGGGTCAAATCATGCTCAGCAGTGACGCACGCGCATTTGTCGGACAGTTCGTTGAACTCAGCTACCGCGATCGGAAGGGCGATACATCGTCCGTGGTCGCCGAAGTCTTTGATGTCAACTTCCTCCCCCTCAAGGGCCCGTGTTTGATTACGGACGTGGGTGACTTCAGGCTGGACTGGATCACGCACGTAACGGCCACGCAGCAGGCCCGCGCCGCTTAGCGCGGCTTACTCTTCCACCCGGCGACGGACGGTATCGCGGAACGCATCCATCCGGAGTCGAACCCCAATCCGAAACTCCCCTGGGAACCGGCGATAGAGAACGAAAGGTTCGAAAACGTCGGCGACCAGGGCCATTTCGTATTCCTGGTCGTACCATCCGCCGCGCCCATCATCCCACTTGGCCAGGTAGCGTCCGGTGTAGGGGCCGCGTTCGTAATCGAAGCGAACGAGTAAGCCGCCTCGGCTGTAGAGACGGTCGAAATCGAAATCCGGAGTGCCGAATTCGGAACTCATCGCCACCGCCACCCCGGCCGTCAGTCCACCTCCGAACTGGCGGTACGTGCCAAATTCACCTCGCGCGAACCCAAATGGGCTGCCTCCCACGGTGCTGAAGAGATCGCCGCGCAGATGGCTCTTCCATCCGCCGCCAAAGTCATAAGTGGGCGCGAGGATAGTGGCCTGGCTGAGCAAGCGATCTACGGACGCTGTGCCGGGGGCCGGTTGCGTGCGCTGATAGCTGGTGCTGAGGTTCATCCCCCAGCCTCGCACGTCCTCACTGCGGG
This sequence comes from Archangium gephyra, assembly GCA_943371495.1. GTDB lineage: Bacteria > Armatimonadota > Fimbriimonadia > Fimbriimonadales > Fimbriimonadaceae > JAHBTC01. The sequence continues at coordinate 9,623 of CALRVA020000057.1, read as the reverse complement.
TGTAGTCCACGCGGAACCACTGGTTCACTCGGTCTTCGTTGTTCTCACGGCCAAACGTGCGTCGGTTGCCATAGACTCCCGCGCTGACCAAGTTACGGTCGGCGCTCACTTCCCCGCGCTCATGGTCGGTCGACTTCATGTCCACCGAGTTGAACCACCCGTTGGAGACCCGCTCACCCAGATCTTCCGTAGGGAGTTGTCGCACGTTGGCGGTTTCTTTATCGAACGAATAGGTGATCCGGAGACCTGACCGGATGGGTTCCCCTGTGAGCGCTTCAATCGAGCCATCCAGAATCGTCTGATCGTTGATCTGGTAGTCGCTGCCCCAGGCGTAGCCCAGCCCTTCATTGGTCGGGACGATCCGGGGCAAACGAAGACCCTCAGTGCGGCGGTCCAGCCGAAACGACCACGACGGCCACGGCCCCAGGTTCAAACCGTAGAGGTGCAACGTCATCCCGGAGACGCGCACCGTGCGGCCATCGTTGATGCTCACCCGGTTGGCGGTGACATACACCGGCGGGCGACCTTCGCGGGCCAACCAAAACGTCACGCCTTGTGCCCGGTAACTGCCTTCTTCCGCTTCCAGAACCTTGGCCTGAAACGTGGTGGACTGAACCTGAAGCAGAGCATCCTCCGCTCGTCCCGTCCGGGTGATCGTATTCCACTGCAGAGCTTCGGCTTTTATGCGACCGTCAGGGTCGGTGAGGCGGACCGCGCCTTGGGCGGAAAGCTCGCCGGTGAGTTCGTCGTATACCACGGTGTTGGCGCGGAGCTCACTTTGCTGCCAGGTGACAATGACATCGCCCTCAAACCGCAGCCGCATCCGCGTGCCACTGGCTCCCCGCACAAACTCGGTTTCCACGCTCTGGTACTGCACGCGCACCTCGCCCTGTCGCCATTCTTGCGGAACCGGAATGGAGATGGGCGGGGGATTTTGAGCCTCGGGCGCGGGCGCATCCATTGAGAACATGAGGGTGCGGTGGGGTAGTGTACTTCTGGACGCTTCAAGTGCCCCGGGGATTCGCCGCCGCGAAATCTCATAAGTCACATGAACTTTCCCCCGGGTGGGATCGTCCAACGGAAGAACCGATCATGGCCTGGGTACGCACAACTTCAATTGCAACCGGTGCAACCGACACTTTTGGCGAGGACGCTTACTACGTTTCCCGCTGTCGGGAGGGCGATGATGCGGCCATGCGCATTCTCATCGGCCGGCACCGAAAGCGTTTAGTGCGGATCGCGGCGAACTCCCTGCGCGACGCCCACGAGGCTGAAGACGTGGTGCAAGACACCTTCCTCAAGGCTTTCCGAGAACTCCCCCGCCTGCGTGAAGACCGTGCCTTCTCCGGTTACCTCTATCGCATTTGTGTGCGGCTGTGCATGGATCGCCTGCGCTCCCGCCGCCCGGAGCCGGGCATCGTGGACCGCGCCGTAAATGCCGAAGGCAGTTCGGTGGAGACCAAGGTTCTGGTCAGCAAGCTCCTGCAGCACCTGACTCCCGATCTGCGCCTCACGCTCGTGCTCCGAGAAATGGAGCAACTGAGTTACGAAGAAATTGCCGAAACTATGGATGTGCCGATTGGAACCGTCCGTAGCCGCTTGCACGCCGCCCGCGAGCGTTTTCGCGAACTATGGAGCGCTGCGACGGAGGGAGAATGATCCCGAAGGAGCAGGCCGAAGCCGACGCGATGTCGGTTTTGCGTTCGGCCGCCATCGATTACGAAGGCGACGAACTGATGGAAACCGTGACGGTGATGCGCGTGCGCACCTGGCACCGTCTCCGGTCACCTAAGCACTGGATGCCCACCCTCGCCACGGCGGCCGCCGTCGCCGCTCTCATGCTGGCCTTTGCCCAGACTCTGTGGTCGCAGCCGAAAGTGGTGCCGCCTGCGGGTTCGGCTATGCATCGTCCTGCCCCCTCGTTCGGGCAAGATTCGGAACCAACTCAGCAGTGGGCCTCGCCGCGCGCGTCCTCATCGGCGGGCTCCTCGGCGCGCTAATCGCCTACACCGCGGTGCCGGTGTTGCGCTATGCCCTCTTGCATGGCGTGGGCTATGCGCCGGATGCGCACATTGCTCGCACGTCCCTGTTGCGGCCACAAAATCAACCCACCCTTGGCCCGCCGACGACGCTGGCGGAGGTGGGGAACTGGGCGGAAGCCTTGGCCTTGCGCCTCTCGCAGGGGCCTGAGCTAAGCCAAGAAGACCTGATAACCAACGCCGAGATCTTCCAGAAAGCCTCGGAGCAAGACCCGGAAAACGCCTATTGGCACGTGGCTTTGGCCGCCACTCAAGCGGCCCTGGGCAACCAGGAGGCCAGCGAAGCCGCCTGGGTGCGAGCCGGTGAACTGCCGCGCTGGGACGACCACCAGAGCGAGCGTATTTGGCCTTTGGTCGAGGAGATGGAGGCCAAGGTAGGGACTTACCGAAGTTGGCACACCACAGTGGTGCGGAGCGACCGCACCTCCCTGCTGGCAGACTACGCGCTGGAGCGGCTGGCCATGCGCATGCCCCGGGCCAGCACGGTGGAGATTGGGCTCATGATCCGCGATCAGTCCGCCACCTACCAAGGCGCCATCGTCGGGCGGGCGATGATCCGCCTGGGCATGGCTTCGTCGCCCTCCGATGCCCGCGCTCAGCGCATCATGGCGGCCAATGCCCGCCCCATCCGTCCGGCTCCGTATTACCGCGCCGAAGCCGGGGTGCTGGCGGGGCTCCCCGGGGCCATCCTCACGATGACAGCGGCCACTGTATTGGCGGCATTGGCCATGACGCTCGCCCGGCGGGGCGGCCGCCACGAATTGCCCTGGCGCATCGGAATGACGATGCTCGGCTTCGCAGGAGCGGCGTGGGCGTATGGCCAGCTTCGTCTGGAGTGGCCTGCCTTTGTCTTTGCCTCGGTGGGTTTAGCGGGGTGGATGCTGCCCCCGCTGCTGCCCGAAGAGAGCCCGCGCCGCCTCCCCGCCGGATGGGTGTGGTGGGTGCGGATCGTCTCCTTGGGGCTCCTGCTTAGCCTCTCTTGGTGGTTTGTGGCGCAGACCCCCGCCATGCAACTGATGAGCCCGGCCAGCATCTACGAGATCTCCCCCAGCCCCTGGCAAGCCTCGGTGTGGGCGGCGCTTTTCTTGGCCATTCTGTGGGCGTTGGCGCTTTTGGCGCGGTTCTACACCGGCCGCCCCTTGCCGTGGGCGGTGGACCAGCTGGCGCGAGAAGCGGGGGTGACTCTGGCCCTGGCCGGGCTTACTCTGACGGTGGTGGCGGTGCCGGCCTGCCTGGCCCTGGACCGGCGCGTCGCCACCGAAAGTCAGCGCGCTCTGGGGCAAGAAGTCGTATCCTTACCCCAAACCCCATGAGCGAGCGGATTCTCTCGCCTCTCCGCACGGAGGAAAAGGCGCAGCAAGTCGAGCAACTATGGTCCGCCTCGTCGGGGCGGCAGTGGGCGCGCACGCACTCGGCGATGTACGACCGGGCTTTGCTCGAGATTCTCCGCCACCTCGAATCCGCACGCGGCGAGTCCGCGCCCTTCACCTTGGTCGCCACGGGGGGCTACGGCCGGCAGGAAGTCGGCCCCGAAAGTGACCTCGACATCGCGGTGATCCCCACCCGGGGCAACGATGAGGGCCCGTTCTTGCGGGCGTTTTTCCGGTCGGTGCAAACCGAGATTCAGGCTACTTTTGCGGTGCGCGTGGGCTACACCTACGTGACGGCCGCCGACTTCCCCGGCGTGGACATGCGCCTCGTCAGTAGCCTGATGGACGGGCGTTACCTGGCGGGGCCAGTGGCCGACTGGGAAAGCACCCTGGGCCGCCTGTGGGGGCGATTGGATGTCGGCGAGTTCCTGCTGGCTAAGCGCGAGGAGCGTGAGCTGGCGATGCGGCGCACGCACGAGAGCCCTCTGGTGGTGGAACCGGACCTGAAAGAAGGTGCCGGAGGCTTGCGCTGCTGGCAGACCGCCAACTGGATGCGCATGGCCATGGGCGAACGCGCCATGACAGCCCCAGCGGCTTACGAATTGGTGCTGCTGCATCGCTTGCGCCTGCAAGCCTTGAGCGGCCGCACGACGGGCACCCTCTCACGCCAAAGACAATCGGAAATGGCGGCTCGATTGGGGACGGATATGGCTGACCTCGCCTCCCGCCGATTGGAGGCCATGAGCGAGCTGCACCGCACTTACGAGGATGCCGTGCGGTACATCCGTCAGAACCGCTTCCCCCTCACGCCGCACAGCGTGGCCCTGAATGGCGAAGTGCGCATGCACCCTCCCATTTCGGCGGGCGAAGCCGCCACGGCCATCGCCATCGGCGGAGCGCTGGGGCTGGATGTGGAGCCGATCGAGGTCGCGATGACGCCAAACGTTCTGGGATCGGATGTTTTGCGGACCATTTCGCGCGGCGAGGCCACCCTGCGGATGCTGGACCATGCAGGGGTCCTGCGGGCGCTGTTGCCGGAGTTCGACGCGGTGCGCTATCTCATCCCCAACGATGCGCCGCACGTTTACACCGTGCTGGAGCACACCCTGCGCGCCATCCGCCACCTGGATGAACTGCCCTCGACTGGATTCCTCGCTGAAGTCCGCGCCGAAATTGAAGACGAGGAGCCCCTGCACCTGGCCTTGCTGCTGCACGACGCCGGCAAGATTGACCCGAGCGAACCCCACGAAGTGGTCGGTGAGCGCATGGCCCGGGCCGTGGCCGACCGCTGGCGCCTGCCCCCCGACGTGGCCGAGATGACGGCCTGGCTGGTGCGCCACCATGAGCTGCTCTCAAAATTTATCCGCCTGCGCGACGTGCTGAACCCCGACACGGTGCGCGACTTTGCCGACCAGGTGCAAGTGTGGGAGCGCGTACCCCTGCTGGCGCTGCTGACGTACGCCGACGCCTCGGCCGTCCACCCGGAAATCTGGACGCCCACCCAGGAGGCGATGCTCCAGCATCTCTACTACCAAACGCGGGCACTTCTGGATTCGGAGAGCGAAACGGTGCCGACCGACACGGCCCATGTCCGCCGCAAGTTGGCGCGCCAATTCCGTGACAACGAGAGTGGTCCGGAGGTGGAAGCCTTCCTCGATGCGCTCCCGGCCAGCTACATGCTGGCGACTCCCATGGCGGTGATCCGCCAGCACTACGAGATGGGCGAACGCGCCCGCGATGGTGAGCTGCAAGTTGCTCTCGAAGACCTGCGCGAGTTCAATTCCACACGCCTTACGGTGGTCTGCCCGGATGCCCCGGGCTTGCTCATGTCCATTCTGGGTGTGATTTACGCCAATGACCTCGCCATCAATGGCCTGCGGGCGTGCACCACGGCGGGCGACCAGCCGATGGTGATTGACACCTTTGAGATCAACCAGGCCGGACGGATGCTGAATCGCCGTGCCCAGCAACGGCTGGAAGAGGATTTGAACCTGATCTTGGGCGGGGCCGAGCCCCTGGAACCCTGGATGCAACAGCGGGGCAAAGACCCCCTCCGCCCGCAGGAGATTTACGAATGGACGTACCAGGTTTCGGGGATGGGGGTGCTGGAGATCCATGCCCCGCGTGGCCGGGGGATGGCGTTCCGTATGAGCCGGCGCATTACCCAGTTGGGGTGGAACATCCTTTCCGCCCGCCTCGGCCAATGGGGCGGGCACGGGGCCGCCACGTTCTATTTGGTGAACGACGAACTGCAGGCACCGAGCGAAGAGCAAGTGCGGGCATCGCTTGGGCAATAGCTGGGGGTGTGACTCCCGAGCGTGTCACGCGTCTGACAAGAGGACGCACGCCCACCAACCATGATGATGACCCTTGCTCTGATGGCCTCGACCCAAGCCGGACCACCCCTCGAATCCGCCCTGACGATCTACAACGACGGCTTTGCTCTGGTGCGCGAGCAACGTGAGCTGAACCTTATGGACGGCTTGCAATCGGTGCTGGTGGAAGACGTCGCCCAGATGATCGAGGCCAACAGTGTTTCGGTGCGTTCGCTCAGCCACCCGGGCAGCATCAAGGTCCTGGAGCAGAACTACCAGTACGATCTGGTTAGCCCGATAGCTATCCTCAACAAGAGCGTGGGGCAGCCGATTCGGTTCCACCGGATGCTGGCCAACGGCACCAAGGAAGTGGTTTCTGGCACTTTGATTAGTGCGCCCTTTGCGATGGTGGCCGACGCCAATGGCGGCACGGGCCAGATGTACAACGGCATGGTGATCCGCACGGACAGTGGAGGCATTTTGCTGAACCCGACTGGGGAAATCGAGGTGACCGAGCTGCCAGCGGGGCTAATCAGTCGGCCCTCGTTGGAGTGGGTGCTGGACGCCAAAGCCGGACGGAATCGCATTGAATTCTCGTACCTCTCGCAGGGCTTTAGCTGGAAGTGCGACTACGTGCTGAGCTTGGATGCCAGCGGAAAGCTCGGCACTCTCAAGGCCTGGGTGACCCTGACGAACAACAGCGGCACGCGCTACGAGAATGCGAAGCTGGCCTTCCTGGCCGGAGAGGTGAACCGGGCACGAATTCCAACTCCTCGTTCCATGCCGGGTGGCCCCTTGGGCCGCGCCCGAACTGAATCGGAAAGTGGCATGGAAACGCAAGAGATTGGCGAGTATCACCTGTACAAGCTAGGCTTTCCGGTCACCGTAGCGGACAAAGCCATCAAGCAAGTTTCGTTGCTCGAGCGGGACGGCATTAAGGTGAGTCAGGAGTTGGTGATGGACTTGCGGCCGTACTCCTTTGATCCGCGGCAAGAAGGCCGCATCGGGTCCGGGCCGCTCAAGCCTCAAGTGTTCATCGCCCTCAAAAATGATGAAGCCAGTGGGCTGGGTGTGGCCTTGCCCAAGGGGACTTTCAAGGTCTTTCAAAACGACCAGCAGGATGAATCTCAGCTTATGGGCGAAGACTTCATCCAGCACACGCCGCGCAATGAAACCGTACGGGTGAACATTGGCCGGTCATTTGATGTGGTGGTGGAGTACCGCCAAGTGGCCTTCAATTGGCTCGATCAGGATGCGTCCAAGGGGAGTGTAGCGACCTACGAAGTGGAGGTGCGGAATCGCAAGACCACGCCCATAGATATTCAGGTCCTTGACCGAAAGTACGGTGACTTCACCGTGCAAGACACGAACGGAATGACGCGCCCGGACAGCAATACGATCCAATGGATGCTGAGCCTGAAGCCGGATGAGACCCGCACGTTCCGTTACACCGTGACCACCCGCTGGTAACGGCCTGGCTCTCCTCACACCGCCCCCTTTCGGCGAGACCGAATGGGGGCATTTTTGTGCCTACGATGCCCAGGGATCGGCCTGGTTGCCGTAACCCATTCCGGCCCGGAGCGTCCAAATCCTTGAATGCTGACTACTATTGCATTGGCGGCCGTAACCAAAGCCGGTCCGCCGCTTGAATCTGCGCTCACGATCTATAACGACGGGTTTGCCCTTGTGCGCGAACAGCGAATGATCGATCTGGCCGGTGGCCCGCAGGATGTGCTTGTCGAAGATGTTGCCCAAATGATTGAAGCCAATAGTGTTTCGGTAACGTCCCTTTCCGCGCCGGGTAGCTTCACTGTTTTAGAACAAAACTACCAGTACGATCTCATCAACCCGATCGCCATCCTCAATAAGAGTGTGGGTCAACCGATCCGGTTCCACCGCAATCTCGCGAACGGCACCAAGGAGACTATTTATGGCACTTTGATTAGTGCGCCTTTCGCGATGGTGGCCGACGCCAATGGCTCGATGGGGCAAACCTACAACGGGATGGTGGTCCGCACCGATTCGGGTGGCATCCTGCTCAACCCCACGGGCGAAATCGAAGTGCTCAAGCTCCCCGAGGGGCTCATCAGCAAGCCCTCGCTCCTGTGGGTACTGGACGGCAAAGCCGGCAGCAACCGCATCGAGTTCCGCTACCTCACGCAGGGCTTTTCTTGGAAGTGCGACTACGTGATGACGCTGGATAACGCGGGCAAGGTCGGTGATTTGAAGGGCTGGGTGACCCTGACCAACAACAGCGGCACCAGCTACCAAAACGCCAAGCTCTCGTTCCTGGCGGGCGAAGTCAATCGCTACATTGAGCAGCGCAATTTCGGCGGTGGTGGCGGCATGCCCGCGATGAACGCCGCCGCGAAGATGGAAGACATGGCCACCCAAGAGATTGGCGAATACCACCTTTACAAGATGGCGCGCTCGGTTTCAGTGCCCAACAAGGCCATCAAGCAGGTTTCCCTTATGGAACATGACGGCATCAAAGTGCGCACTAAGCTCATCGCGGATCTCGGCCCGTTCTATAGCAATCCTCGTCAAGAAGGTCGCGTCGGCTCGGGACCGATCAAGCCGATGGCCTTCATCACCTTTAAGAACGAAGAAGCCAACGGCCTTGGCATTGCGATGCCCAAGGGAACCTTTAAGGTCTTCCAGGCCGATAAGGACGGTGACGTGCAGCTGATGGGCGAAGACTTCATCCAGCACACGCCGCGCAACGAAGAGCTGAATATCAACATCGGCAAGTCGTTTGACGTGGTGGTGGAAAGCAAAATTGTGGACTTCCGCTGGCTCAACGGCAACCCCGACACCGGAAGTGTGATCACCATTGAGTTCGAAGCCCGCAACCGCAAGAAGGAAGCGACCGAGCTCATCGTGATGGACCGCAAGTTCGGCGATTTCACCGTGACCAGCGAAGATGCGATGGCCCGCCCGGACAGCAACACCCTGCAATGGGTGCTGAAGTTGCAACCGGACGAAGTCAAGAAGGTCCGCTACACCGTCACCACGCGCTGGTAAGCCCGCGCGGGATCAACGATTACGGATTGGGAGCGGCCTCGGTCGCTCCTTCTTCGTAAAACAGGGGGTAGAAAGTGGCTTCCACATTCCAAATGCCGCTCGGGCGACCCCGCTGGATCTTGACCTTGGCATCCGATGCCGAAATCAAGCGCAAGCTCCCGTCCGCCATAATCGCGTTGTTCACCAGGTTGTGCCGCCCCAGGGTCTGGCCCCCGAAGTTGCCCTGCGAGGTGCCACGGAAGGCCAGACGGGTCATCCACTCCGTTTGCGGTGTCGGGAAGGAGTTGCCGGTGTTCCAGCCAATGGCCATCCCGTCGTAGGGCACCACTTTGCCATCCATGCGGAACGGCTGCGGGTTATAGCTTCCCTGCGCGCCGTTGTTGGCGGTTTCGGTGATAAGGAGCGTGCCATTTTGGTCCGCCAAGTCGTTCAGCGGCATCGAAGACAGGCTCACCACCATGCCGTAGCTCACGGACTCGATGGCGTCGTCCTTGCCCGGTCGGCCATAGACCAAGGTCGGCACGTTCTCGTCGGCAGTCGAAGCCGGGCAGCTCATGCGAACGCGGTCGGGGATGTGGCTCCCCAGGTGGCTCGCCCAGCTGATGACGGCGCCCTTGCCGCCCACATCCAGCACGCGCGGCGTACCGTCGGCTTCCATTTCGTACACCGGCGGTAAGCGGTCGTCGTTCAGCTGGCTATAGAGGAAGAGCCCCTTGTAGATCTGGCCCAGGTTGGCCGCGCAGGCTTGCTTTTGTTGCTGTGCTCGCATGGTGAGATACACCGGAGCCAAGACGACCCCGAGGGCCACCAGGATGATGATGATCCACTTGAGGTCCTTGCGATTGATGTATTCGCTACGCGAGGCACCCTCAGGG
>CALRVA020000056.1:0-15154 GCA_943371495.1 Archangium gephyra | reverse complement strand
AGTTCCCCAGCCGCGAGATCGCGCAGCTGAGCTACGATTACCGCACCCTGGGCCTGGGCTACGCCAACCTGGGCGCCTTGCTGATGCAGATGGGCATCCCCTACGACAGCCCGGAAGGCTTCGGCATCGCGGGGGCTTTGACTTCGATCCTGGGTGGTGACAGCTACGCCACCAGCGCGGCCGTGGCCAGCGAAATTGGCACCTTCCCGCGCTACGAGGAGAACCGCGATTCGATGCTGCGTGTGATACGCAACCACCGCCGCGCGGCTTACAACGCCGCCGAATCGGAATACGAAGCGCTGGATATCAAGCCGATGGGCATCAACCCCACGGACACGCCGGATGATCTGCTGGCGGCGGCCCGCAATGCGTGGGATCAAGCTTTGACCCTGGGTGAAGCGCACGGTTATCGCAACGCGCAAGTGACGGTGCTGGCCCCGACGGGCACGATTGGCCTGATCATGGACTGCGACACCACCGGGATCGAGCCGGACTTCGCTCTGGTCAAGTTCAAGAAGCTCGCCGGGGGTGGTTACTTCAAGATCATCAACCAAAGCATCCCGGCGGCCCTGCGCAAACTGGGCTACGCCTCGGAGCAAATCGAAGCGATTGTCAAGTACGCGGTCGGTGCGGGGACTCTTGAAGGGGCCCCGGGCATCAACCACGACACCCTGCGCCAACGCGGCTTCACCGACGAAGCCCTGGCCAAGCTGGAATCCGGCCTGGAAAGTGCCTTTGAACTCAAGTTCGCCTTCAACAAGTGGACGCTGGGCGAGGATTTCTGCCGCAACGAGCTTGGCCTCACGGACGAGCAACTGAACGACTGGTCGTTCGAAATGCTCCCGGCCCTGGGCTTTACCAAGGCCGAGATCGAAGCCGCCAACGACTACGTCTGCGGCACGATGACCATCGAAGGCGCTCCGCACCTGCGCCCCGAGCACTTGCCGGTGTTCGACTGCGCCAATAAGTGCGGCCGCAAGGGTGAGCGCTTCATCCACGCGCACGGCCACATCCGCATGATGGCGGCGGCCCAGCCGTTCCTCAGCGGTGCGATTAGCAAGACGATCAACTTGCCCGCCAATGCGACGATTGAAGACATCGACGAGTCGTATCTGATGTCCTGGCGGCTCGGCCTGAAGGCGAACGCCCTTTACCGAGACGGTAGCAAGCTCAGCCAACCGCTGAACTCCAGCTCCGACGATGCGGCGGCCGCGATTCTGGAAGCCACGCTCGAAGGCCCGGCCACCACCGAGCCCGAGAACCGGCAAGAGGAAGTGGCGCAAATCGCCCAACGTCTGGTCTATCGCTACATCGCGCGACGGCGAGCCATGCCCGCCCGGCGACGCGGCTACACGCAAAAGGCACGCATTGCCGGCCACAAGGTGTACCTGCGCACGGGCGAATACGAAGACGGCACCATTGGGGAAATCTTCGTGGATATGCACCGGGAAGGGGCGGCCTACCGCTCGCTCATGAACTGCTTCGCCATTGCGGTTTCGCTGGGCCTGCAGTACGGGGTGCCGCTGGAAGAGTTCGTGGAGGCCTTTGTCTTCACGCGCTTCGAGCCCAACGGTCCGGTGCAAGGGCACGACAACATCAAGATGTCCACCTCCGTCATCGACTACCTGTTCCGCGAACTGGCCATGACGTATCTGGGCCGCACCGACCTGGTGCAGGTCCGCCCCGAAGATCTGCGCGCCGACACCGTCGGCGGCCCGAGCCAGCCCGCGCTGGAATTCGAGGAGGAAGCCGAAATGGACAACGGCGTGCTGCCGGTGAGCCGCGAAAATCACGACTCCCGAGGCTTTAACAAGGGCCTGGACACGACGCCTTCCATGATGAGCCCGACGATCGAGCCGCAAGACCCGCCCTTTGCCCAAGTGATGCCGAGCCGAAAGGTGGAGCGGGTGGCCATCCAAGAGCGAGTGAGCATGGTGGCCGACCAGCGCACGGAGAAGATCCGGGAAGCCCGCCTGAAGGGTTACGAAGGTGACCCGTGCGGCGAGTGCGGCGCGTTCACCTTGGTGCGCAACGGGGTGTGCCTCAAGTGCAACACCTGCGGTAGCACCAGCGGCTGCTCTTAAGCCGTTGCCGCCCCAAGAGAAGAACCCCCAGCCGGATGCGCAAGCATCCCCTGGGGGTTTTTCTTTAGATCGAGAGGATCACCAATCGAGGTGCCAGGGGCGCAGACCTTCGAGGTCTTTGAGGTCGTCGCGCACATCGGCGGGCTCGTCGGCGCGCAGGATGTTCACTCCCAGATCACGGAGCCGCTCCACGGCCTTGCCCGGGGCCACATCCAGGGCCATCAAGGGATAGCCGCGCTGGCGCAGCGCCCGCGCCAGGGCCGGATGGATGCGCTTTTCCGAGGTGGCCACGCCATCAGCATTGGTCTGCACCAAGCGGTTGATGAGCGAGGCAATATCATCTTCTCCAAACGCGCGGTCGGCCTCCCAGAAAACGAATGATTCGGGAATCTTATTTTTTGCATAACGAAGCACTTCGGGGTCCGAAGCCAGGAACACCACCCGCGACCTCACCCCACTCTTCGCCACCACATTCACAGCGGCGGCTCCCGAGCGCTCCTGCGAAATCCGGATCACCAAAGAGAGCGGCACGCGCATCTCATCGAGCATCTCCGCCAGCGGCACCCAGCCCTGAGTCACGGCCTCGGAGAGAAGCAATGCCTCCGACCCGGAGGAAGACAACCCCACATCATGTGCCACCACCGGCACGGCATCGCGTGTGACCCCGACTTGAACTTCCACGATCGGGACATCCCGGTTGACCAAGGACCAAGCGGCATCCGAAATCGAGCCTTCTCGCCCCATCAAAGCTTCGGAAGATGCCATGACCACCGACCGATCCCAGCTCGTGGCCACCAGCGCCGTCGGTTGCGCCGATGCCCCCCAGGGAATCGTGATGGTCAGTGCAACCGAAAGCCACATGTGTATCTCCATCTTGACGGATAGTTATCCGTGTGTCTACCCTCTGGCGAATGATTCGCGACAATGGTTCCGTAAACTCATACCATCGGCAACTATATTCGCAGTTTTTGGCATCGATTACAAGTCAAAAGCCCGCAAAATTGACAGCTATTCTTGCTCATCGGATGGATAGCTGCCCAGTGTCGTAATTTCTAACGTCAAGGCCTTCAAATCGAGCATCGCTTGGTCCACATTTGCATCATGGCGGTGACCCACACAATCGCAGAAAAAGATGTACTCAAACGAGCTGCGCGGTGCGGGCCGGCTCTCAATCATCAAGAGGTTCACTTGATTCCGGTCCAGCGCCCCCAGGGCGCGGTAGAGCTCCCCGGGCTGGTTGCGCAGATTAAACATCAGCGAGGTCTTGTCGCGGCCCGTGCGGGCCGGCGCATTAAAGCCAATCACCAAGAACCGCGTTCGGTTATGCGGGTCATCCTCAATGTGCTCATCCAGCACCGGCAGGTCATAAAGATCGGCCGCCAAACGGTTCGCAATCGCCGCCCCGTGCGGGTCGTTCTTGGCCATGGCCACCGCGCGCGCGGTGGGGGCCGCATCCACAATCTCCACCCCGGGCAAATAAGTGTTCAGCCACGCCTGGCACTGCCGCAAGGGCTGACTGCCCGCGTAAACGCGCTGCACATCTTGCCGGCCCGCTGCCGCACTCACCAAGCAGTGGTGGATGGGCACGTACCGCTCGGCGCAAATCTTCACATTGGTGCGCGGGAAGCCGTCCAGCGTCTCCGGCACCACCCCGGCCGTGCTGTTCTCCACCGGCACCACCCCGTAATCCACCAACCGGTGCTCCACCGCCATGAACACGTCGAGAATGCTCTCCTTCGGCACAAAGGTGGTGCTGTTGCCAAAAACCTGCGTGCTGGCGTAGTGGCTATAGGTGCCCTCCGGCCCCCAATAGGCCACCTTCATCGGCTGTTCGCTGGCGCGGGCCGCGCTGATGACCTCGCGGTAAATGGCGATGAGTTGATCATCCCGTAGCGGCCCCGGGTTGATGCGGCGTAACTTCTCGTAAACACTTCGTTCGCGCTCGGGTGTGAAGAACGGCTGCCCATCGCGCCCTTTCACCAGCCCAACCTCAATCGCGAGTTCGGTGCGGCGGCTCAGCAACCGCACCAGGTCGGCATCCACCGCATCAATCTCGGTGCGGATCTCGTCCAGGGGGCGCGGGTCGCTCATGCCCGTCATGCTACCAAGTTGTTTTGAACCTGGTATTGCTCCAAGGGGCACGGGGCGACCAAAGGCGGAACAAACCGGCCATGCGCGCACACCCCCGGATCTGGTTGGGCGGTTGCTCTTTGCTGCTGCTGTCCAGCCTGGCCATCACGCAGCTGTCCCCGCTTTTGCTCCCTCAAGTGCACGAAACCTACGAGCAATCCGAGCGCGCCGTGCAAGACGGCCAATACCAAATGGCGCTCGCCCTGATGAAGGGCACGCTCTATAGCGACGGCGTCACTATTGCGGTGGAAGGCGACCACGCGGAGCGCACTGGAATTGTGCGCGAGGCCGCCCAGGGCTGGAACAAAGCGCTGGATGGCGATTCCCCCATTCGGTTAGTTTCGATGCGCGAGAACCCGCAGGTCATCGTCAAGTGGGTGCCGCAGGTGCCCGCCGAAGGCAGCCACACTCTAGGGCTGATCAAGATGCGCAAGGAGTTCCGGTGGAACACCACCCGCCACGAGGTCGGCATCAAGGGCACGATTTACGTGGCCACGCAGCCGCCCGGCAGCCCGCTCAGCCGCTCCGAGCAAGTGGACGTGGTGATGCACGAACTGGGTCACCTCCTGGGATTGGACGACTGTGGCGACCTTGGCCCGCTGATGGGGCCGCTAGAGCGCGGTAAGCCCGTGGGCGCGCCAACTTCGGCCGAAGTGGCGGCTGTCACGGGTCTCCGCCGTATGGTAAGAGATAAGTTAAGCCTCGTCAATCTACAACTCAGTCGGCAGACCACGACTGCCGGTCGCCGACAACTCCCGCAAGAACACAGTCAAACTTCGCCCCAAGATCATGGAAAGATCGCGGTAGTGGAGAGTCAAGCAAAGTGAGAACGCAAACCTAAAGGAGAAATATCGTGTTACCAGTCGGAACGATGTCAATGCTCAACACATTGGCCCAGTTACGGCGACTTGAATCCCAAGTGAATCTCAGCGTCAGCCGTGCAGACATTGCTGGCCATACCTATGAGTCCCTGGCCAAGCGACATGAAGCGGCGCAGCTATCTTTGGAAGCCAGCCGAAGGCTCGAACGGGTCTCATCCCTCGTGCGAACCGCCCTGGACGTGCGGGTTTAACGAGCGGCCCGGCAAAGACACATAACCATTCGGTATCCTGACCGTGTGGCTCAGGAATCCATTGGTGTCCGCATCGGACTGCTCTACGACTTGCAGGCGTCGTGGCTGGAACCCCGCTTTGCGCGGCACGGCCTGTCATTCACCACGTTCCAGTTGCTGGCGGCCGTGCAGAGTGCCGGCAAGTCGGCATCGCAGGTAGAAATTGCCCGCCGCCTGGGCATCTCCGCCGCCACCTTGAGCGAAGCGGTCTTCGCCTTGGTCAAGCGGGGCTGGATCCAGCAATCGGCCAGTGCCACCGACCGCCGCGTGAAGGTGCTGAGCCTCACCACTCCCGCCACCAAGGCGCTAAAGGCGGCCCTGAAGGAAGTGGACCAGTTCGAGATCTTGGTGCAGCGTGCGCTCAGCGAGGCGGATATTAACCGTTTGGCGAAGCTGATGGACGCCGTCGCCAAAGAAGTTGAGCAAGAGTTTTCAACAGGCGCATCGTCCCGGTGATTTGCTCCGTCCTCTAACTTGGAGGCACTATCTTGCTACGAATCATCGGCGTTGATCCAGGGACGGGACATGACGATGAGGCCGTGCTCTTGCAAAACCAGGGCGCCCTCAAAGTCTATCTCGCCGGCTACACCATCCTTGCCGTCGGCGGCGAGGCCGGCGCGGGGCGCGTGTGGCACGTTTTTCGGGAAGAAGCGGTGATCCCGCCGCGCGGCTACGTCTTGCTGCGCACCGCCGTGGGGGTGCCCTGTGCCGCCCGCACCAAGGATGGGCACGAGGTGTTCCTGGATTACGCGTGCAGCGAAGAGACGCTGAACTCCTGGGGAGTGGATTCCCTGCGCGTGCTGAACCCGCAAACGCCGTACGCTCTCAAATCCGCGTCGCGCTTCAGTGTGCACTGAGAAGCGGGCCCAGCCCCTGCCTCGACCAGGGAGACTAACTAACCCGACCCATTGAAGCGGTTCATCGCCGCTTCCATGCCGTCGCGCAGCCAGCACTCCACCGCATCCGCCGTGCGGGCCAGAGCATCCTGCACATCCCGCCGCTCATCGGGGTGAAACTTGTCCAGCACGTGCTCCACGGTATCTTGCTCCCCGCGCCCGATGCCAATCCGGATGCGCGGATACTCCTGCGTCCCCAGCGACTGAATCAAGCTCTTGTGCCCGTTGTGGCCCCCGCTGCCGCCCTTGCTCCGCACCCGCACGGTGGCCAGCGGCAAGTCCAGATCATCCGCCACCACCAGGATGCGCTCCGGCGCGATGCCCCACCGCTTGGCCAGCGGCCCCACGGCTTCCCCGCTCCGGTTCATAAAGGTCAGCGGCTTCACCAGCACCACAGGCTCCCCCGCCACGGTGCCGATGCCGAACAACGCGCGCGAACCGCTCTCCCGCACGCGCACCTTGTGCCGCTCGGCTAGCAGTTCGATCAAATCAAAGCCCACGTTGTGCCGGGTGTGCGCGTATTGCGGGCCGGGGTTGCCCAGCCCCACCACCATCGCGGTCGGGTTCATCACCGGTTCGCGCCGCCGGAACCCCATGCTCACACGCCTCCCAGGCGGCCCGAGAATGCCAAGCCCAGCACCACCAAGCCCAGCGCCACGCGGTACCACACAAACACCCAGGTGCTGCGGCTCTGCAAGAACTTCATGAGGAACGCAATGGCCGCGTAGCCGCTGACGAAGGCCACCACCGTCGCCACCAGGGTCGGCATCATCCCGCCGCCCAGCAGGTCGGCCCGCTCCTTATAGAGCTTGTAAAGGCCGCTGGCCAAGATCGCCGGCACGCTCAGCAAAAACGAAAACCGCGCCGCCGTCGCCCGGTCAATCCCCCCAAAGAGGCCGCCCGTGATGGTGCAGCCGCTGCGGCTGCTGCCGGGCACCAGCGCCAGACACTGCCACAGCCCCATCGTCAGGCCGTCGCGCAAGGTGAGATCTTCCCACTTGCGCTCTTGGCGGCCCACGCGTTCGGCCAAGCCCATCACCAAAGCGAAAGCGATCAACGAGCCGCCGACCACCCACGGGGTGCGCAGGTGCGTGTCAATCGACTTCTCAAACGCTAAGCCCGCCACCGCAATGGGCACCGTGCCGAGGGCAATCGCCCAGCCCATCCGGGCTTCGTGGGTGCGGGCGGCTTCCCCGCCCCGCAGGCCGCGCAACCAACCCATGAACACCCGGCCCAGGTCGCGACCGAAGTACAAAAAGACCGCCAGGATGGTACCGAGCTGGATGACGGCGGTGAACCCCGCGCCCGGATCCTTCCAGCCCGAGAGCACCGGCACCAGATACAAGTGGCCGCTGCTGCTGATGGGCAAGAACTCGGTGAGGCCCTGCACCAGCCCCAACACAATGGCCTGCAGGATCGTCATGAGCCTAGCTTGAGGAACTCGCGGGCGGCCGCCCAAATGCGGTCACTGGCCTTGCCGTCGCCATAGGGGGAGACGGCCTGCGCCATCGCTTGGTAGGCGGCCGGGTTGGATAGCAGTTCGGCCGCCGCACTGTAGACGGCTTCTTCGTCCGTGCCCACCAGGCGGGCCGTGCCCGCATCCACGCCTTCGGGGCGCTCGGTGGTGTCGCGCAGCACCAGCACCGGCTTGCCAAAGGTGGGGGCTTCTTCTTGCACGCCGCCGCTATCGGTGAGGATGAGGTCCACGCGGCGCATCAGGCGCACAAAGGGGGCGTAATCAGGCGGCTCAATCAGGTGGGCGCGCTCGTGGTCACCCAGCAGGGGCACCAGCGTGTCCCGCACAATCGGGTTGCGGTGCATGGCCACCAGCAGGTGCGTATCCGGGAAATCGTCCAGCAAACGCCGCGCGGCTCGGGCGATCTGGGCTTGGGGTTCGCCCCAGTTTTCGCGCCGGTGCGTGGTCATCAGGATGACGCGGCCTTCTTCCGGCACCCAAGGGGTTTCGCCGGCCAGTTCGGCGATATGCATCACGGCGTCAATGCCGGTGTTGCCGGTCACAAAAATGCGGTGGTTGGGCACGCCCTCGCGGCGGAGGTTATCGGCCGACCAAGATGTGGGTGCATAGTGTTGCGCGGCAAACAAGCCCAAGGTGCGGCGGTTGAACTCTTCCGGGAACGGATTGTCCACCGTGTCCGTGCGCAGCCCAGCCTCGATGTGCCCAAAAGGCACCTGCCGGTAGAACGCCGCCAGCCCGGCCACAAAGGTGGTGGTGGTGTCGCCCTGCGCGAAGACCATGTGCGGCTGCAAGCGGTCAATCACCTCGTCAATGCCGTCCAGTGCCCGGCTGGTGATGCGCGCCAGCGACTGCCCGGGCGTCATGATGCCGAGGTCTTCATCGGGGGCCAGATCGAACGCGCTCAGCGCCTGCGCCAGCATCTCGCGGTGCTGCCCAGTGCTGAGGAGGATCGTTTCGAACTGCGGGTCCTGCCGAAAGCGGCGCACCACCGGCGCGCTCTTGATGGCGTCCGGGCGGGTGCCCACCACAAAGATCACGCGGGCCTTATCCACGCCATCTCACCATTGTCAAAAGGAGGCCACACAGCACGATGGTTACAGTGTAAAGCACCAGCACGGTTTGGCGCTGGTTCAGGCCCTTGGCCAGCAGTTGGTGGTGCAGGTGGCGCTTGTCCGCTTGGGTGATCGGTTGCCCGGCCAGCAGGCGGCGGATGGTCACCGTCACCGCGTCAATCAGCGGCACGCCAAACACCAAAACCGGGATGAACAGAGCCAGCGCCGCCGCCGTTTTGAGCGCACCCACCACGCTGAGACACGCCAATAGGAAGCCCAAAAGCTGCGCCCCGCCGGTGCCCATAAAGATCTTGGCCGGGTTGAAGTTGTAACGCAAGAAGCCGACGCACGAGCCCGCCACCGCCGCCGCAATCAGCGCCACGCGAGGTTGGTCTTCGTACTTGGCAATCACGGCCAAGGTGCCGGCGGCAATACAAGCGATGCCCGCCGCCAAGCCGTCAACGCCGTCGATGGTGTCCATGGTCTTGGTCACCACAAAGATGTACGCGGCCGTGAGCGGGACGCCCCACCAACCAAAATCCTGCCAGTAGCCGTCGCCAACCGGCGGCCACTCCATCCCCTGGACCGAAACGCGTCCCACCGGGTCGTAAACAAACTGGATGGCCACGCCAATAAGGAGCAAGGCCAGAAGCTGCCACTTCGCGCTGAAGGATTTGAGGTCATCGAGGGCCCCGAACGCCACCAAAACCCCGCCCAGCAGGATCAGCCCGATGAGATAGAACGGAAAGGGCGTGAACGGATAGGCAAATGGCAACACCGTGGCCAGCGCCAACAGAATGCCGCCGTAAATGGCAATGCCGCCCCAGCGCGGAATGGGCTCGGTGTGCACGCGGCGCGCATCGCGGCTCGGGTCGTCCACCGCCCCTTGCCGGATGGCAAAACGCCGGACCAAGGGCGTGAACAGAAGGGTGCCCAGCATGGCCACCACCCCGGCTAACAAGGGGTAGCGGAAACCTTCTAGAAACTCAGCGTCGGTCCACACGGTGTCGAGGATTTAGAGGGCAACGGCCTCTAGCTTTCCGTGACGGTACAGAGCCACGTCGAGTTGCGCATCACGGAAGAGTTCTAACGAAAACGGGTCGGGGTAATCCCCTTCGTAGATCACGCGGGTGATCCCCGCGTTGATGATCATCTTGGCGCAGGTGTTGCACGGCTGGCAGGTGACGTACATCGTCGCCCCTTCGCACGGCACCCCAATGCTGGCGGCCTGGAGGAGCGCGTTCTGTTCGGCGTGCAGCGAGCGGATGCAGTGGCCCGCTCGCATGCAGCCGTCCGGCCAATCTTGCTGAGAACCCTGAGGCGGACAATGGGGCAAACCTCGCGGCGCCCCATTGTAACCCGTGGCCAAAATCCGACGATCCCTCACGATAATCGCCCCCACGGAGCGACGCGGACAGGTCGCCCGGGTGGAAACGAGTTTGGCAATCTCCATAAAGTACTCGTCCCAACTCGGGCGGCTATCAGCCAGAGGAGGCGTCGGAATGTCGATCATTCAAGCGGCCAAGTCTTGATTTCGACCTTTTCCATCCGCACGGCTTCTTCCGGCTTCACGGAACCGTTGCGGTCGGTGGTCGGCGACTTCACGATTTGGTCCACCACGTCCATGCCGGAGACAATCGCGCCGAACACGGTGTATTGGCGGTCCAGGCTCGGCACATCCGCCACGCAGACGAAGAACTGGCTCCCGCCGGAGTTCGGATCGCTGGAACGGGCCATGCTGAGAATGCCGCGCTTGTGCGGTCGCTCGTTGAACTCGGCCGGCACGCGCCACTCCGGTCCGCCGGTGCCCCAGCGGCTGGCATCTTCAATGCGCTTGGTCAGCGGGTCGCCGCCCTGGATCACGAAGCCCGGGATGGTGCGGTGGAAGCGGGTGCCGTCATAGAAGCCCGTGGTCGCAAGCTTCTTGAAGTTCTCCACGTGCTTGGGAGCAATGTCGGCGTAGAAGCGCAGCACAAACTGGCCCTTGCCCGTGGTGACGACGGCGACTTCTTCGCCCGCTTTGATTTCTTGGTTGACAATATCCATGTTCTTTCGTTCCACCGGCGGCGGAGTCGTTTGGTGGGGGGTCGAGAGGGCCAGGGCCAAAGAGAGCATCATTGCGGTCACTTCAACTCTTCTAACGGCCAAGTGCGGATTTCGGCTTTGATGACGATCGCCGGATTGTCGTCCAGCGGGTTGTCACCCATGTCGCGCGGCAGGTTCACAATGGCGTCCACCACGTCCATGCCGGCCACGACTTGACCGTAGGCCGAATATTGACCATCCAGGCCCTCGTTGGTCGCCACCATGATGAAGAACTGGCTGCTGGCCGAGTTCGGATCATTAGAGCGAGCAGCACTCAGGATGCCTCGGATGTGCTTGGTGTCATTGAATTCGGCCGGGACATTCACTTCCTTGCCATCCTTCATGTAGCCACCCATGCCGTCATTGCTGCGGTCGTCGTCCTTGCTGTTCGGGTCGCCGCCCTGGATCATGAATCCGGGGATCACGCGATGGAACTTGGTGCCGGTGTAGAAGCCTTCTTCCACCAGCTTTTGGAACTGGGCCACGTGCTTGGGGGCCTTGTCCGCGTTAAAGCGCAGGATGATGTTGCCGTAGCTGGTGTAGAGCACGGCCACCTTGTCGCCATCCTTGGGCAGCACAGCTTCCGGCGGCGCGGTCTTGAAGGCGCCATTGGCGTCTCGCTCGAACTTGAGCGGCATGGGCTCCTTCGTCAGCGGGGCCGAGGGATTGGTCGAAGCCGGTTCCTCGGGCTTGGCGTCCGTCGGGGCGGCCGCGTCCGTGCCGGTGGTGCCGGTGGTCGACGTAGCTTCGGGGGTGCTGGGCTGGCAGGCCCACAGGCTCAAGGCCGCCACCACCAAAAGGGCGAGGCTCAAATACTTGCGCACCTGTCCATTATGCCGGTCTATGCTGGGTGCGATGTGGGCGTCCGTGACTTTGGGATTCTTGTTACACGGGACTCCTACCTCCCTTCCCCAGGGCCATTCGCACAACGATTACCTGCGCGATCGCCCCTTGCACGAAGCCCTGGATGCGGGGTTTGGGAGCGTGGAGGCCGACGTCTTCTTAGTGGATGGCGACCTGCGCGTGGCCCACACCCGGGCCGAAATCCAGCCCGAGGGCACCCTGCGCAGTCTCTATCTGGAGCCCCTGGCCCAGCGCGTGCGTGAGCGCGGCGGCTGGGTGCACCAGCCCGGGGTTCCCTTTCAGCTCTTGGTGGATGTGAAAGAAGACGGCACGGCCGTGCTGAAAGAACTGGACCGGCAACTCGCGCCCTACGCCTTCATGCTGGCCACCTCGCGGCCCGGGGCAGTGCGCATTGTCATCAGCGGGGACCGGGATCGAGAGCACATCTTCGCCCACCCCCGGCAGTGGTACGGCTACGATGGCCGCTACGCGGATCTCCCGGACCGGCAAACCTCACCCACTCTGATGCCGCTGATCAGCGAGAGCTGGATGAGCCACTTCACCTGGATGGGCACCGGCGCGATGCCCGAACCCCAGCGCATGCGTCTACATTCGATGGTGCGGCAAGCTCACCGGGCGGGTCGCAAGATCCGGTTCTGGGCGCACCCGCAGACGCCCGACGCCTACCGAGAACTGCGAGCGGCCGGAGCTGACTGGTTCAACTCCGACCGCCCGGCGCAGGTCTTGGAATGGCAGAGACTGCCCTAACTTAGCGGCGCACGCGCACGTAGGCGCTCTGGGGCACGCTGCTCAGCCAGTTCACCCGGCCCGTGTCGAGGTCATAGACCCCGCCCACAATCTGCACCTTGCCGTCCGCCACAAACTGGCGGATGATGTCGCTGCGGCTGGTGATCTGCCCCGCCGAATGCTCGACGTTCGATTCGATGCAGGCGTCGAGTTCCGGGCCG
Source organism: Archangium gephyra (assembly GCA_943371495.1). Lineage (GTDB taxonomy): Bacteria > Armatimonadota > Fimbriimonadia > Fimbriimonadales > Fimbriimonadaceae > JAHBTC01. The sequence goes on along the minus strand of CALRVA020000056.1, from coordinate 2,508 downwards.
GTGCGGCCCTTGGCCGCCCAGATGGCCGGTTCGATCTCCTTCACCAGCGCCGGGATGTGGCTGTGGTGGGCGTGTTCGGCATGGTCCGTGGCCGCCGGGGCTGGGGCCTTGGTGGCGTCCAGGGTCGCCTTCACCGCGCCGCACCGCTCGTGGCCCATCACCACGATGAGCGAGCTGTGCAGGTGCTCCACCGCATACTCCATGCTGGCCAGCGCCAGGGTGTCCGCCACGTTGCCCGCGATGCGGACGACGAACAGGTCGCCGAGGCCTTGGTCGAAGACAATCTCCGGGGCCACGCGGCTATCCGCGCAGGTGAGAACGATGGCAAACGGGGCCTGGCTCTGGCTGACGCTGAGGCGCCCGCCCGAATCTTGGCGGGGGTGCTTGGCGTAGCCGGTGGCGTAGCGCACGTTGCCGTCCTTCAGGCGCTGCAGGGCCTGGGCGAGGCTGGGGGCAGCCGCCGGCGCGGCGTGGGCCGATGCAGCCGGGGCACCGTGGGCCGGGGCGGCCGGCGGTGAGGCCAGCAGGGCCGCCGAAAAAAGGATGGACGCAATCATGGGTGAGTGGCTCTCCGAGTCACCTCTGATTATCGGAACCGCCACTTCGAAACCTCTAGACTGCAAGCAAGCCCGGCGGTAATCTCCGCGCCATGTCCGCCGTGACGGTCCCCTACGACCGCTACCTCAAGTACCAAGAAGTCACCGACCTCCTCCACCAGTTCGTGGCCGCCCACCCGCACTACGTCACGGTGGAGAGCATCGGCAAGAGCCACGAGGGCCGCGACATCTGGTGCGCCACCGTCACCGACCGCCGCACCGGTGCCCCCGAAGACAAGCCCGGCTTCTGGTGCGATGGCAACATCCACGCCAGCGAGGTCAGCGCCTGCAGCGCCGTGCTCCGCATCCTCGATCAGCTCGTCACCCAAGAACCCGATGTCCTGCGCGAGCGCACGTTCTATCTCGTCCCTCGCCTGGGGCCGGACGGCGCGGAATGGGCGCTGGAAACCCCGCCGCGCATCGTCCGCAGTGGCACCCGCCCCTACCCCTACGATGAAGCCGAATACGAAGGCCTGGAGCGCAAAGACCTGGACGGCGATGGCCGCATCCTGAGCATGCGCATCCCCGACCCCAGCGGCCCCTGGGTGGTGAGCGAGGAGGAACCCCGCCTGCTGCGCAAGCGCCGCCCGGGCGAGAAGGCCGAGCGCGCCTACCGCGTGCTGCCCGAGGGCATTCTGCACGAATACGACGGCCAAACCCTGAAGGTGCGCCGCATCCCGCAGGGGCTGGACTTCAACCGCAACTTCCCCAACGCCTGGCGGCAAGAAGCCGAGCAGCACGGGGCCGGCCCCTATCCGGCCAGCGAACCCGAAATCCGCGCGGCGGTGGACTTCATCGTCAACCACCCCAATATCTGCGGGGCCATCACGTTCCACACGTTCTCGGGCGTGCTGCTCCGACCGCCCAGCCGCATGCCGGATGACGACATCCCCAGCGAAGACCTGTGGACGTTCAAGGCCCTGGGCGAAGTCGGGCACGAAATGACTGGCTACCCCGCCATCAGCAACTTCCATGAGTTCAAATACCACCCCAAGGAGGTCATCACGGGTGTCTTTGATGACTGGATGTTCCACAGCATGGGCGTGCACGCCTGGACGGTGGAAATCTGGTCGCCACAGCGCCAGGCCGGCATCACCGACTACAAGTACATTGATTGGTTCCGCGACCACCCGCACAGCCACGACATCCAACTGCTGAAGTGGAGCGACGAGAAGCTGGAGGGCAAAGGCTACGTGGACTGGCGACCCTTTGAGCACCCGCAACTTGGCACCGTGGAGATTGGCGGATGGGATGGCGCGTACGCCTTCCGCAACCCGCCCCCGCCGATGCTAGAAGCCGAGATTGCCCCCCTGGCGGATTGGGCGATTTGGCATGCGGGCACCGGCCCCCGTCTGGAACTCCGCGACCTGCAACAAGAGCGTGTGGGCGACAGCGTGCGCCTGCGCCTGACCGTGCAGAACTCCGGCTGGCTGCCCACCCACGTGACCAAGACGGCCCTGAAGAACAAGATCTGCCGGGGCGTGATCGGTGAGATCTCCTGCGCGGCCGTGCCAGAACAAGAACCCCTGCAGAAGCCGGCCTGGCTGCACAGTGGTCAGCGGCGGGTGCAAGGCCCGCAACTGGAAGGCTGGTGCGACACTCCCAGCAGTGGCTTTGGGTGGCACGCCGACGTAACCGACGACCGGCACACCTTTGAGTGGCTGGTGGCCCCGGGGCACACCTACCAACTGGTGGCGCGCCACGACCGGGCCGGGGTGGTACGGCTCGAGGTCACCACGTGAGCCTCACCGCCCTCGCCTTGGGGGTGGTGCTCGCGGCTCCACCGGCAAGGCCCAAGCTCAGCACCATTGAGCCGCAGGTGCGGGCAGTGGCGGAGAGGTTCCGGGGGCGGCTGGGCTACCACATCCAGGACCTCACCACGGGCGAGGTGATTGCTCACCGCAGCACGGAG